>JBIJDZ010000025.1:0-27944 GCA_044343805.1 Chthoniobacterales bacterium | reverse complement strand
GCAGGCTCTGGATCTGCCCGGCACGGTTGATGCGCGTGATTGGCTCGCCCGCCAAGTTGTATGCCGCCGACTCAACCGAGCCGTCGGGATAGCGCTTGGCGGACATTCTCCCGGCAGCGTCGTAAGCAAAAGAGTAGACCATGCCGCGGGCGTCGGTGAAGGTCAGCGGCCGGCCTGCGCCATCGTAGGTGAGGGCGAGCGTTTCACCGTTGGCATTGGTCTCGGTGACGACGCGCCCCACAGCATCATAGCTGCGGGTCGTGATCCGGCTCAAAGCGTCGGTGATTTGCCGCAGTTGCCCTGCCGCATCATAGCCGTAGGTGGTGGTATGGCCCAACGGATCGGTCGTGGCCGCCAAGCGATCGCGGTTATCGCGGGTAAAAAGGGTGGTTTGCCCGGCGCCGTCGGTAAAAGAGGTCACGTTGCCCACGCCATCGTAGGCGTAACGCACCGTGGCGGCATCGGGGGTGCCGGCGCCCTGGGTCATGGAAACCCGCCGCAACAGCGTGTCGTACGTGATCGCGATGCGCCGCCCATCCGGCGCGATTGCGCGGGAGGGCCCGGCATAGGTGAGCGACGAGCCGTTGTTGTAGAGCGAGTAGTCGTATTCGAAGGTTGTGGTGCGGCCGAGGGCGTCGGTGATCGAGGTGATGCGGCCGAGATAATCGTGGGTGTAGGTAGTGACCCCGCCTGTCTCGTCGGTCATGGACGACGGGTTGTCGAAAGCGTCATAGGTGTAAGCAACGGAGGTTCCGTCGGGGTAAGTGATGCGCGAGACCTTGCCGCTCTCTTGGTAGGCGTAGCGGGTGGTGCGGCCGAGCGGGTCGGTGACGGCGGTACGCCAGCCGGCGGTGTTGTACTCGTAAGAGGTCACGCCGCCGTCCGGGGCGGTCTCGGTGAGCATGAGGCCGGTAGCGTCGTAGGTGTATTGTGTCGTGCGGCCGTCGCGTTCGGTTTTCGAAACGGGCAGGCTGAGGGAGTTGTAAATGGCGGATTCAACGGTGCCGTCGGGGTAGATGATGTGTGTGGGATTGCCGCGACTATCCCGCTGGTAGACGGTGGTGCGGCCGAGGGGGTCGGTGTAGCTGAGTACGCGGTTGTTGGCGTCGCGCTCCCAAGCCTCCGTGCTGCCATCGGGCAGAGTGCGTCCGATGAGACTCCCGAAGGCGTTGCGGACAAATTGAAAGTGGCGTCCTAGCGCGTCGTATTTGTCGGTCAGCAGACCGTTGCCGCCGGCATCGTAGGTGTACATGCGTCGGGCTTTTTCGCCGTTGATGCGGCCGGTGATGTTGAGCGCGGAGCTCCTGTTATACTCGAAAACATCAACGGCACCCGTCGCGTATACGACGTTCACGCCTTTCGGGTTATTGGCAAGGCGCACGATGTCGCTTCCGGTATCTGGGTCACGCTCGGCGGTCACCGCTCCTTGAATACCCAGCACTTCGTAGGAATAGACCATTCGTTGCGAAGGGGATTTGGCGCGGGAATCTTCGAAGCGCACTACTTGTGGCTTCTGTCCTTCCTTGAGGAACTCGTAGTCGTATAAACCTTTTTTCCCGTCGCCATAGTCAGCTCGCGTCAGGCAGAGGTAATCGACGCCAAACCCGGCTTCGGAGCGGGTTTCGTAATTGTAATCAACCGCGCGTCCATCCGAGGTCACGACCCCCTTGACGGCCAGCTGGTTGCCTGTTTGGCCGTTGGCGCGGCGGAGCGGGAATTTTTGGTAGCTGACCTGCAACCAGCGTCCGCCCGGCTCGGTCATTTTGGTCAACCGCCCCCCGGCATCGTGTTGGGCGGCAAAAAACCGGCTTTCGCGATCCCAATAGCCTTTGAACGCCAGATTTTTCGAACCCGCTTGGATCGGACCGAACCCGATCTTGTTGCCGAAAGGCGTTTGCAGGTAAAAGTTCCCTTTGCCATCGGCCAACAGTTGCTCGCGTATCTTCGGGGGCTTGGCAAATTGGCCATCCGGCATCTGCACAAAGACAACACTGGCGCCAGCGGGATAGTTGACGCGGTACTGCGGCCGGCCGTCGGCGCTGTCGGCAATGCGAGATATCTCCCACTGGTAACTGTGGCGCGCATTGTGACCGGAACCGAGAAGAGCAGTACCCTGCGGGGTGCGGGAAATCATGTTTCGCTGCCACCTCAGTGTCTGTCCCGTGGAGACGGTTACCGATTGGAGGTCTTCGACGGAACGAATGGCGGAGCCGGAAATGACATTGTATGGATTGCCGGCAGCCGAACCGTTGCAATTGTTATCGTCGGCTTCGTCTGAGGACTTCTCTTGGTCCTGATCGCCGTGCGATTTCGAACCATCGGCTCCCGCGCTTTGCCCGGCTGGGTTCGAGTTGCCGCAGCTCTGGGCATGGGCCAACGGCAAGAAAAGCACCAGGAATACGGCGGCATACAAGGCGCTTACGGCAAGACGTGTCAGTTTCATTCAGCTATGTTTTTTGAGTGTGGGTTTGAGATCGGTAAATAATCACGAAGCAAAAAAGAGAAGTGGGCACACGCATCAGCCGCCAGTCAAAGGTGGCGGGATACGCAAAGGGCTGGGCGGCCCGACCCATAGATCAAGAATCCATTCTTGATCGTTGCCCACCACCACAAAACGATGCGTGCCGGCTTCGACGGAAGTACGGGCATCAAACTGCAAAAGCCCTTGCTCGTCGGTCACAAAAATGCGCGCCGTCTCGCCGTCGGCAAACGCCCCCCCATCCTCAGCCCTGACCAACACACGCTCCTTGGTTCCGATGTCGGGCAGACGCACCGAGATTTGCGCGGACTGTTCCGGTGCGACAAAGACCCGGGGAAATTCACCTCCGTCTGTCGAGGCCAAGGCGAAACTCTTGCCGGCAACTGCGACTGTGGCTTGGGCAGAGCGCACACCACCGATGGATCGTTCCGCATAGGGCCCGACAGCGACAGGATCGGGATAGTTGAATATCTCGCTCTCGGTGGATGGTCGGTTTGCCATGGCCTCCAGCTCCGGGAACTCTGGGGGCAGAGAACCGGGCGCCCAAGCTGCATCCAGCACCGCGCTAGCGGCTTGGTCGCCGACGGGGAGAGCGGCAGCAGACAATTTTGACTCACCAGTCGGCGTCGGGACCGTGGAAAGCGACTTGCCCAATGAAGACGGCGCGTCGGAATGGCGAGAAACCAAGGCCGACTCTTCGCGAAGCGTAAAATAGTAAAACAATCCGCCGAGGCAAAGAACCCCGAAGAAACAACCGTAAATCAACCTCCGGAACTTGGGATCAAGTCGTTTGGACGATTCTTTATTCTTTGCTTTGGAATACTTCTGCATGCGATAAACTCGTATTGGATGAACGCTGGAAGCGCGGGATAGAATTCCGTTTGATCAGAATTGTCAAAGAAAAAGGTTTATCGTTTCGCAAATTTTTCTCCGCCGTCGCGACCATACTCAATCAAGACCGAATGCCGCGCTGGTCGTGTATTCACGAACTACGATATTCGTTAATTGAGACCCGAGTCAGATATGTTTTCACTGCGCAATCCATTACAGATTTACTTGGAGCGTGCAGTGTTCCATCAATTTTACGGCATGCTTTTGTAAAGCCTTGCGAAACATTTCGGCAAAAGACCGCAAACCTTGACAGCGAGTGAGGGTGTCAAAGATTTCCTAGCTGCGGCAGCAAATCATGCTGGCCAAAGCGCCGAGTTGCTCGCCTTTGGAATCATGCGCTTGTGGGCCCTCGGTGATGGCGAGCTGTCTGAGGGGGGGGAGGAAAGCGACCCTAACGGGATTGCTCGCTGCGCGAGCTTTCCAAGTTTGCGCCTGCGGCGGTGTCGAGGATGGCGGGTCGAGCAAAGCTTGACCCTAACGGGATTGGCTACGCCTGTCTTCGCTCGCTACGACGAGCTACTGCTCGAACTGAGCTCGAATTCGCCTGCGGCGATCACCAGAGAAATCTGGCGACCCTAACGGGATTCGAACCCGTGTTACCGCCGTGAAAGGGCGGACACTTACAGAGAAGATTTGCCTTGCTGCCAATTTGCTGCCAAAATTTTGGGCATGATGAAAAACGCATGGCCGAAAATCTCCCAAGTCACAAACCACGGCAAAAAGGTGTTTCTCGTGGATTGCCGCATAGACGGCAAAGGCGAACGGCATTATTTCGACACGCTCAAGGAGGCGAAAATTGATGCCGAGGCACAACGTATCAAACGCACCAACGAGGGCAACGCCGCCGTCCGCAACGATGAACTCGCCGCTTTCGGGAAGTCCGTGCAATGGGCGATTGATTTTGCTCTGTCACATTTGCGAGCCGCCAAGAAAAGCGCGCCATTGTCGGAAGCCGTCGCCGCTTTCATCGAAGCCAAGCAACGCGAGGCCGATGCCGGAGAGATTGGGAAAGTGCGGCTGGGCGACATTCGCAACCGCCTAGCCAAAGTCGCCGCCGCTTTCGAGGGCAAGACAATGGCGGAGATCGAGGCCGACGACTTGCAAGGATTCCTGCACAGCATCCCCCACCCTGCAACGCGCAACGATTACCGCAAAGAGATCGTGCAACTTTGGGGATGGGCAGCGGAGAAGCCGCGCAACTGGACAACGCTTTCATTGAACAAGCGCAACTTGAAGCGAGCCGACGAACCCGACAAAGCGCGCATCATTCTGGAAGTGGAGGAAGCCGCCCGACTCATGGCCGCCTCAACTGATGATGACGTTTGCGCGCTTAATGCCCTGGTGCTTTTCGGCGGACTACGCCGCGAGGAAGTGGAGAAACTCGACTGGCGCGCCGTGAATTTTGCCAAGGGTTACATCAATGTAACGGCGGACATCTCCAAAGTGAACAGCGAGAGGTTTGCGCCGATGCCCGACAACCTCCGCGATTGGCTTTTGCCCGTGGCGAAAAAGTCCGGCCCTATCATCAAGCGCAATCTCATGCACCCGTTACGCCGCGCATGGAAAACCGCTGGCCTTTACCCTTGGCCGCAAGACGCGCATCGGCACAGCTTCATTTCCTATCGTCGGCAGCTTGTCGGAGATTGGCAAACCGCGCTGGATGCCGGAACAAGCGAGGCCATCATCAAAAAGCACTACAAACGCCCCGTCACCAAAGAAGATGCTGAGCGATTTTTCAACATCCGCCCCGCCGCTGCTGCAACGGGCAAGATCGTGGCCATTGGCTAATCGCCGCCCCGCATTGCTTTGGAGCGGTGGCCGGAATGGTCGGACAGGCGCATTGCGGAGGTTTGCGGGGTGCATCACACATTTGTCGGAAGACAAAGGCCAGACGTGGCTACGGTAGCCACGTCTCCCACCCGCACCGACACCTTGGGTCGCCAGCAACCCGCGACAAAGCCGAAAGCGGAGATTCCGCCGCTTAAAGTGCTGCCGCTGCCGCAATCTTGAAAAATCGGCAACTATGGTGTTGCTCCCGCCCGCCCCTGAAGCAGTCCTGAAATTGCGCGCTTTGTTCAACTGCCGCTTCGATGGAATCATCAACCGCCGCTTCGCCGTAAATCACAACCAAGTCACCAAGCACAACGGCAACGTCAGACCAAGCCGCACCGCCCGCATATCGGGAAATGGCAAAAACAACCTCCGCTTCGCAGGGCTTAACTTCGCCGTGATCCCTTCCGTTAAGTCTGGCCGCTTCATGCAGGGATTCTTCGACAATTTTCCGCATCTCTGCACCCGGAGCCATTTTCGCCGCCGGAATCCCCAAGGCTTCTGCCATGCCGCCAAGGGTCAAAACTCTCGCTGGCCGTGTCCCTGCATAGGCTTGAAACGCCACGGAAACAACAAGACGCCGCCAATCGTCATTCCTTGGCGTGGCCCTTCTTCCCATCAATTCCGCAAATGATATTGGCCCAGAGTTCCAATAATTCGCGGCAGCTTCCGCCTCAAGCGAGGCAATGTTTGCCAATATCTGCCGACCGTGGACGGCTGTGACCCGAATGCCCTTTGCCGCAAACTCGGCAGCGGTCTTGCTCGCCTCTTTTTTGATTAAGCTGTCATAGGCTTCTTTCAGGCTCTTCTTCTGCCCGCGAGCAAACTTTCGAGCATTGGCAACGATTCGATTGCAAAGACGATCGAGAGTGAGAAGCGCGACATATTCGCCAAAAGCGATGCCGTCCCTACGGTAGCGAGCGCGAGCCGTTGCGAGATCGTCGGGATGCACCCGAGGAAGGGCAACCCGCCACTTCCCCCGCCGCTGAGTGCCCCCCCGTGTCCTGTATGCGCCGGGAATGACTCCGCCACGCTCACACCATCGGGCAAGCGTGTCCTCATCCTTCCCCACCAAAGGAGCAAGATCACAGAGTAATAAGGGCATAAGGTAATAATCAAATAATTGCACCAAGAGTCAAGCAGAGGCGCAAAAAAGCGCCGATGCCCTTTGACAAGAAACCCAAAGCATCATGACTCAACACATCCCAACCAACGCCCCCATCTGGACACGCCAAGACGTAGCCAGCACTTACCAAGTCAGCCCCCGCACAGTCGGCAAGTGGATAGCCGAACGCCGCATCCCCGTATTGAAACTGGGGCGCGCTGTCCGCTTCCGCCCCGATGCCGTGCAAAAGGCTCTAGAAAAATTCGAGATCAAGGCCGTAACCAAATGAAGCCCCCCGAAAAAAGGGGCGGCGGCCCCCGCAAAGAAACCGCCGCCGCATCATCAAAGCAACCAAAGCCCGATGCTCTGGGCGAATTGTCAAAGTGGCTTCAAGTCCGCTGGGCGCGGCATTATGTCTTGTTCGCCGCGTTCGGCCATGAGGCTGACCAACTCGCCATGCGGCAGCTGGCCGTTTTCCTCGAAACGCTGAAAGGGGTGCAGCAATGAGAAACGTCACCAAAGCGCAACCCGCAGGCGAAGCCGCCTTTTTTGAAACGGCGCACATGGACGCCGCCAACGCAGTAGAACAAGACCTAAGCATTGGCAAAATCGTCTTGGGCGGGATTCTCTGCAACGGCTTCGGGCCGCTGGATGATGCCGCCGTTGCCATCGAGCCGGAGGACTTCGCCAACCCTGACCACGGAAAAACCTTCCGCTGGTTGATCGACAATCGCGACCGCTGGCAGCACGGCTTCAGCAACCTGCCGGACATCCATCTTCAACTGGACAAGGCGGGGCTGGCTTCCCGACTTGGGCAAGGTTCGGCTGGCGTGCTGGAGGTCATGACAGCCGGAGCGGAGATCGGCCCGGAGATATTGAAGCAACGCGCCAGCGACTTAATTGCCGCCAGCGTAGATCGACAACGCCGGAAACTGTCCGCCGACTACGCAGCTCGGCGCATCAACTTCGGAGAATACTCCCGCGAAATCGTCCGGCTTGAAAAGCGAAGCGATGCTTGCGGAGGCTTACCGCCACAGCCGCCCAAGTTTGCCGACTTTTCGGCACTCATGGCCCAAGGCTTCAAGCGCGAACTGCCGAGCATTTGCCAGATCGGAGAGGGCAAGCACCTACTCTATGCCGGAAGGCTCAACGAGATTCATGGAGAGCCATCGACGGGCAAAACCAATATCGCCCTTTGTATTTGCGCTGAGATCATGCACGACGGCGGCAGCGTCCTTTACCTTGACCCTGAGGACAACGCTGTTGGCATTGGCTCGCGCTTTCTCTCCCTTGGCGGAAGGCAAGAGGATTTGCTGTCCCGCTTCCACTACGTCCAAAGCCCGGAGCCGCACGACTTCGCCGGACTTCATGCTTGGGCTGCCGAGCATAAGCCCGCTCTCGTTGTTCTCGACGGCTTGGCGGAGGCCTTGGCCGCTGAGAGCAAAAGCGAGGACATCCCCGGCGACATCCTGCAATTCTTCCGGGAGCGGTTGCGCCCGTTCACCGATGCCGGATGCGCCGTCCTTATCTCCGACCACGTTGTAAAAAATACGGAGTCCCGGGGACGATGGGCACGCGGCAGCGGGGCGAAACTTGGCCGCTATGATGGTGCAGTCTATGAGGCCAAGCTGATTAAGCCCTACTCGCCGGAGATCAACGGCAGCGTCCGCTTGATCGTCAGCAAAGACCGATGCGGAGGCGTTGGCCCCGTTGGAACCGCCGTTGTTGACCTTTGCTTCGATAAAGACGCCGAGGGCAAGCCGGACATCCGCTTTGCCGAGCCAGCCGACGAAATCAAAAGCCAGTGGCAACCCACCGCGCTGATGGAAAAAATCAGCCGCTTCCTCGAGGACAACGGCCCGCAGACCAAAGGCACGCTGCGAGGCTTGGGCAATAGCGGGTATGTCGATAATGCCGTCACGTGGTTGATCGAAGGCGGACACCTGACCATTGATCGGCAGGGGGCGGCACACCTTCACAAGATCGTGAAACCATACCGCGAAATTAACGGCGGGAGGGCGGCAGCATGACCAACCTTGCCCACTTGCCCCAACCTTGCCCCAACCTTGCCCACGGGCACGGCTTACCAACCTTGCCCACCTTGCCCCACCCCCTAAGGGGGGGGCAAGGGCAAGAAGGGCGATTAACAGAGAAAAAAGAGGCCGATAAAGTTACACCTTGCCCCACTGAAAGAAGGCGACTTTATCGCCCCCCAACGGCCAACCTTGCCCCGGCACTCCGCAGGGGCCGATTGTCCCGCGTCCAAGTCGAACATCTCCGCCCCCATCGAGCCGAGGCCTTTGTCGCCTTCAATGATGGAACGGAGGCCACCGCCGCCCGTGGCCCCATCCTCGACGGCCTGCAACTCGCCAGCCGCAACGGGGCGATGATCGACGCGGAGCTTGCCGACTACGGCAACGGCTGGATGGTCGAACGCCTCCTGCCGACAAGCGAGCAATGGCGACCGCTAAACGTAACCAATGCCGCCATGAGGACTCTCTTACCGCTTAAGGCAAGGCGGGGTGTTTCGGTCATTCCTTATCAAACCGAGTGTTCGACGCATTTGACCACAGACTAAACACTGAACATGAGTATAAGCATCCGACAACAAGCCGCCGCGCTGGGGTTATCTCCCGCGCAAGTCTGCAACCTACGCAAGCGCGGGATGCCCGCAGAGATCGAAGCCGCCCGCGCATGGCGTAGAGCGAACATATCCACGCTGCGAGGCAAGACCGCAGTGCAACTGCCTGAGATGCAAACCGCATGGAGCGAGGTCAAACAAACCGCCAAGGGCAAACTGCCCGATTCACTAACCGAGGCAGAGGGCATCTTTCGCGAACTGGAAGCCGCCACGCAAACCGCGTCAGCCCGGGCCGCACAGCTAACAGGCAACACCGACCCGGCCATTGATGAGCTTGGCCGCCGCTGGTCTTTGCTCGCCTCCGATTTGCTCAAGCGAAAGCTGGAAGTGATCGAACGAGTGCAAGCCCTCCGCATCCAGTCCGGCGAGCTTGTCCTATTTGCCGAGGCGCGGGAGACGTTTGTCTCGTTCCTAAAAGACGTTCGCAAACTTGCCGACGCGATGCCGGGAGCCTTGGCGATGCGATGCAATCCGGTTGACCCCGCGCTGGCCCAAGCCGCGCTGGAAGATTGGCTGAAAGGATTCTTTCGACAACTGCACCAAGCTCCGATTCCCGAGGCCGAGGAGATTGCCGGTTAGCCCCCCCTCCCTACAGGAAGACCTCTGACAGCGTTTGAAACACTGCCGCTTCGGCATCATTTACTTCGTCCGAACAAGCAGCAAAAAAAACTTTCCCCAAAATCCAAAATTCCAAATCCCTCCAACACCATGAGCAAAACCAAATCCCGAGCCGGACGCCCCGGCAATCGTTCAATGCAATTCGGCGCACGCCTTCTGTCTATCAAGGCTGGATACAGCGAGAACCATGCCCGCGCCTTACTACGCGAGGAAGGCTTCGCGCATCTCTCCGCTACTGACTGGTATGTCGTCGCCCGGGCAATCGAGATCGGCAGCATCGAGTCTGCCGACGACTTCGAGGGCTTCCTCAAGTCTATTGGCTACATCAAAGGCTGAGCGAAGGCATCCGCAGCAAGTCCATTTGCTGAGTGATTTGACAACTTAACAAAGCGTATGCCCGCGACAATTCAATGTCACCGCTTCCGCGCTCCCTTCGACGGCCCGCCGCTTTTGGCCGTGTGCGTCTGGGGAGAAGATGGGTCGATGATTCCTCAAGTGGATTGGGAGGAATATCTGACCCCCGAGCAACTGGCCGAAATTCAATGGCACTTGGAAAACCCCCACGGCCCAAGCGGGACATTCACCCTCAACTGACCATGAAAATATCCCCCGAAGAAAAAAAGAAACTGTCCGGCCTTTACTTCGCCGCTTTCAGACAAGGAAGCAAACAAGCTGCTGCCGCGCTCAAGAAAGGCATCAATGCCATTCGTCCGGCCAAGCCCGCCCCGTCGCGTCCGGCCCCGGGTGCCAGGACTTCCCACATCGTCCCGAAGATCGAGCGAGCCGCCAAAGTGGTCTTTGGTGCCGACATTGCACCCGACCCCATCAAAGCCAGAGCTTATGCCGACCGCGCCCGCACTAAGGCCCGCTCAATTGCGTGTGCGAGTGGCAACGCCACCCCGGGCGAAATGGCCTTTTGCCGATTAGTCGCGCAACTCTCCGCCCTGCGCCGTCCTAACGAATCGGCCCCCCTCCGCGAGTGGCAAGCCTACGCCTCAAGCGTTCACGCACTAAGGCCCGAACTGGAAGCCACCGGCATCACCTTCTGATTTCCCATGAAAACCAAAACAACCCCTGCAAGCTCTGGCCTCACATCGCTGGAGATCAAACACCCTCAAGCCATCATCCAAGCGCATTTGCGTCCGGCCATCGCGCCCTTCCGCGACGAACTGCTCGCCGCTGCCGCGATTGATCGGGAGCTATCCGCCAGCCTTGAGCGCGAGCATCCCAACGCCGTTAAGAAAATGGCTGATGAATTATTTGCGCGTGCGGCCAATGGCGATGCCGAGGCCGAGAAAGAGATCCGTGCCGAGGGCGGCATCGAGGAATGGAAGCGCAAGCGCATCGCCTTCTTCGACCTTACCCGCGCCAAGCATGAAGCCGCCTGCATCGCATCGGCCCCGCTATGGCAGAGGGTTAGCGATAGCATCCTCTCCGCCATCCAAGCCGCAGATAACGAAATCCAAGGTCAATGGGCGAAAGTCTGCGAGTATCTCGGGGAACCCTGCGACCTTTCACGCTGGAATAGCTACTGCCGCAATATCCGCAACGGCATCGAGCGCGCCCCCTTCGCTGCCGAGAAGATGAGACATGGTGCCGACTGGCAGATTGAAGCCCACGGCCTGCGCCCGTTGCTCGACTGAGCCATGAACACGAAGAAACCCAAGAGGCCGATTTATCTGCTCTCTCCCAGCAGACTACGCCGGAAGTATCAACTAAGCTGGTGGAGGATTCGCCGCGCAGTCGATCAAGGGCACGTTGTCCCCTTTGCCGCCAACGGCGACAATCAAGGCGACCCGTTTTTCTTCCACCCCGACCAACTCGACGACCTCAAAACCATTTGCGCGACCACTCCGCGCCAACGCTGGGCGAAGTAACATCTTGCAGGGGAAAAGCGGATTGCGGCGGCGGGATGACACGCGCTCGCTGGTTACAATCATCCCGCGCCCCGTAACCGCATAAAAGCGGGGCAACCTGCAAATCCTTCGCGCTATACGCCCCGCAGAGGCGTTTTCTTTTGGTGTCCGCAGTCTCGACACCCGCACAAAACAAAGACGCCGGAGATTGATTGTTTATGATTCTGGCGAGCAAAACAAAACGCCCGCCAGCCGGAGCCAGCGGGCGATTGTGAGACGACCTAAGCGTCAGGCGGCGCGATGCGCTAAAATAGCCGCTTGCGCTTTTTCGATGGGATACTCAATGGCCCATGACCCGCAGTCAGTCTCAACCGGCACATATTCTGATGACAGCCAAGGCTTGGCCGCTCTGAGCCGCCCAAGAAACGCCTCTGCATCCTCCCGCGTGGCGAACGTCGCACAATCAGCGCATTGTTCTTCGATCATTTCCGCGAGGCAGGGAACCAAGTCATTGAACCACTCAAGAACCATCTCGTTGTGATCGACCCCGATGATTCGCGCTGTCTTTTCCGCTGTCTGCACAACCTCTGGGTTGAGCGGTAATACGATTTCAAGGCTTCCGTCCTTCGCCGTCTGGAAACGGCACGATTTTTTCTTGTTCATGCTATTGAATAAAAAAGCCCGCCACCGCACAGGCCTGAACCTTATCGCCCCGGTTATCACGCCGGGACTAGTGCAATGACGGGCTGTCTCTGACTGGTTTTGCGACTTGGCCCCGGTTGATTAGTCCGCAGCGCGTCAGCTAGTCGGTTGAATGTTCAGGCATCCAACGAGAGCAAACATCATCCCGCAGACAGCCGAGGGCAAGCGTCTTATTTTTCGCTGCCAAAATTTTGGCAGCAAGAATCCCGGCACGGATGCTGAATCAGCCCAGTTTCGCTGCCAATTCGCTGCCAAAAAAACGGGCATTTTCGCGCTTTTTGCTGCTTTTCCCTGCTCCTCAGTGCAAACCAACAAAAAACCCGCGAAGCTAGCATTTAAGCGGATTCGCGGGCTTTTAAGAGTGGCGACCCTAACGGGATTCGAACCCGTGTTACCGCCGTGAAAGGGCGGTGTCCTAACCGCTGGACGATAGGGTCAAGAAAGTTGGAAATCTGCCAGAAAAGCCGAAAAATGCAAGGTGCTTCTTGGCGTTTTAGCGGATTCTTGACGGACGATAACCGCCGGGCACCCCATCGCGTGAAAAGACGATTTGCCAGAGTTGCAGTTTGCGTGAGCGGAAAGCCCCGGCACACCCGAGGAGGTAATACCGCCACAGGCGGCGGAAGACGTTGTTGTATTTCGCTTCATCCAGCTTGTGCCATCGCTCCTCGATATTGCGATACCAGCACATCAATGTGCGGTCATAGTCTGCGCTGAAGTTGTGCCAGTCCTCCATGACGAGCCTCCCCTCGGCGGCATTGGTTATGTGTGACGCCGAGGGCAACATGGAGTTGGGGAAAATCCGCCGCGATATCCACGCGTCGGGCCGGGTAGTGGTAAGCAACGAACCGATCGTGTGAAGCAGGAAGAGCCCATCATCAGCCAAGCATTTTCGTACGACATCGAAATACCCGCCATAGTTGCGGTGCCCTACATGTTCGAACATGCCGATGGAGAAAATACGGTCGAACTTTTCATTGATCTCGCGGTAGTCGCACAACCGGATTTCGACGGGTAGTCCGTTAGTGTTTTCTCGAGCCCATTCAGCTTGGTCGGCTGAAACGGTGACACCCACCACCTTGACTCCATAATGCTCGGCGGCAAACTTCGCCGCGCCTCCCCACCCGCATCCGATATCGAGCACACGCATACCGGGCCGGAATTCCAGTTTGCGGCAGACAAGATCAAGCTTGGCCTCCTGTGCTTTGTCTAATTCATCGGCTTCGGCCCAATAGCCGCAGCTGTAGATCATACGCGGGTCGAGCATCCCCGAGTACAAATCGTTGCCGATATCGTAGTGATGCTGTCCCACCTCGAATGCGCGGCGACCACGCTGCAAATTGAAGAACCGGGCCTGAATCAAGCCAGGCAAGTCGCGCCATACACTGACATGCTTGGGAAGATCGGCCTTCCAGACTCTCGCCATCATTTCGTCAATAGCCGGACAATCCCACCATCCTTCGACATAGCTGTCGCCGAAACCCAGCGACCCCTCCGCGGCAACGCGTGTAAAAAAGTCGTCCAGATGAATGCGCAAGTCCCAAGGACGATCTCCGTTGATTCGAACGTCGGCCGGCTCCAGCAAGTTTTCAATCCAACGGCGAGCGGAAGCTCTCCCGGGAATGGGAAACCCGGCAAGTCGGCGCCGCCCCGTGGTGGTCCCATTATCATCAGTGTGCGTCCATGAGGCGGTGAGACTCGCAGCTTTCACGGAACGTGTTTGACGCAGACGGGGGCTGCCGGCAATGGGGTCATTTGCCCATCCAAGTCCAGAGATAGAATTGTCAACCTATCTCATTTGCCGGAAATCATACGCCCAGCCTCATCGGATGTGTGGCCAGACTGGAATTGTCATAACGCCGGTCGCCAGTCACTTCTTCGCCGATCCAGGGAGGCAGGGCAAACTCCTCATGCTCTGCGTCGAGTTCTATTTCGGCCAGAACAAGCCCGGCGTTCTTCCCATGGAAGACATCGATCTCCCATTGATGCTGGCCATACGGAACAACATAACGAACTTTCTCGATCATTCGCCCGTGACAAGCTTCCAGCAATTCGTCGGCATCCGATCTGGGTATATTGTATTCGAACTCCGAACGAACAATCCCCCGCCCTCCTGTTTTGATCGTGAGCCAAGCACACGCACCGTCCGTGCGAACGCGCACCGTGGATGTTTCGCTGCAGGAAAGATATCCTTGGCGCAGGGTGCGTGTTGCCGTAACCGCGTCACGCCATGCATCGCCGACGACGAGAAATTTACGTTCGATCTCTATGCCCATTGGAGAGCGATTGTGCCTGCCGCTACCGAGGACTGCAAAGTTTCTGCGATCTTGTCGCCTTGAAGAAAACAGCGCACGCTCTCTCGCCATGAAAAGCTTCCAGCAAACTATGGAAACGATTGGCATGGCCGTTGACGCGAGCGGCGTCGCGGTGATTGTGGGCGGGATACTCTGGGCCGCCGTGCGGGCGTTGCTGACAGTTCCGCCCGCAGGGCTTGATCGTTACACGGCGCTCCGCCAAAACCTCGGACGGGCGATTCTTCTCGGACTCGAGCTTCTGGTGGCTGGCGACATCATCAAAACGGTCGCAGTAGCCCCGACCCTCCAAAACATGGCCGTGCTGGCGGTCATCGTACTTATCCGGACATTCCTGAGCTTCTCGCTCGAGCTTGAAATCAACGGCCGCTGGCCGTGGCAGCAGAAAGCGCCAGGACGATGAGCGAGCCCTTGTCGCAAAGATTCTGGAGCCAGCTGGAACGCCGCTTGCCCTGGCTGGGCACACCCGGTGCGATCAAGGCCGTGGTGCTGATGAATGCCCTCACCTTTCTGCTGGTGAGCCTTGATCCGGCGTATGCAGGCATGCTTGCTCTGGTGCCGGAGAAAATCATGCAAGGTGAAGTCTGGCGATTGGTGAGCTATATCTTTGTGCCGGAAACTCGCAGCTGGTTCTGGGTGCTTTTTCTTCTTCTCTTCATGTGGTTCCTCGCCAGCGCACTTGAGGAAACTTGGGGCGCACTCAAACTGAACGTCTTTTACCTCGTGGGCATGGTTGGCTGCACTTTTGCGGCTTTCTTCTTCGGAGGCGGGCCATCGAACACTTTCCTGAACCTGTCGCTCTTCTTCGCGTTTGCCACTGTTGTGCCAAACTACGAAATATTCCTCTTTTTCATTCTGCGCGTGAAAGTGAAGTATGTCGCATGGGTACTCGGCGGAATTTACCTACTGCAACTCCTCGCCATACCGCTTTCCGCCAAGATGGCGATGATCGCGTCGCTGGCCAACTATCTGCTGTTTTTTACGCCGGGGTTCGTGCGGGAAATCCATTCGCGACAGCATAACGCCACGCGTCTGAGGAAATTCAAACCTGAAGCAAAAGAGACAATGCATCGCTGCAAAACATGCGGTCGCACCGAACTCTCCGACCCGCAGCTCGACTTCCGCGTAGCCTGGGATGGCCATGAATACTGCACCGGACACCTTCCCACGCGTCAGAACTGACGCGTCGTGCGGGTGTGATGGTACATCTCATCGATCAATGACTCGTATTTGGCCGTGATAATGTGGCGCTTGGGCTTGAACGTAGGCGTGAGTTCGTCGCCGACTTCAAAGTTCTTCGGCACGAATCGCCACCCCTGGATAGTCTCGAACGGCTTGAAGCCATGCTCTTTGCCCACGAGTCGGCGCACCTCCGCACCGACCAGTCGGACGATACGCTCGTCCTTGGCCGCATCTTCCAATCGGGAGACTTCAAAGCCTTGTTCTCGCAAGGCCTCAAGTGACGGAACAATGAGAGCGCCGAGATGCTTTTCATCCTGGCCGACGACCATGCACTGTTCAATGAAACGCGACTCAAGCAACTGCGCCTCGATCGGGACAGGCTCAACATTTTCACCGTTAAGGAGCACGATGGTTTCTTTCGAACGTCCGAGAATTTTGAGGCAGTTGTTGAATGTAACCATGCCGATATCCCCTGTATTCATCCAGCCGTCGCGCAGCACTTTTTCTGTGGCTTCGGGATTTTTGTAGTAACCGAGCATGACCTGCGGTCCCCGGGCATGAATCTCGCCCTTGAGACCGCGTCCTCCACCGCGGGTGAAACGAGCCGGATATAGGACTTTGTCCGTGCCGTGCTCAACGATGCGAACCTCTGTGTGCGGCCAAAAAGGGCCGACCGTGCCAATGATGCGCTTGCGCCATGTACGAACGGCCAGCACGGGTGATGTCTCCGTCATACCGTAACCCTCGAGCACCGGGATGCCGATGTAGTTGAAAAATTCGTCCACATGAGGCGGTAAAGCGCCTCCTCCAGAGACGGTGCCGCGAAATTCCCCGCCGACCAAGGCGCGCAGCTTTTTCAGCACCAGAGTATCAAGAAGTTTACAGGGAACGGCATAAACAAGGAGCTTCAGGAGGCTGACCAAGGCCAAACGCAAAGACTCTCCCCAAGAACGCCCGTGCAGATCGATGAGTTGCCCAGTGAGAAAAAAACGGGCTTGCTGGTATTCGCGCGAACAATGGTAAGCAGCGTTGAACAACGACCGACGGAACGCCGGGGCCGTGCGAACGCTTTGCAAAATACGATTGTAAAGCCCCTCCCACAAACGCGGAGCAGACGCCATCATGGTCGGGCGTACTTTGCGCAGGTCTTCTCCGACCGTGCGCACTGTGGTGTAATACGTGCAGCACCCACGGCTCACAGCAACCATTTCAAACACCCGCTCATAGCTGTGCCACACGGGCAAAATGGAGAGCACCCGGTCGGTCGGGTACAGTTCAAACGGCAGGTAGCGCACCTGCGAAAGCATGTTGTCATGCGTAAGCATCACACCCTTCGGCGTCCCCGTTGTCCCCGATGTGTAGATCAAGGTGAAGATATCGCTGCCTTTGATTTGCGCCAAACGCTCTTCGACCACACGGTCGCCCGAGGCACGCAAATACCTGCCGCGCTCGAGAACGTCCGAAAGTTTGAGAACTCCGCAGTTTTCCGGCGGCTCACCATCAATGAGCACGTAATTCCGGACCTTCGGCAAAGAGTCGCGCACTTCGAGCACCCTTCGGAGAACGGATAGGTTCTCCGCCACAACAATGGCCGAGTCACTGTGCGCAACTATGTAGGAAATTTCCTGCGCGGTGACGTCAGCGGCACGAGGGACATCCGCCCCGCCGCAGAGCAACACGGCACAGTCGCACAGCATCCACTCGGGACGATTGTCGGCCAGCAGCGCCACATGCTCGCGAGGCAGTAGCCCCAGGGCAATCAAACCGGTGGCCAGCGAGCAAGCGGATTCATAAAGCTCACGGTATGTCTGGGAGCGAAAATCACCCGAGGCATCGCGTTTGGCCAGGGCAGGCCTGTCACCGTAGAACTCGGCTGCCAACCGGTAAAGGTCGGCGATGTTGCGTGCCTGGTCGTAAATCCGACGGTCAGGAAGCTGGGATGTCACCATGGGGGCAAAGGCTTTAGCCGAAGATCATCTTCGCGGCACGAAAAAACAAGGAGCGCCCGACTCCTTATAAATCAGAACGCAGAAGAACTTCGACAACCGTCATCGGACCAGATTCCCCGGCACCGGCAATGTCGATAACCCTTCGAGAAACTGCATCGCGAAACAAGTCCACGGAATTCGAGGGAATATTGGCGACGATGCGAATGCTGGTACCGTCATTCCAAGATGAGGCGCTGCCTCCGAGTCCATTGGCCAGACGCACCACACGCTGCACTTCGGCTTCAAACTTGTCGGCAGGGCAATTCAATACAACGGCATCAGCCCCGATCGTCGGCGAAGGCAACACAACGTTGGCTGCTCGCTCCAGCGATATGCGCAAAGATTCGGCAAACTCAGCATCGGCCAATTTCCTCGCTTTCCACATGCGCCATCCACCCACCGCCGCCAGCGCTACCGGAATGATCAAAGCAGCACAGACCACGAGCATAACAAGCAGTCTTTTCTTTAGATCCGGGGAAAAATTACTCATCAAGCAAATCTGTCAAAGCATCACAACTTAGCAAAGCTCCAAGATCATTTGCGGGAACGACGCGGGATTTGACCAGAAGGGCCTGCTCAAGGATAGTCTGCGCCACCACCATGCGGAACACGCGCAACTTTTGTATCATCGCCCACATCGACCACGGTAAGACCACGTTGTCCGACCGTCTCTTGGAGACCACCCGCACCATCTCAGAACGAGAGAAACAGGACCAACTGTTGGATTCGATGGATCTGGAACGCGAACGCGGCATCACGATCAAAGCGCACCCTGTCACCATGACCTACCGGGCCAAAGATGGGCAGGACTACAAGCTCAATCTTCTCGACACCCCCGGCCACGTCGACTTCGCCTACGAAGTCTCGCGCAGCTTGGCAGCCTGCGAGGGAGCCCTCCTAATCGTGGATGCAGCGCAGGGGGTCGAGGCTCAGACGGTGGCCAATGTCCACCTCGCACTGAAACAGAACCTAACGATCATTCCGGTGATCAATAAGATCGACCTGCCAAACTCGGATATTCCAACCGTCAAACGGCAACTTGAAGACATTCTCGCCATCCCCGCGGACGAAGCGATCCTCGCCAGCGCTAAGGCGGGAATCGGAATTGAAGAGATTCTGGAGGCTGTTGTTCATAGAATTCCGCCGCCCAAACCGTGGGATGACGACAAGGTTCGGGGCCTGGTTTTCGACTCCACGTTCGACTCGTATCGAGGTGTCGTGACCTACGTCCGCATGATGAGCGGATCGCTCAAGGCGGGTGACGGCGTAAAAATGATGAGCAACAACCGTCCTTACGAAGTTAAGGAAGTCGGTGTCTTCACCCCGAAAATGGAAGCGCGGGAAAAGCTCGAAGACGGCGACACCGGCTACGTGATCGCGAACATCAAGACTTCGAGCGAAATCAAAATCGGCGACACGCTCACCGGCACACGTTTCCCCGCGACCGAAGCGCTGCCGGGTTTTCAGGAAATCCAGCCCATGGTGTTCAGCGGCGTCTACCCGATCAACACGGCAGACTTCGAGCATCTCAAATCGGCCATGGCGAAGCTGCAGATCAACGATTCATCGTTCGTCTTCCAGGCCGAAAGCAGCGTCGCCCTCGGTTTCGGGTTCCGCTGCGGATTTCTCGGTTTGCTCCACATGGAAATCGTCCTCGAGCGGCTGCGGCGGGAATACGACATGGACATTATCGCGACGTATCCATCGGTCATTTACGAGGTGCACAAAACCAACGGCGAAGTCCTCCATGTGGACAACCCGGAATACCTGCCTGACTTCAGCGTCATTGAGGAAATCCGCGAACCGATCGTCAAGTGTTTCATCATGGTGCCGAATGAATACATTTCCCCCCTCATGCAGCTCATCATGGAAAAGCGGGGACAACTCGACCACACCGAGTCTCTCGACACGCGACGGGTCATGCTGACCTGCGTGCTGCCGTTGAACGAGATCCTCGTCGATTTTAACGACAAGATTAAGAGCATCACACGCGGCTACGGCTCGATGGATTACGAGCACGCCGGCACCCGCGCCGACAAGCTCGTGAAACTCGACCTCTTGGTCAACGGCGAGCCGGTGGATGCCTTCTCGTCCATCGTCCACCGTGACAAGGCGGAAGCCCGCGGACGCCAACTCGCAGCCAAGCTCAAGGAAGTCATCCCTACCCAACTTTACCAAGTGGCCATCCAAGCCGCCATCGGCGGCAAGATCATCGCCCGCGAATCCGTCAGCGCGATGCGCAAGAACGTGACCGCCAAATGCTATGGCGGCGACATCACGCGCAAACGCAAGCTCCTCGAAAAGCAGAAAGAAGGCAAAAAGCGCATGAAGAGCATCGGGCGGGTCAATATCCCGCAGGAGGCTTTCATCGAGGTGCTGAAAGCGGGCTGATCAACCCGCCATCAACTCCCGCAACACGAACGGCAGGATGCCGCCGTGACGGTAGTATTCGACCTCGATCGGGGTATCGATGCGCAGAACAACTGGAACTTCCTCGGTTTTGCCGTCCGACCGCGTGATGCGTAGCGTCAGCTTTTGCCGGGGTTTCACGTCATTACTCAAACCGACCACATCGAAGGTTTCCGAACCGTCGAGTTTGAGTGTCTGCGCGCCGGATCCTTCCTCGAATTGCAGCGGCAACACGCCCATGCCGACAAGATTCGAACGGTGAATACGTTCGTAACTTTGAGCCACGACGGCTTTCACACCCAGAAGCATAGTACCTTTGGCCGCCCAGTCGCGGCTCGATCCAGTGCCATATTCCTGACCGGCGATAACGATTAGGGGAGTTCCTTCGCCTTTGTAGCGCATGGCGGCATCGTAGATGGGCATTTGTTCGCCATCTTTCGCGCCATGGGCGAAATATTTGGTCACGCCACCCTCGACTCCCGGAACCATGAGGTTCTTGATGCGCACATTGGCAAAGGTGCCGCGGGTCATGACCCGGTCGTTGCCACGACGGCTTCCGTAACTGTTGAAGTCCTGCGGCTCGACTCCGTGCTCCACCAGGTATTTGCCCGCTGGTGATGCTGCCTTGATCGCACCGGCCGGCGAAATGTGGTCGGTAGTCACAGAATCGCCGAAGATGCCCATCGGTCGCGCCCCTCTGATGTCGGCAATGCTGCCGGGCTTCATCGAGAAATTCTCGAAGAATGGCGGATGCTGAATGTAGGTGCTCTTTTCGTCCCACGAGTAGAGCTGTCCGGCGGAACCGGGGATTTCGTTCCACTTGGGATTTTGCTCAGCGAAATCGCTGTAAAGTTTGCGGAAGATTTCCGGCTTGAGGGCGGATTGCATGGCATCGCGGATTTCCTCGAGCGAGGGCCAAAGATCCCGGAGATAGACAGGTTTACCGTCTTTGTCCGTTCCCAACGGTTCATTGGTGAGGTCGATGTCGACGCGACCGGCAAGGGCAAAGGCCACGACCAGCGGCGGGGACATGAGAAAGTTGGCTTTGACGTTTTGGTGCACCCGGGCCTCGAAGTTGCGGTTCCCCGAGAGCACGGAAGCGGCCACCAGATCATGCCCGGTGATCGCCTCTTCCACGGCTTGAGGGAGCGGGCCGGAATTGCCGATACAGGTCGTGCAACCATAGCCGACAATCTGAAATCCGAGCCGGTCCAGGTACGGTTGCAGTCCGGTCGTTGCGAGATAGTCCTGCACGACGCGCGACCCCGGCGCGAGAGAGGTCTTAACGGCCGGCGAGACCTGCAGGCCGCGCTCCACCGCTTTCTTGGCCAGCAATCCGGCACCTAGCATGACGCTCGGATTGCTAGTGTTGGTGCAGCTGGTGATCGCCGCAATGACAACGCTGCCGTGGTCGAGTGTCGCCGAGCCGTCACCCGAACGTCCGGCGACGTTGTCGGGTGTCGGCCGGTCTTCTTCCATTTCCTCGACCTGCTTCTGTTCGTCGGCAGGGATTTCGAACCGGGGCTTGGTCACATCAACTTTGGCCGCCGGACCACGGGTGCCGGGCGGTTTGTTGTAGCCCCCCTCGGCGATAGGCCTCTCCAAGAGCGAGAGAAAGGTGTCCTTGAGGCTGGGCAGATTGATGCGGTCCTGTGGCCGCTTGGGGCCTGCCACGCCGGGCTGGACAGTCGAGAGATCGAGCTCGAGATCCACGCTGTAGTCAATGTCCCCCTTGCGCGGCATGCCGAACATTTGCTGGGCTTTAAAGTAGGCCTCAAAGGCGGCGCATTGATCGGCGGTGCGTCCAGTCGCCCGGAGGTAACTGACAGACTCCTCATCGACCGGGAAGTAGCCCATTGTGGCACCGTATTCAGGCGCCATATTGGCGATGGTGGCACGGTCCGGCAGAGGCAAGGAAGCCGCGCCTTCGCCATAAAACTCGACAAATTTTCCGACCACTTTGGTTTTGCGCAGAAGCTCGGTGACATGCAACGCGAGGTCCGTGGCGGTGACACCTTCGCGCAGCCTGCCGGTAAGATTGACTCCGACTACCTCGGGCGTGAGGAAATACACCGGCTGACCGAGCATGCCCGCTTCAGCCTCGATGCCGCCAACGCCCCATCCCACGACGCCGAGGCCGTTGATCATGGTGGTGTGCGAATCCGTGCCAACCAGCGTGTCGGGATAAAAAAGCTCCGATCCGTTGAGCGACTGGGAGAGCACGCCCTTGGCCAGATATTCGAGGTTCACTTGATGCACAATTCCGATCCCGGGAGGCACGACCCCGAAGGTTTTGAAAGCCTGCTGACCCCATTTGAGGAACTGGTAACGCTCGCGGTTGCGCTTGAACTCCATGTCCAGATTGAGTCGGAGCGCTTGGGCGCTGCCAAAAAAATCCACCTGCACCGAGTGATCCACCACGAGATCCACCGGCACGAGCGGCTCGATCATGGCCGGATCTTGGCCCGCCGCCGCCACCGCGTTGCGCATGGCCGCGAGGTCGACGAGCAAAGGGACACCTGTGAAGTCTTGCAGAACGATCCGCGCCACGACGAAAGGTATCTCCTCCTCGGCGGGCTTTATGGCATTCCAGGCCGCCAAGGACTTCACGTCCTCTGGCCTGACCTTGCGCCCGTCGCAATTGCGCAACACGGATTCCAGGACAATACGAATACTGACCGGGAGACGGCTGATTTTTCCGAGTCCCGCGGCTTCGAGTTTCGGCAAGGAAAAAAGGAAGGCCTCACGGCCGTGGGTCGGGGAGAATTTTTGCAGGGCACCAAATGGATCGTTCATGACACTGCAAGAAAACGGCGCGGAGCTCTCGGAGCAAGATCAATTTCTCGGCAACCGCGTTTGCCTTGCGGTCGAGGGGTTTAATCCGTTTTTATTGAATATGCGCAAAACCAAAATCATCTGCACCCTTGGACCCGCCACCGAATCCCCGGAGATGCTGGCCAAGTTGATTCAAGCAGGCGCCAACGTCTTCCGGCTCAACATGAGCCACGCCCCGCACGAGTGGGTCCGGGCCATCGTTCCCCGCATCCGGGAAGTAGCCCGTCAAACCTCGGCCAACATCGCCATCATGATGGACACCCAAGGTCCCGCCATCCGCACCGGTGATGTGAGCACCCACCTTGACCTCAAGCCCGGTGATGTCATCGAGTTCACCGTTCGTGGCGGCAAAAGCGAGGAGCAATACTCCGTCGATGTGAACTACGACGGACTAATCGATGACATCACCGTGGGTGACGTCGTGATGGTGGACAATGGCAACATCCACATGAAAGTGCTGGAGAAGAAAGAAAACTGCATCCGATGTGAGGTCCTCACCCAAGGCCTGCTCGGGTCGCGCCGTCACATCAACCTGCCAGGCGTAAAAGTGAATCTGCCTCCGATGACGCCGAAAGACCTCAAGGACATCGCCCTCGGGGTCGAGTTGGATGTTGATTACTTCGCTTTGAGTTTTTGCCGCGAAGCCTCGGACGTGGTGGCGATGCGAGCGGAAATCTGTCGCCTGGGAAGCAAGGCCCATATCATCGCCAAGGTTGAAGACCAGCACGCGGTAAAGTTTGTCAAAGAGATCATTGCGGTCGCCGATGCCGTGATGGTGGCCCGTGGCGATCTGGGCATCGAATGTGCCATGGAAGAACTTCCCATCATCCAACGCCGTATCGTCAAAAGCTGCATCAAGGCGGGTAAACCCGTGATCGTGGCCACCCATATGCTCGAATCGATGATTTCCAACCCCCTCCCCACCCGGGCAGAGATCACCGACGTCGCCAACGCCGTTTTCGAACAAGCCGATGCCATAATGCTCAGCGGAGAAACCAGCGTGGGCAAATACCCCGCACAATGCGTCGAAACCTTCGACCGTGTGGCCCGCCGAATCGAGCGCAGCGGTGGGGCGGGCTTCGCCCGGGAAGCCATTATCGACGGCCCGCGCCAAAAAACCGTCGCGGCCGCCGTGAGTTTGGCAAACAGCTTTCCGCATGCCAAAATTGTGGTCTTCACTTATGGCGGACGCATGGCGGGCTACGTTTCCAACCTCCGCCCGCAGCACGCCACGATCCACGCCTTCACGCCGGACGAGCAGGTCTGCCGCAAACTTGCCCTGCTTTACGGGGTGCAAGCCCAGCGCATGGGCTTTGTGCCTGAGCCGGAGAGAAATGTCTTTGCCGCCGAAGAAGCCCTGCTTTTGCGCCGTATCGCCCAGTCAGGCGAACACCTGGTTGTCGTCACTGATATCGTCGAGGGTGATCGCCGGCACGAATCTGTGCAGCTTCGTGTCGTGCCCTGACCGCTTCACGAAACGGACCCGCCGTGTGAACGCCGGGCCCGCTGGCCGCATGAGCCCATGACAAACGGCTAAACGACAGGCTGCATTCCTTGCGGAATCTTCAACTCCTCGCGCTTCCCGAGTGCACGACGCATTTTGCGCAAGGCAATGTTTTGCAGTTGGCGAATCCTCTCGCGGGTCACACCAAACTTGTGACCCACTTCCTCCAAGGTGCGCTCACGCCCGCCGCCCAGACCGAACCGGAAAGCGATGATACTGCGCTCCCGCGAGTCCAGGGCTCCAAGTAAGTCACCCACTTCGCCGCGCAAATCTTTGTCCCGTAGGACCTCGAATGGGTCTTCCGCTTTTTCATCGCCAACCAAGTCACCGAACGGCGTGTCGTCTTCCGAGCTGATGCTGGCATCCAGCGAAGCAGGACGAATGGCGACGTTCTTCAGGTGAGTGACTTTGGCCACCGCCAAGCCCAACTCTTCGGCGATATCCTCGTCGCTGGGTTCACGACCAAGCTCTTCGGTCAACTGCGCCGAGACGCGTCGGATCTTTCCGATCTTGTCCACGAGATGGACGGGCAGACGGATTGTTTTGCTCTGGTTGGCCAAGGCTCGCTTGATCGATTGCTTGATCCACCAGGAAGCATAGGTGCTCAGCTTGCCGCCTTTTTTCGGGTCAAAACGCTCCACGGCTTTCATCAGCCCGATGTTGCCCTCCGAGATCAGATCAAGCAGCGGCAAGCCGAAATTGCTGAAATCGTGGGCAATTTTAACCACCAGGCGCAGGTTAGCCTGGATCATCTTTTCACGGGCCTTTTTGTTGCCCCGTTTGATTTGCGCCGCAAGCTTGATCTCCTCCTCAGGAGTCAACAGCGGGACCTTGCTGATGTCTCGCAGGTATAGACCTATGTTTGTTTCAGGGGATTCCATAATTATTTAGACGAGTGTTCCAAACGATCGTTCAAATATATTTCAGCCTCTGCCGGTGAATTTTATGGGGGGAGAAACCATCCATTGAATGTTCGCCCCGAGGAAGAATATGGATGCAACAAGCCGGAATCATTTCGAGTCGCCACACCGCCCGAACCGGCCTAAAGATCATGTCACATGCTGACAAAAGTTTACTCCGCTGCACTGCACGGCGCCGATGCCATCGAGGTTGAGATCGAGGTCAATGAGGGCAGCGGCGATCCCAAGGTCGTGCTGGTCGGGTTGCCTGATACCGCCGTCAAAGAGAGTAAAGACCGCGTGACCACGGCCATTGCCAATAGTGGTTATCGTTGGCCGCGCGGACGCACCACGATCAACCTCGCCCCTGCCGACATCAAAAAAGAGGGGCCGAGCTTCGATCTTCCTATCGCCCTCGGCATGCTGGCCATCGCGCACGGACGCGAATTGCCCCGCTTGGCCGATTGCTGCATCACCGGCGAACTCGCCCTCACCGGCGCGATCCGGCCGGTCAAAGGCGTGTTGCCGATTGCTTTGGAGGCACGGCGCCGCGGCAAGCCCGTGCTTATCGTTCCCGCGGAAAATGCCGAGGAAGCCTCTGTCGTCCAAGGCTTGGCGGTTCACGGCGTGCGTAACCTCCGAGAATGTTTCGAGTTTCTCGAGGGCAAGGCTCCTATCCCCGCAACCATCTCCGACCTCGATGCGGTCTTTCATCAAAACCAGAAAGCTGACGTCGATTTCGCGGACGTGAAAGGCCAGGCGGCCCTCAAGCGCGCTTTCGAAGTAGCCGTTGCTGGGGGACACAATCTCCTCGTCCTTGGCGCTCCAGGTGCCGGCAAGAGCATGTTGGCCAAGCGCATTTCGACCATCATGCCGGCCATGGTTCTGGAGGAAGCGATCGAGACGACCAAAATCCACAGCGTGTGCGGACTCCTTACCGGCAAAAATAATTTTGTGGCCATCCGACCCTTCCGTTCACCTCATCACACGATCTCCGACGTGGGCCTTCTGGGCGGCTCGACCAACCCCACCCCCGGCGAAGTAAGCCTCGCCCACCACGGTGTTCTCTTCCTTGACGAGCTTCCCGAGTTCAAACGCTCGACGCTGGAGGTCCTCCGTCAGCCTCTTGAGGATGGCAGGGTCGTTATCTCACGCGCCGCCGGCACCATGACTTTTCCCGCGGATATCATGCTCGTCGCGGCGATGAACCCCTGTCCTTGCGGGTTCTACGGACACCCGAAACGAGAATGCCGCTGCTCACCCGGTCAAATTGAACGTTACCGGCAGCGCGTCTCCGGTCCGCTGCTTGACCGCATCGACATTCACATCGAGGCCGCACCCGTGGAATACGACGAACTTACTTCCACCGCCCCCGCGGAATCGTCCGCCGAGGTGCGGGCCCGCGTCGAGGCAGTCCGCACCCGCCAAGCCCGGCGTTTTGAGGGTTCGCTCAAGCCTGCTCTCAACGCCCGCATGCAGCCCCGCCACATGCGCGAGCACTGCCAGATCTCCGAGACGAGCCACAACCTGATGAAGCATGCCCTTGAGGACCTTCACCTCAGCGCCCGCGCCCACGACCGCATCCTCAAAGTCGCCCGCACCATCGCCGATCTCGCCAGCGCCGACTCCATTGGCGAGGATCATCTGATGGAAGCTATCCAATATCGCACCCTGGATCGCTCGCTTTGGATGTGACGGGGCAACCCCCTTTGGCTTTTGTTTCCCCCGGCACTTGCCGCCCCGCCGCCGAGCCGTTAGATTGCGCGTTCGCTTATGGGTAAAACCTTGTTCGATAAAGTTTGGGAAGCACACACCGTGCGCGAGCTGTCCAACGGCATGACGCAGCTTCTGATCGGAACGCACCTCATCCACGAGGTCACCAGTCCGCAGGCTTTCGGCATGCTGCGCGACCTTGGCCTCAAGGTCCTCTACCCGCAGCGCACCTTCGCCACCGTTGATCACATTGTACCGACCGACGAGCGCGAGGAACCATTCTCCGACGCCTTGGCTGACGCCATGATCAAAGAGTTGCGCAAAAATTGCGCTGACAACGGCATCAAGTTTTTCGACATCGCCAGCGGCAAGCAGGGCATCGTTCACATCGTGGGACCCGAGCAGGGCATCACCCAACCCGGCACAACCATCGCCTGCGGGGACTCACACACCTCGACCCACGGCGCCTTCGGCGCTATCGCCTTCGGCATCGGCACCAGCCAAGTGCGCGACGTCCTCGCCACGCAAACCATGGCCCTGCGCAAACCGCAAGTCCGCCGCATCCAAGTGGACGGCAAACTCTCGCCCGGCGTTTATTCCAAGGACGTCATCCTCCACATCATCCGCCAACTCGGCGTCAACGGCGGCCTCGGCTATGCCTACGAATACGCCGGTTCGACCTTCGACAACTTCACCCAAGAAGAGCGCATGACCGTCTGCAATATGTCCATCGAGGGCGGCGCCCGCGTCGGATACGTCAACCCCGATCAGACGACCTTCGACTATCTGCGCGGACGTCCCTACGCCCCCTCGCAATCCGCATACGACGCGGCCGTTGCCCGTTGGAAATCTTTCGCCAGCGATGCCGATGCGGCCTACGACGACATTGTCAAATATCACGCCGCGGACATCGCTCCGACCGTCACTTGGGGCATCAACCCCGGCCAAGCCATCTTTATCGACGAAAAAATACCCGCCAC
>JBIJDZ010000115.1:0-3171 GCA_044343805.1 Chthoniobacterales bacterium | reverse complement strand
CCTGACGAGGGAGAGATCAATATCGAGGACCTCATCACCAACGAGGGCTGCATCATCACCGTGACCCACCGCGGCTTCATCAAGCGCACCGCCGTCAGCAACTACCGCGCGCAGAAACGCGGCGGCAAAGGCGTCATCGGCATGCAGACCCGCGAGGCCGCGACCGAGAACGAGGAAGACGACTTCGTCGAACACCTCTTCACCGCCAGCACCCACGACTACCTCGTCTTCTTCACCAAAAAAGGACGCTGCTACGTCGAGAAAGCCTACAACATCCCCGAGATGGGCCGGGCCGCCAAAGGCCGCTCCATCGCCAACCTCCTCGAGTTCAAACCCGGCGAGGAAATCGCCGCTGTCCTGCGCATCCAATCCAAAACCGGCGCCGGCAAGGACGAGACGTGGGACGAAAACCTCCACATTCTTTTCGCCACCAAGACGGGCATCATCAAAAAGACCAACCTCTCCGCCTACCGCAACATCCGGAAAGGCGGCATCATCGCCATCAATATCGAAGAAGGCGACGAACTCATCGCCGCACTCATGACCGACGGACACAACGAAGTCGTCCTCATCACCAAGGACGGCATGAGCATCCGCTTCAGCGAAGAAGACATCCGCGACATGGGTCGCACCGCCACCGGCGTCTGGGGCATCCGCCCGGCCAAGGATGACTTTGTCATCGGTGCCGCGCTCGTTGTCCCCGATGCCACCCTGCTCGTGGCCGGCGCCAACGGCGTGGGCAAACGCACCGAGTTCGACGAATACCGCCTCCAAGGCCGCGGCGGCAAAGGCATCATCACCATGAAAGTCACGGACAAAACTGGCGAAGTCGTTTCCGCCCTCAGCGTCCGCGAAAACGACGAGATTATGCTCATCACCTCGGGCGGACAAAGCGTCCGCACCCGCGTAGCCGAAATCCGTATGACTGGCCGCAACGCCCAAGGAGTTCGCCTCATCGGCCTCTCCGATGGCGAAAAACTTCAAGCCATGGCCCCCGTCGTCAGCCAGAGCCAGGAAGAAGCCGTCGAAAACGCCGAGGCTTAGAAAACAGGGACTTTTTTAAGGATGAGGCCGCCGGCGCAGTTGGCCGCTAGCTCTAGTTAGACAATCTTTTGGTCCGTTTGCGGCTCCCATGCTTGCTCAGCACGCGCTTGGCTTCCGCCGCCGCATTAGGCCGCTTCCTTGCCGCCCCCAGTCGTTGCCGCGCCGCGGCGACCGCAACCTTATGATCCACGATGGGCTCCGGATAATCCGCGCCAATCACGCAGCCACTGCGTTGTTGCATATCCGGAGGCATCAAGTGCGGTTGGGACAGCCATGATTCGGGCACGCCAGCCAACTCGGGTACCCAGCGGCGGATGAAGACACCCTTCGGATCCTGCTCGAGCGCTTGCTTGGACGGCGAGTAGATGCGGACGGTATTGATACCCGTCGTGCCGGACTGCATCTGGAACTGGCTGAAATGAATACCCGGCTCGAAATCGAGAAAATGCCGCGCCAGATAAACCGCCGGCTCCCGCCAGTGCAGCCAAAGATGATAAGCCGCGAAACTCGCCACCATGGCCCGCATGCGGAAGTTAAGCCATCCCGTCGCCCGCACCGCGCGCATGCACGCATCCACCATCGGATACCCCGTGAGTCCTGCCTGCCATCGCCGCAAGCGTTCACGCCCCTCGTCCGTCGCCGAAAACTCCTCCCGCAAACCGTCAAACGCATGGGAAAAATTTTCAAACTCGATGCGCGGCTCGTCCTCCAGTTTTTGCATGAAATGGCAATGCCAGCGCAATCGCGCACCGAAGCTGGACAGCGAACCAAACCACCGGCGATCCACCGCGCCACCAGCGCGCTCAATCTCCCGCAACTCAGCCACGCGCTCCTCTAACGCCTGATGCACCGTCCGCAAACTCACGCACCCGTAAGCAAGATACACACTCAGTCGCGAACACCCATCCCAGCCGGTGACAGGACTGGACATGTCCGCCCGATAGTTCACACCGCGCTCCATCAGAAACGATGACAGCTTCGACTCCGCCGCCTTCATTCCTCCGCGTTGCACCTCCACCTTGCCGCTCTCCGGCAAACCCAAGGCGGACGCCGACAAAATTACCAGCGAAGATATGTTTTGCGGAGAAATCAATCGCGACGGCGGCGCCACCAACGGCCGCTTCATCCGTTCCGACCAACGCACCGACCACCCGTCCCGGCTTTTCAAGCGACGGATCACTCCGTCTTGGCGGAACTCATGCCACGCGATCCCGCGACGCTTCGCCCACTCGGCCACCCGCAAATCACGACGGTACGTTGTCCAGTTTCCCGTTTCCGCATGCGACCACAACGCCTTGACGTAAACCTCGCCGGCCAAGCGTTCCAGAACCTCCGCCGCTTCACCGTGCTTGATGACAAGTTTGCCGCCCAATTCTTTCAGGGCGGTTTGCAACTCCCCTAGACTCTCGTTGAGAAACACCAAATGGGACGAATCGAACTCCTCCGCCTGGTAAAGCTCCGGCTCGTAGATAAACAACCCCACCACCGGACCAGCCGCCGCGGCGGCAGCCAACGCCTCATGATCGGCCACACGCAGATCGCGTTTGAACCACACCACGTTTATCGGCGAGGTATTCATCGATTGCTCCTTACCCGCTGACGCTCACGCCGTCCACTACGGCACGCATCGCTGCAAAATCGCACTGACTCCCAGTCGCGCGCCCACTTCTTGCGCCAAGAGAAGGGACGTCCGCACGCCGCACAAATCTTCTGCGGAAGATTGGCTTTGGCCACACCCCTCATGCGATCCCCTCGACACCGCTCTTCGCAAGCTTGCGCCCGACGCTGTTCCAAAATGGAAAAAATCCCCGCTGGGCATAGGGCAACAGGGAGTTGTCCCACGGGCGTCGCAACTTCGTGAGCGCCACATCGCACTCAGAGAGCTTCATCGGAAGATCACCCAACGCATCACGAGTAGGCCCGACAAAAGGCTCCAGCAAGACAAGCCCGTCGACACTCTCGCGGTGACAAGAAAAAGCTAACTCCTCGGCATTCCGGCAAACGCGCACCGGACAACGGAAGTGCTCCCGGGCGCGCCGCACGGCATCCCCGCGCGCCATGTCCAACCACCGAGCCTTCGGTGACGGCTGTGTCGTTTCAGTTTCCGGCACAAAATGCAGCAAGACT
>JBIJDZ010000024.1:0-28509 GCA_044343805.1 Chthoniobacterales bacterium | reverse complement strand
GCATGGGGATCAAAAGCAATCTCATGCGAGATAATCTTCTGTGAGGGACGGTCAGGCGGGGTAAGCCGGGCCTCGATGTATGCTTCGCTGGCCGGTTGCTCAAAGCGGTAATCGGTGGTGTGAGTGATCTCGAATCGCATGGCTAATCGAGCAAGATTTGATGGTTGATAAAACCGTCGGCAATCACGTCGTGAATACCGTGCGTGCGCTCCATGACCTCTTCTAGCATGTCGACCAGCGACTGGATGCGCGAGGGATCGATTGGCTCGACACCTCCCTCGACCGCCACCTCAGGTCTGCGTGGTTGCTGGGCATAGGCAGCCCAATCCGTAGCACCGACTACATGCAGAACATCGGCCAGCGCAGCGCGGGTCCGCGAGAGCCCCGGAGAGTTTTCCCAATTTTCTCCGAGCAAGCGCACGCATTCGCCGAGGCAACGACGGACCGAGCGGGGCATCTCCTCGTTGGCGTAGAGAAGTTGCAGCACAGGCACCGGCGCGGCCCGCATTTGGTAAACGCGGCGGTAAGCGTCCCGCGATCCGAGCATACGCAAAAAAGCAGAGAGCTCGATTTCCGTCTCGTGGTCGGTCACCGGATGCCCTTTGCCAATCCTTCGGAAGAGAGATTTGAAAATTGCCAAGCCTGCATTGCAAGTGATCGCCGCGCGTTCGAATTGCTGGCCCATCCGGCAAAAATGCCATCCCCGGTCAGCCAGCATGGTAGCTTCGGCCATGCCGAAAAACTCCGCCACACCCGAGGTTGCCAACGCGCTCAGCCGCTGCGTGGCCATGCTCATCACGGCCTTGTCCTCCAGTGGACGAAACCGCGCACGCGCAAAGCGAGACTCGAGATTGTTGAGTGCGGCGACAGCCTCCACGCTGAGCGATTCCTGAATTTGTCCCGCATTCCAAACCGCCCGGCGCAAAGTGCTGAGCACCGATCCCTCCTCGCGCTCATCAAGGATCAGGTGGTAACGCTCGAGTGCCGTGGTGATACTGCGCTTGCGACCGCTTTCCACTTGCTCCAATGGTGGCAAGATACGGTTCCAAACAGGACGGTATAGCTTCTGCTCAGCGCGGTTGAGTTCTTCTGTCTCGATACTTTCAACCACCCCCACCATGAAAGCGAGGCTCTGGGCGCGCTCGAGATAGCGTCCAAGCCAGTAGAACGCATCGGCCACACGGCTGGTCACATAAGATTGCGGAGAGCGCACATCGACCGGGCGCGATGCGGCATCGAAACGGTGACTGGGCTGCCGCTCCGCGGCCAACACCCATGTGTCCTTGCTCCCGCCCCCCAACTCGGACGCGGTGAAACCGCTTTCAGCCGAAGACACCCGCGTCAACGCACCGGGGAAAACTTCGTAGTCGTTGTCGGAACAGCGTAGCAGGAAAACGATGTGGTCCTGCCGACGATCATCGAGCCCTCCTTTGCGGTCGAGGCACACCGTGGTGGCGCCGGCCGAGCGCGGTTGGGCAACGTAAAGATGCGGTTCACGGAGGAGCAATTGGCGCGCCTTTTTGATCTCATCATCGGTGCTGCCGGCGTGGTGGAGCAGGCTTTCACCATAAAGCGGGCGGATGTCGAATTCATCCAGACGATCAAGCACGTGATCCCTTTGGTCGAGATCTCCCAGCCACCACGTCTGCAGCGTCGGCAACAGCACTGGTTCGCCCAGATAAAAGCGGATAATGCGCGCGCTGAAGGGCAACAACGCGCGGTCATCGGCCAATTGGCTGCCGATCGCATTGACAACGGCGACCGTGCCGATTCGTACACATTGGGCCAGTCCGGATACCCCCAGCAGGGAGTCGCGACGAAACACCATCGAATCGATCCAGGCATCCGCCACCCGCGTGTACAGCACATCAATGCGCTCGAGACCCGAAACACTTTTCAAATAAAGCCGGTCATCGAGAACAAGCAAATCACCTCCTTGCACGAGGGGAATACCCATGCGCCGGGCAAGAAAACTGTGCTCCGAATAGGCCGGACTGCTCGCACCCGGGGTAAGCAGCACCACCACCGGCTCCTCGGCGCTGCGGGGAGCAAGATTGCGAAAATTTTCCAGAATCGACACCGGCACATCAGCAATGCTCTGCGCATTGTGGTCGTGGAACACCTCGGCAAATACCCGCGTCAGCGCCCGCCGGTTTTGCATCATGTATGAGATGCCCGACGCATTGCTAAAGTAATGATGCGCCACCGCCATGCTTCCGTCGGGCCGTCGCGCCAGCGCCGCCCCACTCAAATGCAAAAACGCCCCGTCCGGACGCGGCAGCCCCACCGCAGGCCTTTGGAAGTAGGGGCTACCCAAGACAGGTTGGGCTGGAATGACATTTTCGCGGAGGATTTCTTTTGTGCTGTAAATGTCCTGGAGAAAAAGCTCATAGGCTCGCAAACGCTGGCGCAACCCCGCAGCCAGCTGCGACCATTCCTTGCCACCAAACAATTCCGGCAACACGTCGCAAAACCACGCCCGCTGACCCCATGGGCGGCTGCGTTTGATATCGAACGTCACCCCCATCTCTCGCATTGTCGCCTCAAGCCGCTCGATGATCAGGCGAACCTCGGCCCGCGGCATGGAGAGCACACGGTCGAGCAGCGGGCGATAAATTTCCCGCGGCTCGCCGTCCGGTCCGAATACCTCGTCCCACAGGACAGGCGTTTTCCCTCGGCGATTTCCTTGCACCGGGAAGACCGTCCCCGCCTCAACTAAGAGGGTCAAGAAGATATGGAAATGCTTTTGACATACGCATCAACGCCCCTTATTCTGACTGGCCAATTTTGCCATGAAGACATTTTCCGCCAAAGCCGAGACCGTTGCACGTAACTGGTGGGTTGTGGACGCCGATAACCAAGTGCTCGGACGCCTCGCCACCAAAATTGCCGACGTTCTACGCGGCAAAAACAAATCCATTTTCACTCCGCATTGCGACACGGGTGATTTTGTCGTGGTCATCAACGCATCCAAAGTCCGCGTCACCGGCAAAAAAACCACCGATAAAGTTTACACCAGCTTCTCGGGTTACGTCGGAGGTCATAAATCTGAAACCTTCGAAAAGCGCCGGGCTCGCCGCCCAGAACTCCTTGTCGAGCGTGCCGTCCGAGGCATGATCCCGCATAACCGTCTCGGTCGCGCCCAATTCACCAAACTCAAAGTTTATGCCGGCGCCGAGCACCCGCACGCCGCCCAGCAGCCCAAAGAACTCAAAATCGCCTGAACGTTATGTCCGAAATTCACACCGCAACCGGCCGTCGCCGCACATCTGTGGCCCGCGTCCGCCTCAAACCCGGCTCCGGAAAAATCGAGGTCAACAGCCGGGAGTTCAACGACTATTTTCCCACTCCCACCTTGCAGATGGCCGTCCTCCGCCCCCTCGAAATCAGCGGCCGTACCCAAGCGGTTGATATCTCTCTCAAGACCGAAGGCGGAGGCGTCAACGGCCAAGCTGGCGCTTCCAGTCTCGCTATCGCCCGCGCACTCCTCAAACTCGACGCCGATCTGCGGCCCGAGCTGAAGAAAAACGGGTTGCTTACCCGCGATCCGCGGATGAAAGAGCGCAAAAAGCCCGGACGCCCCGGCGCCCGCAAGCGCTTCCAGTTCTCCAAACGCTAAGTCATGCGCTTCTTGCGCGGCCTTTCAATCGGGGCAGCCTATCTCACGGTGGCATACACCGCTCAAGCGGGAGATGCTTCGACATTCACCGCCGGAGACTTCAGTTTTGCCGTTCCGGCAGCTTGGCTTTCCATAACGCCCACTTCTACGATGCGCAAGGCCGAATTGACCGTGCCCGGTCCTGAAGGAACGGGGCAAGCAGGTGAAGCGCTCGTCACCGTTTTTCACTTCGGCCCCGGACAAGGCGGCACCGTGCAGAGCAATGTCGATCGGTGGTTCGGTCAATTCGATGGTGACAACGTGTCCAAAGGGGCCGCCACCGCCAAAGAGACGATCGGCACCGTGTCGGTGACATTCGTTCGTGCCCGAGGGACATTCCAAAGCGGTCTGCCCGGTTCTCCGACCACCCCGATCGAAGGCCAAGCACTCCTCGGCGCGATCCTTGAAAGTCCGAACGGTGATGTTTACCTGAAGATGACCGGACCCCGGCCCACGGTGGAGAAAGCCGAACCGGCCTTCATCGAGATGATACGTGCCACCTGCGCCAAATAACGCAGTTTACTTCAGTTCGGTAAAACCTCTCATCTGGTGGATCGGCTCCATCAATCTCTCAGGGACGTTGTTATTATTTCATCACCCTGAGCAGAGTATCAGCGATCGTGCTCGGTGTTTCGGCCACGGCTATACCGGCGTCACGCAAGGCATCTTTTTTCGCTGATGCCGTACCTTTACCACCGGATATAATCGCGCCGGCATGACCCATGCGGCGGCCCGGAGGCGCAGTTGCGCCGGCGATAAACCCGGCAACGGGTTTGTCGCAATTTTCCTTAAGCCATGCGGCGGCCTCTTCCTCGGCTGAACCCCCGATCTCGCCGATAAGAATGATACCGTGTGTATCTGGATCACCAGCAAACAGCTTTACAGCGTCAAGAGTTGTGGTTCCGATGATCGGGTCGCCGCCAATGCCGATGCAGGTGGATTGTCCGTACCCGCGGCTCGTAAGCTGCCACACAGCCTCGTAGGTGAGCGTGCCGGAGCGCGAGACCACGCCGATGTGGCCCGGCTTGTGGATGTAGCCCGGCATGATGCCGATCTTGCAAGCGCCGGGGGTGATGATGCCGGGGCAGTTCGGTCCGATGAGACGGGAATTACTTATGGCCAGCTGGGGTTTCACGCGGGCCATGTCCATCACGGGAATGCCCTCCGTGATACAAATGATCAGCTCCACGCCGGCGTCGGCTGCTTCGAGAATCGCATCGGCGGCGAACTCGGGCGGAACAAAAATGACCGTGGCATTGCAGCCCGTTTTCTCTCGTGCCTCATACATCGTGTCGAATACCGGAACTTTGTCGTCGAACATCTCTCCGCCTCGGGCCGGAGTGACGCCGGCCACGACGTTGGTTCCGTATTCCATGCAGCCGCGGGCATGGAATGCTCCGGTTTTGCCGGTGATGCCCTGCACGCAGAGCCGGGTGTTTTTATCAACGAGAACTGCCATAGGATTAAGCTTTCGGTGCTAGCGCGACGATTTGTTTGGCCGCGTCATCGAGATCGGAGGCCGAGACGATCGGCAAACCCGATTCTTGCAGGAGCTTGCGTCCCTGCTCGACATTGGTGCCCTCGAGACGGACAACCAGCGGGATGTTGAGTTTGACGGTTTTCACGGCGTTGAGGACGCCTTGGGCGATGACATCGCATTTCATGATACCGCCGAAAATATTCACCAGAATGGCTTTGACCTTGGGGTCGGAGAGAAGGATTTTGAAAGCTTCGGTGACCTGTTGCTCGCTGGCGCCACCGCCCACATCGAGAAAGTTGGCCGGATCACCGCCATGGTGTTTGATGATGTCCATCGTGGCCATGGCAAGGCCTGCTCCGTTGACCATGCAACCGATGTTGCCGTCGAGTCCGATGTAGCTGAGGTGGTATTTCGAGGCCTCGACTTCGCGAGGGTCTTCCTCGGCTTCATCTCTCAGGGCGACGATGTCGGGATGGCGGAAGAGCGCGTTATCGTCGAAAGCAAACTTGGCGTCCAGCGCCAGCACCTCGCCGCCCTTAGTGAGCACGAGAGGGTTGATCTCCACCATCGAGCAATCGGATTTGACGAAACAGCGATAAAGAGCGGCGAATAGTTTGCACGCGGCGCGCATTTGCGTGGGGGCAAAACCCAGCTCTTTGGCCAACTTGCGGGTCTGGAATGGTTGCAACCCGCAGGCCATATCAACCGGTTCACGAATGATTTTTTCGGGGCTCTTGGCCGCAACTTCTTCGATGTCCATGCCGCCTTCGCGACTGGCGACGATAACCGGCGCGCCGGTGGCGCGATCCATCAAAACGGCGAAATAAAATTCCCTCTCGATCTCGACCGACTCGGCCACAAGGACTTGGTTGACCACGCGCCCTGCGGGACCGGTCTGGTGGGTGACGAGCGTCTGGCCGAGCATCTTGGCTGCGAGGTCGCGGGCTTGGCCGGCGGTCTTGCAAAGATGCACGCCGCCTTGGAAGCCGTTGGTGAAAGTGCCCTTGCCGCGTCCGCCGGCGTGAATCTGGGCTTTGACCACCAGGGAATTGGTGCCGAGCTCACGCGCGATTTTTTCGGCTTCAGCCGGAGTGCGGGCCATGCTACCTCGGGGATTTTCGGCGCCAAAACGCGTGAGCAGTTCTTTGGCTTGGTATTCGTGAATGTTCATGAAATGGGTTCGCCGGGTTGATATCCGCTCAGGCCTTCTCCGTCTCGTTGAGCGCAGCCAACGTGGCGGCTTCGATCTCAGCGTACAGGTTGGCGTCCATCTTGAGCGCCTCTTTGGCAGCATCCCGACCTTGGGCCAGTTGATTACCTTTGAAACTAAGCCAGGAACCGCGTTTCTCGAGTACACCTTTTTCCAGAGCCACATCGATGAGCGAGCCGACGTTGGAAATGCCCTCGTTGTACATGATATCGAACTCAGCTTCGGTAAACGGCGGGGCGACCTTGTTTTTGACGACTTTGACGCGAGTGCGGTTACCGGTCACGGCGCCGTCAGCCTGCTTGATCGCACCGATTCGGCGGATATCGCAGCGGACGCTCGAGTAAAACTTGAGAGCTTTGCCGCCCGGCGTGGTTTCAGGATTGCCGAACATGACGCCGATTTTCTCGCGGATCTGGTTGGTGAAGATACAGCAGGTGCGGGCCTTGGAGATCAGCGCTGTCAACTTGCGGAGGGCGGCACTCATCAGGCGCGCCTGTGTGCCCACGGTCGAGTCGCCGATTTCTCCTTCAAGCTCCTGCTTCGTCACGAGGGCGGCCACGGAGTCGAGCACGATGACATCAAGAGCGTTTGAGCGAACCAAAGTCTCGCAAATACGGAGCGCTTCTTCCCCGGAGCTCGGTTGCGAGACGAGCAAATCACCCAGGTTCACTCCGAGTCGCTGGGCGTATTTAGGATCGAGAGCATGCTCGACATCGATAAAAGCCGCCAACCCGCCGCGCTTCTGCGCTTGGGCGATAACCGTGAGGGTCAGAGTGGTTTTGCCCGAGGATTCAGGCCCGTAAATCTCCACGATACGGCCGCGCGGAAAGCCGCCCACGCCAAGAGCACGATCAATGAGGATATTTCCGGTGGGGATTACCTCGACATCGGGGTGCGTGTGATCACCGAGACGCATGATCGCACCATCGCCGTAATCTTTAGCGATTTGCTGGAGGGCAAGATCGAGGTTTTTGTTTCGCTGGGAAGAGGCTTTGTCTTCAGCTGGTGCGGTTTTGGCTTCGGCGGATTTGGCAGGCATGGTGGATGGTTAGATATCGAGGTTGCGGACGTTGAGGGCGTTGTCCTCGATGAAATGGCGGCGTGGTTCGACCACGTCGCCCATGAGAACGGTAAACATTTTGTCGGCTTCAACCGCGTTGGTCTCGTCGAGTTTCACGCGGAGGAGACGGCGCTTTTCCGGATCCATCGTGGTCTGGAAAAGCTCTTTGGCGTTCATTTCACCAAGACCTTTGAATCGCTTGATCTGCACGCCACGGCGGCCGATTTCTTTGACCATCTCAAGAATTCGCGGAATGGCATAAATCTCGTGCTTGGTCTCGCGGTCACCGTCGCCTTCGACGAGGTGGAAGATCGGCTTGTCCGTCGCTGTATAATGATCGATATCGAGGCCTTTCTTGGAAAGCTCTTTGGTGAGCTTCTCGACGGATGCTGACTCGTGAACTTCCACGAGGCGGGCGCGGCGTTTGCGGGCGGCGGAGGCGGATTCTTTCGTGCCTCCATCACCATTGGCCCCGTCGGCCGATTCATCCTCGAAAAGGTTGAGGTCACGGTTTTTGGTGGCGAAGTCTTTCAGCTCCTCCTCGTCGTGGAAGTATTGGACAGACTCTTCATTGCCGTCGCGGATTTTCACGAGATAGGAAGGAAGTTTTTCCGTTTTGGGATCGCGTGAGTCGAGATAGGTCTCAAAGTCTCCGCCGAGGCGTTTGATGGAATTGCTGAGCTTTGAGAGGCGCTCGAGAAGTTCGAGAATTTCTTTGAGCTGCGTCTCGCTGAAAACTTTTTTATCCTTCAGGTGCACGAGGCGGACCTCTTCCGCACCGAGTGAAATGAGAATGCGGGTCAACTGCGCATCGTCATCGACATATTCTTCACGCTTCCGGCGCTTGATCTGGTAAAGCGGCGGTTGCGCGATATAGACGCACCCGCGACGCACCAATTCGGGCATCTGGCGGTAGAAAAACGTGAGCAACAGCGTGCGGATGTGCGAGCCGTCAACGTCGGCGTCAGTCATGATGATGATTCGCCCGTAGCGGAGCTTTCCGAAATTGAACGCACCTTCCTGCTCACCGTCACCGATTCCGGTGCCGACCGCGGTGATCATGGTCTGAATCTCGGTGTTCTGCAGCACTTTGTCCAAACGCGCTTTCTCGACATTGATAAGTTTGCCGCGGATCGGGAGGATCGCTTGGAATCGGCGGTCGCGGCCCTGCTTGGCCGAACCGCCGGCCGAGTCTCCCTCGACAATAAAGAGTTCGGTCAAAGAAGGATCGCGTTCGGAGCAATCGGCCAGTTTGCCGGGCAAACCACCGCCAGTGAGAGCGCTCTTGCGCACCGTCTCGCGGGCCTTGCGGGCCGCCTCGCGGGCACGAGCAGCGGTGATCGCTTTTTCGAAAACCTTCTTGGCGATGCTTGGATTCGTCTCGAAGTAGTCCATCAACCCCTCGTAAACGACCGAGCTGACAATGCCATCCACCTCCGGGTTGACGAGTTTGACCTTCGTCTGGGACTCGAATTTGGGATCAGGGTGCTTGAGACTGAGCACGCAAATAAGACCTTCGCGCACGTCGTCGCCGGTGATGGCGGGATCTTTATCCTTCGCGAGATTGTTCGCCTTGGAATACTGGTTGATCGCACGGGTCAGGGCCGAGCGAAATCCGGTCATGTGTGTGCCGCCATCCGGGTTCGGGATTGAGTTGGTGAAGCAGAGAATCTGGTCGGTAAAGCTGTCGTTGTATTGCAGCACACACTCGACAAAAACGTCCTCTTCCTCGTCGCCACCGTCTTTTTTGACCCTCGTTTTGCGCTGGCCGGCGATGTCGATGACTTTCGGATGAATGACTTGTTTGCTCTCGCCCAACTCTTTGACAAATTCCTCGATGCCGAGCTTGTAGAGAAAGACCGCCACCTTCGGTTCACCCTCGACGCGCTCGTCGATAAGGCGGATTTCGAGGCCGGAGTTAAGAAAGGCTAATTCCCTCAGACGCGAGGCCAAGCGCTCAAAGACGAACTCTATCGTCGTGAAGATTTCGGCGTCCGGCAAAAAGGTGATCAGCGTGCCGGTTTGCTTTTTGTTTTTAAGCTCACTGAGGACTTTGAGTTTCTGCGTCGTTTTTCCTCGGGCAAACGACATGAAATACACTTTACCGTCACGGTAAACCTCGGCCTTGAACCACTCGGAGAGGGCATTGACACACTTCGCGCCGACGCCGTGCAGACCACCGCTGAATTTGTATGCACCCTGGCCGAACTTACCGCCGGCGTGGAGATTCGTGAGCACCAGCTCGATCGCGGGGATCTTCCACTTCGGGTGCATGTCGACGGGAATGCCACGGCCGTTGTCGCGGATGGAACAAGAACCGTCCGCATGAATCGTCACATCGATGCGCGTGCAATGCCCCGCCAAATGCTCGTCGATCGAGTTGTCGAGAACCTCGTAGACGCAATGATGCAGTCCTCTTTCATCGGTATAGCCGATATACATCCCTGGCCGCTTGCGCACGGCCTCCAAGCCTTCAAGTTTATCAATCTGCGCGGCGTCGTAAGCCTGCGCAACTGTTCCTACCTTCTCTTTTTCCGCCATGTGATAATTGCCGTAAAGTGAACGCCGGGGGCGCCGGCCTGTCCGTGGGGACCACGCAAAAGTATCCGACCCGAACAGCCGCTCCAGCCTTTTTTGTTCGGGAAACAGCTTTTTGGCGTCATAAATCGGTCATCCATGCATATAAGCCCTCGATATCGGCGATGGAAGATTCGCGTGCTGGCGGGATCTGCCGCACTGGCAGGGGTATTTCTGACTGCTGTAACTTGGAACCACGACCATGTGTTGATACCCCGCGCGGACGGCGGCAGGCTGGTGGTCTTGGCCGATGGAGACTGTCACGCACGCATGCAGCGTGCGGCAACGGTCATGGCAAATCCCGGCACAATCATCAAGTCGCATGATTTTGAAAACTATCCGCGTGGCACCATGCCGCACACGACGGCACCCATGGACTACCTCATCGCCGGGATAGCCAGAGCCACCGGATCACTAGACTTGGCAGGTGCTTGGGTATCGCCACTGCTCGGATTGCTCACCGCTCTTTTTCTCGGTTGGTGGTCATGGCGCCTCGATCTGAGGCTGCGCTGGCCGATGCTGCTGCTTTTCTGCATCTCCCCAGCGCTGACCCACGCCTTCGCACTCGGGCGACCGGACCATCAGTCGTTGCTCGTTGCGCTGACCGCCGTCGCACTTTGCGCCAATATGGCTCTTGTTAGCACCGGTGTGGCGGGATGGGCGTGGACCTCGGGCGGGGCTTGGGGTCTTGCGCTATGGGTCTCGTGGTACGAACCGCTGGTTCTATTGCTGGCGCAAGAATTTGCCCGCGCTTTAATTTTGCGGCGATGCGCATGGCCGCCGTCATGGCGGCGCGGTTTGGCCTTGGCCGCAGTCGTGGCATTGGCGGCGTGGGCCGTTGAAGGTTTCCGCAATCCGTGGCCGGACAACGAAGTGCGAGAGTTTTTCGATCGGTGGGCATTGCTGCTGGGCGAGCTCCAAGGTGCCGATCCGCGCGCCATGTTCGCCTGGACCGGTTGGCTGCTTGTGCCCGCCCCGCTGTTGTTGATGTGGGACTTTTACCGCCGACGCGATCCGTTGGCGCTGATCATGTTGATTTTGCTGGCAATCGTGACGGGGCTGACCGGTTGGCAAGCGCGGTGGAATCCGTGGCTCGTCCTGATTTTTTGCCTCGCGCTTCCATGGATACTGCATCCGCTGGGCAAGCTTTGGATCATCTGGACCGTTTTCTTGCTCAGTCTCTGGCCCGTCGCCTCCGCATGGGACGCGCGATTGCTTCCAAAGCAAAACGAAAGAGCGCAGCGGCGCGAAAAAATCGCCGAGGAAGCTCTGCTTGAGGAAGCCGCAGCCTTTCTTCGCCAACAACCTCGCGGCGGAGTGCTTGCGCCTTGGTGGATTTCCCCAGCGCTGGCTCGCTTCAGCGGACAACCTATGGTCGGAGGCACGTCCCATCAAAGCCTGCCGGGCATCGTCGACACGGCGCGATACTTTCTGGGAGAAAATGACGAAAGCACCCTCCGGATTCTTCGGGATCGCCACGTGCATTACGTGGTCACCGATGCGCCCGAACGGGTTGTGCCGACATCCTCCGCACTGCTCGGGATAAGCCCGCCCGAAAAACCGCTGATCGCACGATTGGCCGGCGGCCAAGATGTCCCACCCAACTTGGAACCTGCATTCGCCAACGCCTACTTCCGCATTTATAAAGTCAAGGATGAGTGAGTTTGATTTTGTCGTAATCGGTGGCGGCAGTGCCGGTTACGCCGCCGCTCGCACCGCTGCCAAAGAGGGTCTCCGCACCGCCGTGATCGATGGCGCGAAAGAACTCGGCGGGCTTTGTATCTTGAGAGGCTGCATGCCGAGCAAGACTCTCATCGAGTCGGCTAACCGCATGATGGAAATCCGAGAAGCCGGCGCATTCGGCCTCTCGGTGAAAGACGCATCATTCGACGGCTCCCGGATAATCGAGCGCAAAAAACGCCTCATCGCCGAATTCGCCCGCTACCGCACCGAACAACTGGAACAAGGTCAATTCTCACTCATCCGCGGACACGCCCGCTTTCTCGATGCACGCTCGGTTGTTGTCACCCTCCTCCATGGGGGAGAACAAATACTGAGCGCCCGCGCCATTCTTGTGGCGAGCGGTTCTGTCGTCCGCCGACCGGATATACCGGGACTGGGCGACGCTGACCCCATGACGAGCGACGACGTGCTCGATAATCCTCATCCACCCTCATCTCTCATCGTTCTCGGTGCCGGACCAGTCGCGCTGGAGATGGCACATTACCACACCGGTCTCGGCTCGCACGTAACCGTCATCCAACGCAGCCGTCACATCCTCAGCTCGATGGACACCGATGTCGGCGATGCCGTGCAAGACGGCATGGCGCGGCACGGCACGCATTTTGTGCTCGGCGGGCGGATCGTCGCCGCCGGTCGCAGTCCCCGCGGCAAATGGGTGCGAGTGGCCCGCGACGACCGCGAGGAGACTTTCGAGGCGGAAGAAATTCTCCTCGCTCTCGGACGCGATCCTGCCACCGCACACCTCGACCTCCCCGCCGCCGGTCTCGATATCACCTGCGGCCAGCCCCTCGCCACAACCGACACGCAGGAAACGGCCGTGCCACATATTTTCGGGGCCGGAGATGTCACGGGCAAACTCGAAATTGTCCACATTGCCATCGAGCAAGGCGAAATCGCAGCGCGCAACGCCGCCCGTCTCATCCGCAGCCGCGGCCAACCGATGGAAAAAATCGATTACCGGCTGCGCTTGTTTGCCGTTTTCACACAACCCGAGGCGGCCATGGTCGGACTGACCGAGAGCGAGGCGAAAAATCTCGGGATGGATGTTGCCGTCGCCAGTCACCCTTTCGATGACCATGGGAAATCAATGGTCCAAGGAAAAATCGACGGGTTTGTTAAACTCCTGGCCGATCGCTCCACGGGCGAACTTCTCGGCGGCGCCGTGGTCGGCCCGCACGCCTCGGAATTGATTCACGAGGTTGCTGTTGCCCTGAATTTCCATGCCACAGCGGGGGAATTTCTGCGCATTCCACACTACCACCCCACTCTCAGCGAAATCTGGACCTACCCGGCGGAACAGTTGGCCGCAGGCACCTGACAAGAGCTTTGATTTTGACAGCATCGGGCCAAGCCTTACCTTGGGAGCTCATCCAACAATGAACCTCAGCAACCTAGTAAATCCTTCTATGAGCGAACCAACCACCGGCGGAGCCAACCGCAATCACCTCTCCAGCGATGTTGAAATCAAAGGAACTCTCAAGTTCCAGAACGACCTTGTCTTTGACGGAAAAATCGAGGGAGAAATTCAATCGAACGCCACCCTCACCGTCGGCAAAAGCGCCCATGTGCAGGGAGAAGTGAAATCAAAAACCATCATCATCCACGGGTCCGTGCAAGGTAACATCGAGGCCGTCGAGCGAATTGAACTCAAAGCCACCGGCCAACTCATCGGCGACCTGCGGGCCGCCCGAATCATGATCGAGGACGGTGCCACCTTTGTTGGCAAGTCCGAGGTCAGCCCGAACAAGTCATCCCTGCCTCGCCCAGGCTCCAACGCTCCTGCGCCCGAACAGCCCAAAAAAGGATTGATTTAAGGCGCACGCCGCCATGCCGGCCCGCATTGCCAAACAGGCCGTCACATGCCCCCACTGCGGGAGCATGCAGCAGGAGTCGGCAGGGGTTATCAGCACCTTCTGCCGTTCCTGCGGGCAGCATTTTACGATCGGTGGAAAAACTGCCGCCGCCACGTCACCGCCGGCCTCAAGCCGCCCGCCGCGCCTCCTACGAAAAATTGAACCTGTCACTTCGCTCCTCCTTGTTTGGGCCGAGCCTTGGATCCTGCGTAACCAGCCTGTCATCGAGAAATTTCGAGAGCTCTATAAGCGGTGGCGGCCGCCCGAATTCCGCCGCGTGCGCTGCCATCAATGCGGCCGCATTCACCAAGCTCCCTACCTGGCTGCGTCCACGGAATGTCCGAACTGCCACACCCACATTGATCTCGTTGATGTGCTCGTCGAGAAACGTATGGGTCGCGTCGTTTGTACGCGTGGCAAACTGACAATCAAAAAATTCGGCTACCTCAATAACCAGACGACCATCTGCGGATCAGCTGATATTGGGGGCGGTGCGGCCGGCAAACTTTTTTGCGACGGCGAAACGAAAATCCGCACGGTCGGACGACTCAACTGCGAGATCGGTTCACGACAGGTGCGCGTGGAAAAAGGTGCCGATGTCGTCGTGGCCCACCCCATCCGCGTGCATGATATGGTTGTGCAGGGCAAGCTGACCGCTCGCATCTATTGCAACGGCACGCTGCGGATCCTCAAACGCGGCTTTCTCAAAGGCGAAGTCCACGCCCGCTCGATCACGGTGGACAAAGGTGGCTTGCTGCAAGCCGAACTCAACATCGGCCACTTCGACGAAATCGACCCCAGCGTACTCGGCACCCCGCAGGAGCGCAGCTGTTACATGGCCCTCGAGGACGCGCCGCCCGACATCAAACAGGCCTCCTTGAAAATCTGATCGACCCACGCCGAGCTTTGATATTGAAGCTGCCGCCCCGAAACCGTTAACTCTCATTCGTGCGGCACAGGCGCCGCATTTTGCCTTTATGCCGAGCCTCGATATTTTTCTACAGCCGGAGGTTTTCCTCATCTGGACCTCCCTGCTCAAAACCTCCGCCATTTTGGGGGCCGTTCTCACCATGGTGGCTTACTCCGTATGGGCCGAGCGCAAGGTGAGTGCGTTCATCCAGGATCGCATCGGCCCGAACCGTGTGGGGTGGGCCGGTCTCATCCAACCCATTGCCGACGGCGTGAAGCTTCTCCTCAAGGAAAACTTCGTCCCGGCGGGCGTGAACAAATTTTACTTTAGCATTGCACCCAGTCTTTCGATGGTGCCCGCTTTGCTTGTACTCGCGGTGCTACCCTTCGGCAGCACGCTGTTCGGCGTCCCAATGGTTATCGCCAATCTGGACGTCGGCATCCTCTGGGTTTTTGCCGTCTCGTCGCTCGGGGTTTACGGCATCGTGCTGGCCGGGTGGTCGTCCAACTCTAAATACCCGTTCCTCGGTGGCATCCGCTCCAGTTCCCAGATGATCTCCTACGAACTGTCGCTCGGGCTGTCCGTCATTCCCGTCTTCATGACCGTCGGCACGCTGAATCTCGGGGAGATCGTGCAATACCAAGCCCAGAACGGCTGGATGGTTCTGCCCGTCTGGATCAACGGTTTCAGCTTGGAAAAACTACTCCTCTGGATACCGATGCTGATCTCGTTCGTAGTTTTCACGATTGCCATGTTTGCCGAGACCAACCGCGTGCCCTTCGACTTGCCCGAGGCCGAACAGGAGCTCGTGGCCGGCTACCACACCGAATATTCATCGATGCGCTTCGCTCTTTTCTTCCTCGGTGAATATGCCGCCATTATCGCGGGATCAGGCGTCATCGTGACGCTGTTTTTGGGTGGGTGGAGCTTGCCTTTTGTGCCGGATGGCGGAGAGGGCTGGTTCTGGGGCCTCGTCAATATCGGCACCTTTTTCGCCAAAGTCGCAGCGATGATCTTCTTCTTCCTCTGGGTGCGCTGGACACTTCCGCGCTTCCGCTTTGACCAGCTGATGAAGTTAGGTTGGTATGTTTTCTTTGAAGTCGCGCTCGTGAACATCTTTCTTACGGCCGGCATCCTTGCTTACTTGAAGTCCTGACTATGGCCCTCACTGTCCAACGCCCCAAACTGAGCTTGCTTGAGCGCTCGTATTTTCCCGCGCTGCTGGCCGGGCTTTTCATCACCATCAAGCACTTCAAAAACATGTTCTTCGGCAAAACGAAGGTCACTATGCAGTATCCCGAGCAGAAATGGGACAGTGCACTTCCCGAATGGTATCGTGGCGCCCCGACGCTGGTCAAAGACGAGCATGGACGCGAACGTTGCGTGGCCTGCCAGCTTTGCGAATTCATCTGTCCGCCCCGCGCCATCACCATCAAGCCCGGCGAACTTCCCAGCGACAGCGTCTGGGCCAAGGTCGAGAAATACCCCGAGAAATTCGACATCGACATGATCCGCTGCATCTACTGCGGGCTCTGCGAGGAGGTTTGCCCGGAACAGGCCATCTTCCTGCGCAAAGATTATTCGATCACCGGACTGTCCCGCCAAGAGATGGTCCACGACAAAGACAAGCTCTACGAACTGGGCGGAGTGATGAACGGTCTCGTTCACAAGTGGAACGAAAAAAAGTGATCGAAAACGCCGGCACTTCCTTTTAACGTCGACTCTTCCGGGAAACGCGGCGCCCGTAGCGCCCGCCGGCGCCAACCACCGCATGTTCACTATTCTGTTCTGGGTTTTGTCCACCTTGATGCTCGGCTCGGCCGTGTGCGTGGTCCTCTTCCGCAATCCCGTCAACAGCGCGATGAGTCTCGTGCTGTCATTCCTTGCGCTCGCCGCCCTCTACGTCACACTCGACGCGTTCTTCATCGGTATCATCCAGGTGTTAGTTTACGCCGGCGCAGTCATGGTGCTTTTTCTGTTCATCATCATGCTCCTTGATCTCAAAGCCGAGGCTCGCCGCCGACTCAACCTTGCCGCGCTCACCGGCGGGCTTGCCGTGTTGCTGGGATTTGTCGTGTTGATCGCCCAAGTGGTCAAATCTCTCCCCTCGGCGGGAGAGCCTTTTCCAACCTTGTCCCGCAGCGGCTACTCCGATGTTTCGGATGTCGGTCTGGCTCTCTTCAGCGGCTTCAACCTTCCTTTTCAAGTCATCGGCGTCCTGCTCCTTGTTGCCACGATCGGCGTGGTTATTCTGAGCCGGCGCCAACTCCGCTAACGCCATGCCCACTCTCGGGGATTATCTACTGGTCAGCGGCCTGCTCTTCGCCATCGGACTCGCGGGCGTGCTGCTGCGACGCAACCTTCTCATCATTTTTATGGGGCTGGAACTGATGCTCAATGCGGCCAACCTCTCACTCGTCGCCTTCGCCCGTCACGGAGCCACAGCTTTCGGCCTGCCCGACTACAATGCCCAAGTTCTGGTGTTTTTCATCATCACTGTGGCCGCTGCGGAAGTGGCCGTCGGCCTCGCCATCATCGTCGCCCTCTACCGCCTGCGGCAGACGACGCATGTCGAGGACCTCAACCGGATGAAATTCTGACCCCGCAATGAACCCGCAGCTTTACCCTTGGATTATCCTCTTTGCGCCAATCATAGCCGCAGGTCTGATCCTTCTCCTGCTCCCGCGCAAGCCGGTTCAGGCGGGATTCTTGGCCGTATTCACCGCTGCCGCGACTTGCCTCCTGAGTTGGAAGGTTTTCCTTAGTCCGGACCTCGCCGTGACCGCGCAACTCCCGTGGATCGATGTGCCGGGAGTCTTTAAAATCCCTATCGGCATAGTCCTGGATGACCTCAGCCGCGTCATGCTGGTGGTGGTTACCACCATCGCCACGCTCGTCTTCATTTACTCTGCCGGTTACATGCGTGGTGACGAGGGCATCTCGCGCTACTATGCCTCGCTGTGCCTCTTTCTCTTTTCGATGCTCGGGATCGTTCTAGCCGACAACTTCGTCATGATGTTCATCTTCTGGGAGTTGGTCGGCGTCAGTTCCTACCTGCTCATCGGACACTACTTCCGCAAAGACTCGGCGGCTGATGCCAGCAAGCAGGCCTTTCTCGTCAACCGCGTGGGCGACTTTGGTTTCATGCTCGGCATCCTCATGCTTTGGTTCGCCACCGGCTCGATCATGTTCTCGGGTATCGAGGAAAACCTCGCGGTTTTTACCCTGCATCCCGGCTACCTCACCGCCGCCTGCCTCCTCATTTTCTGCGGCACGCTCGGCAAATCTGCCCAAATGCCACTGCATGTCTGGCTGCCGAACTCGATGGAGGGTCCGACACCGGTCTCTTCACTGCTCCACGCCGCCACGATGGTGGCCGCAGGTGTTTACATGCTCGCCCGCATTTTCCCGGTTCTTCTCGCCGCGCCGGAAGTCACCCGCGAAGTCATCATGTGGGTCGGCGCCATCACCTGCTTCGCCGCCGGCCTCATGGCCACGCAGCAGGACGACATCAAACGTATCCTCGCCTATTCCACCATTTCGCAGCTCGGCTACATGGTGGTGGGCATCGCCGTCGCGCCCGCGGGCGACGTCGCCATGTTCCATCTCTTCACCCATGCGTTTTTCAAATGCCTGCTCTTCCTTTGCGCGGGCTCGGTCATCATCGCCCTCCACCACGAGCAGAACATCTGGAAAATGGGCGGACTCCTCATGCGCATGCCCATTACCTCGCTCTGCGTGATCGCGGGCACGCTCGCCTTGGTCGGAACGCCCGGTTTCAGCGGTTACTTCAGCAAAGATCTTATCGTTGCCTACGCCCAAGGAACCAACTCTGCCATCTTTTGGATCACCGCCGGCGCGGCGCTTCTCACCTCTTTCTACATGTTCCGCCTGTTCTTCGTTGTCTTCATGGGTAAACCGCGGTCGGGTCATGCAGAGCACGCCCGTCAATCCCCCGCCGTGATGAGCATTCCGTTGCTTCTACTCGCTATCCCGTCCGTTGCGGCCGGATATCCCTTCGTCGCCAAGCATTTCTTCGACCTGCCGCATCCGGACATGCCCGGCATCGTCCACACGGCACTCCTCGCAGCCTTGCTCGGTGGATTAGCTCTTGCTGCACTACTCTACCTGCGGGGACCCGCTCAAGACCCCTTGCGCATCCCTCTTTTTGCCAACCGGCTTTACATCGACAATTTCTACGACTGGATCGTCGCCCGTGTCCAAGGTGGCTTGGCTGTTCTTGGGTCGTGGTTCGACCGCTGGATCATTGACGGCATAATCGTGACCGGCTCCGCCCGCACGGTCTGGGCCACTGGTTACCTCCTGCGTCTTCTCCAACTCGGCAACCTGCAAGCCTATGCGTTCTTCTTCGGCACCGGGGTACTTGCGCTGCTCTACTTCCTGATTTTCCGCTGATGAGTCCGCTTCTCTCTCTCATTCTCATCCCGTTGGTCGCCGCTGCATTCTGCATGGCGGGGGCGGCTCCCCGGCGGCTTTCGCTCTTCGCCACTGGCGCAAATCTTCTGCTAATTCTGTATCTTCTCGCCTCTTACAACTTCGAAATCGGCGGCTTCCAGTTTGTCAGTGAAAACGCCCTCTTCCCTGCCTACGGTATCAGCTTCTCGCTCGGGGCCGACGGTCTGAGCATGGTCATGTTGCTGCTGGCCACGCTGGTGACATTCGCCGCCGTTTGGGTCACGCCGAAGGTCGAAAAATTCGCCGGTATGTTTTACGCCTGCCTGCTGCTCATCTCGGCAGGTGCCATCGGGGCCTTTGCCTCGATCGATCTCTTCTTCTTCTACGCATTCCACGAACTCGCCCTCATTCCCACCTTCCTCCTCATCGGCATCTGGGGCTCGGGCGAACGCCAGCGCATTGCGTGGAAAGTGACCATCTACCTCGCCTTTGGCAGCTTCATCTTACTGCTGGGTCTCATCGGCCTGTGGCTGGCCGTGCCCGAAGGACTTCGCACGCTCGACATCCGTCTGCTCCAACAGCTCGGCTACGCCGGAATCCTCACGCCTGGTCCCGCGGTATATCTGCTGCTCCTTTTCGGTTTCGGGATTCTGATCGCACTGTTCCCGTTTCACACATGGGCACCCGAGGCTTATGCATCGGCGCCCGCGCCCGCCGCCATGCTTCATGCCGGCGTGCTTAAAAAATTCGGACTCTACGGATTGCTGCGTTTAGCCGTGCCGATCTTTCCGGTGGAAGTCCAGCAGTTCGCCAACCTACTTCTCGTTCTGCTCCTCGGTAACATCCTCTACGTCGGCCTCGTCACCATCGCCCAGAAACGCCTCGACCTCATGCTCGGCTACTCAAGTGTGATGCACATGGGTTATGCGTTCCTCGGAATCGTTGCACTCAATCCCGTCGCCCTCGGCGGCACTGCTGTCATGATGTTCGCCCACGGGCTCACCGTCGCTGCGCTCTTCGCCCTGTGCGGTGAAATCAGCCGGCGCACCGAGACACTGGAGTTTTCTGAACTCGGCGGAATGGGGGGGATCACACCCAAGCTCGGACTCCTCTTCGGCTTTGCCGCCATGGCATCGGTCGGCCTACCGGGCTTCGCCTCGTTTGCCGGCGAGATCATGATTTTCTTCGGCGCCTTCGCGTGCGGAAATGCAGCCGGTGGCTTCAACTGGTTCCAAACCGCCACAGCGCTCGCGCTCTGGGGCGTGGTTATTTCTGCGGTCTATATGCTGCGGGCCTACCGCCAAGTATTCTGGGGCAGCCGCGGCTCGGCTGTGAGCGAAGACCTTCCTGATATCTCGCCCGGAACACGTTGGGCCGTCATCATCCTCTTGGCCGCACTGCTGGTCACCGGCTTCCGCCCCGGCCTGCTGCTCGACTACCTCAACCCGGTTTTCGCTTACCTGATGCCATGAACCCGCTTTATCTCGAAGTCTTCGTTGTGGTTCTGGGCATCATTCTGCTCATGGCGGAGGCTTTTGCCGGAGCCGGTTCCAAACGCCGCATCGCTTATGCCGGCATTCTCGGCCTGTTGGCTGTATTCGTTGCGACATTCTTTGCCGATCCCGCCGCGCTCGATACAGGAGCCCCTTATGGCAGGTTTTACAGCGCCGATTTTCTGGCCATCTTCCTCAAACAACTCGCCCTGCTCTCGACGATCATCGTTCTGGTGATGGGGCTTGAATACTCGCCGATAGTTGAAGCCAACCTGCCCTCCGGACGACGCGGCGCAGGTCTGGGCGAATTTTACATTCTTCCGATCTTCACTTGCGCGGGCCTCATGTGGATGGCCTCCGCGGTGGACTTCGTGATGATCTTCGTCTCGCTCGAGCTCGTCACCATCAGCTTTTATATTCTGGTTTCTTACCTCCGCCGCAGCCGCGACAGCCTCGAAGCCGGCACCAAATACCTTGTGCTGGGCGCCCTCTCCACCGGATTCCTCGTTTACGGCATCACCTGGATTTACGGCGTGACCGGCAAAACAAACCTCGCCGCAATTGCCTCCGTCTTGCCGCAATTGGATCAAGCTGTCATCCCCGCGCTGCTCTTTGGTTTTGGGCTGGTGCTCATCGCACTCGGCTTCAAAGTTGCCGCCGCTCCGTTCCAATTCTGGGTGCCGGATGTTTATCAAGGCGCGCCGACACCCGTCGCGGCCTACCTCTCCGTCGCCTCGAAGGCCGCCGGCTTCATCGTTCTGCTACGCGTGCTCGAAGCCTTCGTTGCGGTGCCGGAACTGCAGGCCAAAATCGTGCCCCTCGTCGGCATTCTTGCCGGTGCCACCATGATCTTCGGCAACCTTGCTGCCATCCCGCAATCCAACCTCAAACGGTTGCTTGCTTACTCAAGTATCGGACATGCGGGATATTTGCTCTTGGGCGCGGCCTCGATCGGCGCTCCCTTCGCCGGTCTGGCGATTTTGTTTTACCTCGGGGCTTATCTGCTCATGACCATGCTGGCGTTTTTGGTCATGACCATCGTCAGCAAGGCAACCGGGGGAGATGATTTGTCCGACTTCGCCGGGCTCAATCATCGCGCGCCGCACCTGGCCTTCGCCATGTTGCTCGCCATGCTTTCGCTGGCTGGCATCCCGCTCACCGCAGGCTTTCTCGGCAAACTTTTCATCTTTGAGGCCGCCATCGCGCAAGAGCATTACATCCTCGTCGGCTTGGGCGTGATCACCGTAGCCGCCGGTTTCTACTACTACCTCAAAGTGATCCGCGCCATGTATTGGCAGCCACCGGTCAACGCAGAAGCTCCGGAAATCGAAGTCGGGGGACTGGCCAAGTTCACCGTGGCCGCCCTCTGCGCCTTGATCATTTGGCTCGGCGTCTATCCTGCGCCTCTTCTCGCCCTTCTCCGGTAAATCCCGTCTTCCGCACACGGGTCTGTGTGATATGTTTTTGATATGACCGCTATATCCTCCTTCGAAAAATATCGCGCTTATGTTCTGAGCCAGAAGGATCGCCCTCCGGTCCCCGCCATCTCCCATCCCCCGTTCATCACTCTCTCGCGCATGGCCGGGGCGGGCGCTGGCGCCGTGGCCCAACTTTTGGCAGAAAAACTCAATGCCCGACTCGCCAAGGACGAACAGCCTTGGGTTGTTTTCGACAAAAACCTGATCAGCAAAGTTCTCGAAGACAAAGATCTGCCGCAAGAAATCGCCAAGCACATCCACGAGGATAAAGACACCACCTTGCAGGCTTTGATCGGCGAATTGCTCGGGCTTCATCCCTCCATGTGGACACTCTTTCATCACACGAGCGATACCATCCTCAAACTGGCCCGGCTCGGACGCGGCATCATCGTCGGTCGTGGCGGCAATATCATCACCGCCAAATTGAAGGGCGGCATCCACTCGCGCTTAGTCGCACCGGAAAAAATCCGTCTCGCCCACCTCAAATCTCACCTGGGCTTGGATGACAAAGCCGCCGCAAAATACATGCACGAGCATGACGAAGGCCGCCGCCGCTACATCAAAACCAATTTCGACCGCGACATCGACGACCCGCTCCTCTACCACGCTATCCTCAACACCGGCCTGCTGAGCTGTGAGGAGACGGCGGACGTCCTTGCCGGGATGATCACGCCTAAACTCTAGCGCTTACGACTCCTGCCTTCGCTATCGCCTTGCACCATTCGTGGCGGCAAGTGAATGTGCCCCATGCCTCGATCCAACCGCCGCCCCCCCGCCAAAAAATCCGCCAAATCCGCTCGCCCTAATCATCGCGCTAAGAGAACGTCTGCCAAAGAATCCCCGAGGCAAAATCACCCCGTGCCCGGTCCAGAAATCCGGCCAGCCGGCCGTGGCAATCCCGACCTCGCTTCGCGCGTGCTGTCCGTTGTTCGGAAAAAACGCCAGTCCCCGCCTTCTGCTTCCGATATTTCCCTGGCACTAAATCTTTCGCCCAAAGCGCTCGCCGACCTTACCCGCTCCCTCCACGATCTGGAGCTTGCGGGTGATATCGTCCGCGTCCGCCAAGACCGCTACACACTACCCGGTGAGGCTGACCTGGTCGTCGGCACCATCCAGATGCATCGCGACGGCTCGGCCCACCTCTTGCGTGACAAGCCCGGTGACCCCGAGTTTTATCTCTCTCCTGAAAACACGGTCACCGCCCTGCCCGGCGACCGCGTCGTCGTACGCCATCTTCGCGATGAATCCCCCTACCGCGGATACCAACCGTGCGGACGCGTCATCCGCATTCTCAAGCGCGGCACCACCGCCGCCGTGGGCACGTTAGAAAAATCCGCCCGCTTCTGGCATGTCGTGCCCGACGACAAACATTTCATTCACAACATCTACGTTCCTGCCCCCGCCGCCCCACTACGTCCGAACAAAGGTGACAAAGTCGTCGTCAAACTCGGTGAATGGAAATCCCGCCACATCAATCCCGAGGGCGAAATCGTCGAAGTGCTGGGACCCGCGGACAAACCGGGAGTGGACATCGAATCCATCATCCGCAAATTCGATTTGCCCACCCGTTTCCCGGAGAACGTTATCGCCGAAGCGAGGCGTTTTGCCGACATCGTCCCGCCCTCCGCGGCGAACGGACGCGAGGATTGCCGCGGCACCCTTGTCATCACGATCGATCCCGATGACGCCCGCGACTTCGACGATGCCATCAACGTGGAAAAGACCCGCGACGGGTGGCGGTTGACCGTCCACATCGCGGACGTCTCGCACTACGTGGCACCCGGCACGCCGCTTGATCACGAAGCCTACAAGCGAGGCAACAGCGTGTACCTGCCCGACCGTGTCATCCCCATGCTGCCGGAAGCGCTCAGCAACGGCCTATGCAGCCTTCGGCCGGAGGAAGACCGCCTCGCATTCGCCGCCTTTCTCGACATCGGCCGCGACGGCAAAATCCGTAAGTCACGCTTTGCCAAGACGATCATCCGCAGCGCTCGCCGGCTCACCTACAAAGAAGCCCTCACCAAGCTGAAAGCCGCCCCGCGCGACCAGATTGACCGCATGCTGCACGAGGCCTGGGCCATGGCATCTGTCCTGCGTAAAAAACGCTTCGACGAAGGCTCGCTTGATTTGGATTTCCCTGAAGTGAAAGTCTGGCTCGATGAAAACGGCCATCCGGCGCGGCTCGAACGCATCGAGAACGATATCTCCCACCAACTCATCGAGGAATGCATGCTCGCGGCCAATGAAGCCGTGGCGCGCTTCTTCCGCATGACACCCGCCGCCGCTATCCACCGCGTGCACGAAAAACCGGACGACGCCAAACTCAACGAATACCGCGAGCGCGTGCAGATGCACGGACACAAGGTCGGCAACCTCTCCGTGCGCAAGGAACTCACGCGCTTTCTGAAAATGTTGCGCGGACAACCCGAAGAATACGCCCTCAAGACCGCTCTTCTGAAAAGTCTCAAGCGCGCCAGCTATTCACCGGAACCTGCTGGCCACTACGGCTTAGCCAAGAGCGACTACACGCACTTCACCAGCCCCATCCGCCGCTATGCCGATCTTGTGGTGCATCGCGTTCTCTCCGACATCTGCGGCTACACGAAGCCGAAAGGCCGCATCCCGTTCGGCGAAATTGCCCGGCATATTTCCACAACCGAGCGTAACGCCGCCGAAGCCGAACGTGAAGCCGTCCGCCTCAAGAAAATGGAATTCTTCCGTCAGCAACTCACCAAGCGCACCGGAAAAACCTTCCACGCCATTGTTCTCGAAGTTCGCAATTTCGGCATGTTCGTCGAATTACCCGAGGTGATGGCCGGAGGTCTTATCCATGTCTCCGCTCTCGGCGACGATTTCTACACCTTCGACCAAGCCCGCCAGCGCTTCGTTGGACGAAAGACGAAGAAAGTTTTCCAAGCCGGCGATAAACTCGAGGTTGTCGTCGCCCGCGTCGATCCGTTCAAGCAGCAACTGGATTTCGCCCCAGCGTAAAAAGCCCCTGTTAGACCAACCCCTCGCGGCGGAACCACGCGAGGGTCCTGGCCAGCGTGTCTTCGAGCGTGGCGTGGCCGCGCCAGCCGGTGGCTTTGTTGAAGGGTTCGGGGTCGATAACCCAGCGGTTGGGCCAAATTTCGCGGGCGCGATCGGGCGTGAGAGACGGAACCTTCCGCCCGATGGCGGGGATGAATTTCGAAGCAAAGGCTACGGGCTTGAGCAGGAGTTGCGGCACGGGCACCAACAACCCACGGCGATCGCTCACCCGTGCGGCGGTGCGCATGAGCGAAGCGTCGGTAATGGTGCCGGGCGATGTGACGTGCGCGGTGTGGATTCCTTGATCGGGGCCTCGCTCGAACCACGCGTCGATTGCATCGACCAAGTCGTCCGACGACACCCAGCTGTAGTGCTTCAGACGCAGGCCCGGCTTGGGCCAGATTTTGCCGCGCACCATGCGGAAAAGCGGCAGTGTCGCCTGATCGCCCGGACCGAGAACCATGGGCGCGCGGAGCATGAAAACGGGGTGCGTTGGTGATGCTTCACGCACGGCCAACTCCATGCGCAACTTCGATGCGCCATACCACGAGACGGGAGAGTCGGGGTGCTCGATTTTCTTGGCGTGATGACCGGCCGGGGTGGGTCCGCCGGCAGCTTGCGAGGAAAGCAGAACGACGCGTGGTGCCCCCGCGAGAGTTTGCAGCAGGCGCGTTGTCCCTTCGACATTGCTGCGGAAGTATTCGTCGCGCGAACGACCGAAGAGCACGCCGGCGCAATGGACCACGCGGTTCATCTCTCCCAGTTCGCGAAAATCCCAATGCGGCGCCTCAGCTTCGATGACCCGAAGTTTGGCCGGGTGCGGCACGCCTTCGCGCCGCAGCTGGGAGCGAAGTTTTTCGGGGGAACGGACGGGCGCAATGACTTCGGTGATACTGTCGTCGCGGAGCGCACGCAAAACAAAGGTGCGTCCGATAAATCCCGTGGCGCCGGTAACAAGGATGCGCATAGTTAAAGCGGTTTTTCCCAGACGGTGAATTCCTTGGTGCGGTATCCGCCGAGGATCTCGATGCTGCGCACGATTTGTTCGTTGTTCGCTTCGACCCAGGAAACTTCGGCCACGGGATAATGGACGGCCACGCGACGAAATGTTTCTAGGTAAAGAAAGGGGGCGATGCCGCTGCGGCGGCGAAATTCCGGCTCGATGCCAAGAATGAGGTGGCGAGCACGGCGGGGTCGGCCCGTCTTGATCATCCAAAGCATGGGGATCAAACGAAGAAAACCGCGGGGCCAAGACAAGCTGCGGCGGAGGAACTCATTGATGTCGGGCAGAGAAATCGAGTAACCAACCTCACGACCTTCGTGCATGACGAAGAAGAGCATGTGGGGGTCCGCAATGGTGCGCAAACCGGCGGCGGAGTGCTCCAGATCCTCCCACTGGACGGGCACGTAGCCCCAGTTCCGGTCGAGAGTGACGTTGTATAAGCGTTGGAGGATGCGGAGCTCTTTTTCCGGATGACAAAGGTCGAACGGTCGGATAGTGAGACCGCTTTTTTCCCGCGCACGTTCGGCGAGTCGCACCATGGTAGGACTGGCGGGGGCGGTCATATCCATGTCGAAAGCGTAAAGTCGCCGCACCTCGGACAGTCCGAGATGCCCGTAGGTCTCGACGTAGCGCGACGGGTTCCACGGCATGAAGACACACGGGGGATCGTCGAAACCAGCGGAGAGAAGGCCACAAGTGTCGTTGATGCTCGGTGAGTAGGGACCGCGCGCAGTAGCCAGCCCGCGGTTGCGCAGCCATTCGCAGGCGGTCGCAAACAACGCGCCGGCCGTCGCGTCATTATCGAAGTCGAAAAAACCGAAAAAGCCGGTGTGGTCTTGATGGTATTCGTTGTGCAGGCGGTTGCGGATGGCCGCAATGCGCCCGACCGGCCGACCGTCGCGCAGGGCAAGGAAAGCCGCCAGATCACCGGTGGTCTTTAGGAAAGGCGAGTCGGGACGGAATGTGTCGGCCACGCTGCCGGGAATGGGCGGAACAAACTGCGGAAATCGGCCGAGGATATCCTCACCGCTATTTTCAAACCGCTGCAGTTCGGACAGGCTGCGACACGGGAGTATCGTGATGCCTTTGGGGGATCTCCCCGGCGGCTCGCTGGTAGGCATCGTCTTCAAAGATGTTCAATTCACGGGCGATGCGCTCGAATACTTCGAGCACATAGTCAAGTTGCTCGCGAGTGTGGGTCGACATGTAGCTGGTGCGGATGATGGCCTGACCACGGCGCACAGCAGGATAAATAGCCGGGGTGGCAAAGATACCATTGTCGAAAAGACGCTGGGCAAAGAAGAAGGCTTTCTGCTCGTCACCGACAAGGATCGGGACGATCGGTGTTTCCGTGGTGCCGATGTGGAAACCCAGTGCGCGCAGCGCGGAGTGCATGCGGCGAGCGTTTTCCCATAGCTTTTCCATGCGCCACGGCTCCTGGCGCATGATGTCCAGCGCGCAAAGAACACCGCCAGCCACGGCGGGCGTGGGTGAGGCGGTAAAGATGAAGCAACGAGCTTTATGACGGACGTATTTCATCACGTCTTTGTCGCCGGCAAGGAACCCACCCATGCAGCCGAGCGATTTGGAAAAGGTACCCATCATGAGATCGGCCCGGTCAGCAACTCCCAAATGGTGCGCGCTGCCTTTGCCTTCAGGCCCCATGACACCGAGGGCATGAGCTTCATCGACGTAAAACTTGGCCCCGAACTCTTCGGCCACAGCCATGAGATCGGGCAAGCGGGCAATGTCTCCCGACATACTGAAGACACCGTCGATCACGACCATCTTGCCGGCATCGCCGGGCAAGCGGGACAAGCGGCGACGGAGCGACTCGGGAGAGTTGTGGGAAAACGGGATAATTTTGGCCGGCGACATACGGCAACCATCGATGATACTGGCGTGGTTTTCTTTGTCGCAGAGGATGTAATCGCCGTCTTCGAAGAGGCAGGTGAGTGCGCCTTGGTTGGCAAAGTATCCGGTGGAAAAAAGAAGTGCCGCGTCTTTGCCGATATAGTCGGCCAGGGACTCCTCGAGTTGCTCGTGAATGATGAGGTTGCCGCTGAGAAAGCGCGACCCCGTGCACCCAAGACCGTATTTGCGGGTCGCCTCGACGGCGGCCTCGACTACGCGCGGGTCATTGGCCAAGCCAAGGTAGTTGTTCGACCCGACCATGATGACGCGCCTCCCCTCACAAAGGACCTCGGCACCGTCCATTTCCTCAATCGGACGGAAAAAGGGATAAATACCCAGCGCTTGGGCGCGCTCGGGCTCGTCATAGGCAACGCACTTGGCAAAAAGATCGTGCTCCGTCTCCCAAGTGTGAACATTGAGGGAAGGTGGCGCTTCTTCCCCGTTAATGTTGATGATTTTCATCAAGTTTTCGGCAGGGGAGAAAACTATCGGTTGCCTCCCGACAAAGCAACGCCGCATTTGCCAAAGCGGAGGAGCCGTAAAATACGCGATAAAATCATGATAAGTAGGCTTACGCTTCCAAGAGAGCGTCAGTTGCCTTGAGCCCCCGAAACCGACGAGGGAGAGCGGGATTCGGCGAAACGCACATCGCCTCGGCGGCGTTGCTGCACAAAGGTGTTGTTA
>JBIJDZ010000068.1:0-10367 GCA_044343805.1 Chthoniobacterales bacterium | reverse complement strand
AGGCCATGCGCCAGATTGCCGACAACGGGTCCGGCGTGCTCGTTTACATGCGGCAAGAGGGGCGCGGGATCGGTCTGCCGGCAAAAATCCACGCTTACAAATTGCAAGAAGAGGGCCTCGATACGGTTGAAGCCAACGCGCGACTCGGCTTCCCCATGGATCTCCGGGAATACGGCCTTGGAGCCCAGATTTTATCCGACCTCGGCGTGCGAAAAATCCGCCTGCTCACCAACAACCCGCGTAAAATGGTGGGTCTGGCCGGACATGGACTTGAAATCACCGCGCGGGAGCCGATCAAATCGAAGCCACACACCCACAACGCCCGATACCTGCGCACCAAAAAGCGTAAAATGGGCCATCTGCTTTGAAATCACAAACCGTTAGAACCATGGCTGCTAAAATTCCCACACGTCCGCCCAAACTGCACACATCCTCGACGCCACGCATCGCTATCGTGGCGAGCGAATACCATCCGGAAATGCTGCAGGCGCTGGTGAACAACACCTGCAAGGAGCTTTATCACATCGATGAAAACTGCAAGGTCGAGCTTTTCGGCACCCCGGGTGCTTTCGAGATTCCCGTCGTGGCCGAGATGGTGGCGTCGCAGCGTCGGCATGATGTCATTATCGCCTTGGGTTTGATTATCCAGGGGAAAACCAGACACGCCGATCTCATCGGGGACAGCGTGACGCATGCGTTGCAGCAGATTGCGCTCAAGCATGTGATCCCGGTGATTCATGAAGTTCTGTTGGTGAGCAACGAACAGGATGCGCGGGTGCGCTGCATGGAAGAGAAACACAACCGCGGGATCGAAGCCGCGCGCGCCGCTTTCAGAATGCTGCGGGTCAGAGCGCAACTGCGGGGCAAGCCGTCGCCGCGCTGAAATTCTGGGGAAATTTGCCGTGCCCAAAGAAAATCGCCGCCAAGCCCGCATCCAAGCCGTGCAGAAGCTCTACGGTTGCGAAATGCGTGGCGTGATGGCTCCGGGGCTGGATGAGACCGACGTGGCGTTGACCATGGAGGGGGGCCCCCAGCCTTTTGCTGCGGAATTGGTCGCGCAAACATTGGGCCGGCTCAGCGAAATTGACCGTTTGCTGGAATCCGCCCTGCAGAATTGGGATCTGCGTCGTCTCGGCGCGGTCGATCGCGCGATCCTCCGGCTGGCCGTAGCCGAGATGCTCACCCGCACAGACATCCCGCCGGCCGTGACCATCAACGAAGCCATCGAGATTGCCCGCAATCTCGCCTCCACCGAATCCGCCCGTTTCGCCAATGGGGTCCTCGACCGTGTGCGCAAGGAGATCGGGCGGGAGTCGCACGAGAAGCATTGACCATGGCCCTCGGGTTCCTGCGCAATATTGCCGACCGTTTTCGCGGACGTCCGGTGGATTGGGATGAGCTCGAGGCGATGTTTCTCCAAGCCGATCTCGGGGTTAAAGTCACCCTGCAGCTCATCGAGTATCTGCGCGCCACGACGGGATTTTCCGCCTCGGCGGACCAAGTGGAGCAGGCCGCCCGCGAGGAAATCACCAAAATGCTCCCCCCGGCGTATCCTCCGCTTTTGCCGCTCGCGGACCGCCCGCATGTCGTGCTGATCGTCGGGGTGAATGGCACGGGAAAAACCACCTCGCTGGCCAAGCTTGCCGCCATGCTCCGTCGCGAAGGGCGTCGCGTGGTGATGGCCGCGGGTGACACCTTTCGGGCCGCCGCCATCGAGCAGCTGGCGGCGTGGGGCGACAAACTTTCCGTTCCGGTCGTTCACGGGCCTTATCAAGGTGATCCGGCGGCGGTGTGCCACGATGCGTATGAAGTTGCGCAGCGGGAAAAAGCGGACTTTTTGCTCTGCGATACCGCCGGCCGGTTGCACACCAAACACAACCTCATGGCGGAGTTGGCCAAAGTGAAACGCGTACTCGGACGTCGCGATACCGCCAGCCCCCACGAGGTGCTTATCGTCCTTGATGCCACGACTGGTTCCAACGCGCTCGAGCAGGCCAAGCAATTCAACGAGGCGGCGGGTTTGACGGGCGCCATTCTCACCAAGCTCGATGGCAGCGGACGCGGAGGCATGGCCGTGGCTTTGCAGCAAGAGCTCGGTGTTCCGGTGCGTTTCGTCGGCCTGGGCGAAAAGGAAACTGACTTCGTCCGTTTCGATCCGAAAAAATTCGCCGCGGAGATGCTCTGAAAGCACTTACTCGGCGCAGTAATGCAGGCTGACGCGACGCATTTTCTCGTCACCTTTTTTTGCGGTGTAATGGATGAGGCGCAGTGAAACGAAGTTTTGCACCCACATCCACCCTTTGAGCGAGTGCCGCAGGCCGCCGTCCTCACCGTTCTCGTCCGCAAAAAGCCTACCGGGACCGTATTTTTTGTCGGCTTCCCGTTTGATCGTGGCGACCCAAGCATCGACTTTCGCGTCATCCCAGCCCTCACGGTCGTATTGAAGTTCCACTTCGCTAAGACCGCCGTTGGTGAAATAAAAGAGGGTGCGCTTCAACCCCTCCTGCACGATACCCTCGACCACGAGGGCCTCGCGTTCGCCGGCCATGCGTTCATCGACGATTTTGGCTTTGGCGTTACCCGCGACCTGTTTGATTCGCGCGACCGATTCGCCCCACTGCATGCCGAAGGGGGCTTTGATTTCCTGCTGGGCCGCAGCATCGGCCATCCACGCCAACGACATGGCAACAGTCGAAACCCACCGGCAAATTTGCATCCTGTCCCGAAATTGCACAAAGCTGGGCTCGGGTGCAACCATTGGGCGCGTCGGCCGGCCCGGATCACGGGTTGACGACGGCTAAATATTACCTAAAAGTAATATATATGAAGACGCTGATCATCCTCGCCGTGCTGGTTTTATTGTTTTTAGTGGTCACACGCGTTATCGCTGGTCCTTCCATCAGTCCCCTGGAAGCTCAGGAGCGTGTGGCGGCTGGCAAGGCAGTGCTGATCGATGTGCGGGAGCCTGACGAATGGGTGGGGGGCGTGGCGGAACCGGCATTGTTGCTTTCTTTAAGCGACCTGCGCGCCGACCGGGTGAAATGGAATCCTGCTCTTGAGAAGCTCCGCGGCAAAGAATTGATCGTTTATTGCCGTTCAGGTGCGCGTTCCGGTGTGGCGGCCGGCATCTTGCGCAAAGAGGGATTCACCGTGCTGAACGCGGGCGGATTTGCCGATTGGGCCTCGGCGGGGTTGCCCGTCCGCAAGCCCTGATTTCCACCGGCCCGGCTGTTGTCGGCAATTTTTTCATAAAAGCGCAGGGCCTCGATCGGGCTGCCGAATTCGGAGAGCTTGTAGAGCCCGCGATCGAAGTCCGGGCCGGGGTCGCGGATGAGGTATTCGTGTCCTTGCTTTCCGACGATGACGACGAAATGGGTGATGCCGTCGGGGTAACGCAGGCGTACGATCACGGGATTGCCGCGGAGCAGGTTCCAATCGATGAGGAAATATGACGCGTCGTCCTCGTAAACATGCTTGGCGACCACGGGCGGAAACTCGGAGGCTTTTTCCCAATAGAGCCAACCTCGGTCGGTATAACCGACGTTTGTTTTGAGAAACGCGTTGAGCTGCCCCGGATCAACCGCGGAGCCATAAGAAGCCAGCACCATGGCCGCCGCCGCCACCGCACACCCCTCCGCTCCCAGTGTGCCGGAAGTGGCGCCGAGGCGGTGGGATGTCCAACGGCGATCGTTCTGCGCGAAATGCGGAACGTCATACAGCACGCTGCGCGGGAACCATAACCCGCCGCGAGGTTCCAGCAGGGGTTTTGTTTTTATCCAACCCGCCGCCCACCATGCACACCCAGCCACGGTCAGCAGGAGGACAATGATGAAAATCCACAGCCGTCGCATCACCCCACAAGAAAGACCAAATACGTAACATGCAAAGTGTTTTTCGTGGCGATGTGGGAGGGAACCTTCTGGCAATGGAAAAACTTTCGCCGGCCAGCCTTGGGCGCTATCTTCCCGCCGTGGTCAGGTTTTATGTCATCGCCATACTGGGTCTGGTTGCGACTGTCCGTGCCGACCTCGAGCTATGTGAACGGGAACAGGCAGAGGGTTTGCAAGTGGCCAGTGTCGATCGCCGAATGGTGATGGATAAAAGCATCGAGCAGCAGCGCGCGCGTAGCGAACCCAGCGAAGGCAAATTGCAGGAGACAAAAATGAGCCTCACCGAAGCCGAAAAACTCTGGTTCCAGCACGCGGGTCTTGCTGAACTGCCCAAATCACTCGAAAAAGCCGATACAGAAGCCGCCTAAGTCGCTGCTGAACAGATCCCATCCGCCCATCATGAGTCGCCAAGCCACCGTCAAACGCCAAACCAAGGAAACGGACATCGTCCTCACTCTCGATCTCGACGGCACGGGCCGCTCCAAAATTCAAACCGGCATCGGCTTCTTCGACCACATGCTGGTTCTCTTTTCCAAGCACGCGCTGTTTGATTTGCATTTGGAGGCCAAAGGCGACCTCGAGGTTGATGCGCACCACACGGTCGAGGATGTCGGCTTGGCCTTGGGGCAAGCTTTGCGCGAAGCCCTGGGCGACAAGGTCGGATTGACGCGCTACGGGTGGTGCCTGCTGCCGATGGATGACGCTTTGGCGCGTGTCGCGGTGGATTGCGGAGGGAGGCCTTACCTTGCTTACGAAACGCCGGAGGATGCTGTCGCGATCGAAAACTTTCCTTTCCAGCTAGTGGAGGAGTTCCTGCGGGCCTTCAGCGTGCAGGGCGGACTCAATCTGCATGTGGCCATGCTCGACGGCCGCGATTCGCACCACATGGCCGAGGCCATTTTCAAAGGTCTGGCCCGCGCCCTCGGCCAAGCGACGCGCCTTGATCCGCGCGTGCAGGGTGTGCCCAGCACCAAGGGCTCGCTTTGATCATGGTCGCTGATGCGAAACCCGCGGACCGCCCCCGCGTGGCAATGATTGATTACGGCAGCGGTAATTTGCGCAGCGTGGAAAAAGCGTTGCAGCACGCCGGGGCCGACGTTGTTTCCTGCGACACACCCGCGCGCATGGCGGAATGCGCTGCCGTGGTTTTGCCGGGCGTCGGTTCATTCGGCGATTGTGCGCGGTGCTTAGATGAGCGTGGATTGACCGAGCCCCTGCGTGTCTGGCTTGCCGCCGGTCGTCCCTATCTCGGCATTTGCCTTGGATACCAGATTTTGTTCGAGAGCAGCGAGGAATCTCCGGGGGTCCAAGGGCTGGGCTATTGGCCGGGCAATGTGGTGCGTTTCGGAAACTCTCCGGGGCTGAAAGTCCCGCACATGGGTTGGAACGACTTGCGGTGGCGCAGTCCCGACGTGCTTTACGCGGGAATACCCGATCCGGTCTACGTTTTTTTCGTGCATTCTTTTTATCCGGTGCCGGAGGACGAAAAACTGGTCACGGCCTCCTGCACTCATGGCATGAAGTTCGCCGCATCGTGCGGTCGTGGCAAAGTGCGCGGGGTGCAGTTCCATCCGGAGAAAAGCCAAGCGGTAGGTCTGCGGATACTGGAAAATTTTGTGCGCGAATTGCGTGGAGGAAATTGATCTATGTTGCTTTATCCGGCGATTGATTTGATGGGCGGGCAAGCGGTGCGCTTGCGCCAAGGCAAGGCCGACGAAAAAACGGTTTACTCCGACGACCCTCCGGCGGTGGCGCGGGAATGGGAAGCCCGTGGCGGAGACTGGTTGCACGTGGTGGACCTCGAGGCGGCTTTCACCGGGGTGCAGACCAATCTCGAGGTTGTGCGCAAGATGGCATCAGCTCTCACGATTCCTCTCCAGCTCGGCGGCGGTATGCGCGATGAAGCGGCGATCGAGCGCGCATTGGATGCCGGAGCGGCCCGCGTGGTCATCGGCACCCGGGCGGCCCAGTCGGTTGATTTCGTCGGCCAAGCCGTGCAGCGTTTTGGCGGCAAAAAAATCGCCGTGGGTATCGATGCGCGGGAAGGCTTGGTGGCGGTCAAAGGCTGGACCGAAGCGACGGCCGTGCGCGCTTTGGATCTGGCGCAAAAAGTGTCAGCCTTGGGAATCGGGGCCGTGATTTATACCGACATTGCCACCGACGGGATGCTGCAAGGACCTAACTTTGCTGAAGTTGAAAAAATCGTGAAGTCCATCGATTGCGACGTGATCGCCAGCGGCGGCGTATCTTCGGCGGAGGATTTGGCGCGCTTGCAAAAGATCGCGGGGCTGCACGGGGCGATTATCGGCCGGGCGCTGTTCGACGGGCGCATTGTGGGAAACCTGCGCGAAGCGATGGCCGCCGTGACGACAGATTCCCCTTGAAGTCCGTCGCGGTCTCTGTTCATTTGCCCACATATGACCCGCTCGATTTTGGCTCTGACCATGGCAACCGTGGTGGCTGTTCTGATTGCCGCCTGCTCCCCGGAAAAACCTTCCACTCCCTCGCGTAATCGCTACGGCTACAGTGGCACGCAAACTCTCCAGCAAACGCCCGGCACGCTGCCGCCGCTCACGGGTGTGGAGACGAATGTCGGCATGACCGATGCCGCATTGGTCAACCCCATCCCCAACCCCACACCCGCCCCCACACCGCCGCCTGTCAGTTTGCCCACCCCGGAACTTTCCTACGGTATTCCGGTGCCCGGCAAACCGGGCTTTGTCACCAGCCCCCACGCCCCGAGTGCGGGTTTCGTCGATGTGCGCGGTTTTCCTCCGGGCACCGAGGTCAAGGATCCCTACACAGGCCGAATTTTCCTCGTTCCTTGATTCCGGTTTTTCCGGCGTGAGGTTCTCGCTGCAGCCTGTCATGGTTGCCGCTTCATGAGCGACCCGACTTCCAGCATTGCCGTCTTCGGCCCCGGGCTGATGGGTGGATCTTTGCTGATGGCGCTGCGCCGACACCACTCCCACGCCCGCCTCTTGGCCTGGGCCAGGCGCGATGAAGTGCTGGATGAAATTCGTTCGCAAAATCTGGCCGATGAATGTTCGACCGATCCTGCAGAAATTGCCAAGGCCGCCGATTTGATCGTTCTTTGCGTGCCGGTGGACAAAATGTCCGCCCTCGCCCGGCAAGTCGCGGACGTTGTTTCGGAAAAGACTACCGTGACGGATGTGGGGAGCGTGAAAGAACCCGTGGTCGAAAAGTTGGAACAAATTTTTGCGCGCTCTGGAAATTTTGTGGGAAGTCATCCGATGTGCGGTTCGGAGGAGGCCGGCCTGTCCGCGGCGCGAACGGACCTCTATGAGAATGCCCTTTGTGTGGTGACGCCCACCAAGTCGTCGCATCCTGCCAGGGTGCGCGCGGCCGGCGATTTATGGCGGACTGTCGGGGCCCGGGTCTTGGAGATGAGTCCGCACGAGCATGACGCGGCTGCGGCCGGGGTCAGCCATGTGCCGCACATTGCGGCCGCCGCTCTCGTGGAGTTGGTGGCGCGGAGTCAGCCCGTTTATCAAAAACTGTGTGCTGGAGGATTTCGCGACACGACACGCGTAGCCTCGGGGTCGCCGGAGCTGTGGACCTCAATTCTGGGGCTCAACCGGAGCGAAATTTCCCGTGCGCTCGGGAATTTGACCGATATTTTGCAATCCATGAAAACGGCGTTGGAAAAGAATGACACAGCGGCCGTGCAGGCTTTTCTGGAATTATCGGCAAAGCACCGTGCAGAAATTCTCAAAGGCGAATGAGCAGCGAAATTCGAGTCTGCCGTGCCCCGCGGATTGAAGCGGAAATCCGCGTCCCCGGGGACAAAAGTATGTCGCATCGCGCCGCCATGTTGTCCGCTTTGTCGGACGGCCCATGCCATCTGCACAATTATCTCACGGGGGAAGATTGTCTGGGCACGATCCATGTGCTGCAGCAACTTGGCGTGAAAATCGAAAGCGGGGCTCCCGGCGAGTTTGTCGTGCATGGATGCCGTGGCCGTTTTAAACCGCCGGCAGCGGATTTGGACTGCGGCAATTCCGGCACGACCATGCGACTGATGTCGGGCCTGCTGGCGGCCCAACCTTTCCGCTCGCGCCTCCTCGGCGATGCATCGCTTTCCCGTCGCCCCATGAAACGGGTGATGGATCCCTTGCGAAAAATGGGCGCACGGATGGAGACGGAAAGCCCCGGTGATTGCCCGCCGCTCACCATCGAAGGGACAGATTCCTTGAGTCCTCTTGAATACAAGCTGCCCGTGGCCAGTGCCCAAGTGAAAAGCGCGGTGCTGTTGGCCGGCTTGTTTGCCCGGGGGAAAACCACGGTCATCCAACCGGTGCCCACGCGCGATCACACCGAACGCATGCTGGAGTATTTCGGTGTGCCGGTCGAGGTGGTGGGTGAACGCATTTCGGTCGTGGGCGGCAAGTTGCCACAGGCCCGGGATTTCGACGTGCCCGGCGATATCTCCAGCGCCGCTTTTTGGCTGGTGGCCGCGGCGGCACGGCCCGGTGCTCACTTGCAGATCAATAATGTGGGGCTCAATCCGACGCGCACGGGTATTTTGGAGGTGTTGCAGCGCATGGGGGCCGACATTTCGATCGACCGCAACGATCGCGGTCCCGGTGAGCCGTGCGGCGATGTTCTTGTGCGCGGGGCCGAGCTGCACGGCACAACCATCGCCGGAGCCGAGATCCCCAATGTCATCGACGAGTTGCCTGTCTTGGCCGTGGCGGCGGCCTTGGCCGAAGGCGTCACGGTTATCAAAGACGCCGCCGAGTTGCGCGTGAAAGAATCCGACCGCCTTGCCGTGGTGGCGCATCATTTGCAGGCCATGGGAGCCGATGTGACCGAGCATCCCGATGGTATGGAAATCCGCGGAAGACGACCATTGCATGGCGCGCGTTTGCCGAGCCACGGAGATCATCGTATGGTCATGGCGTTTGCCGTCGCCGGACTTTTCGCCGAGGGCGAAACCGTTCTCGAAGACACGGCCTGCGCGGAAACATCGTATCCGGGTTTTGCGCAACAACTGCGGGCGTTGAGTCATGGATAAGACGAACGAAACGGTGGTGATTGCTATCGACGGGCCGGCAGCCTCCGGCAAAAGCACCGTGGCGCGGGAGTTGGCCAAGCGGTTGGGCTGCCGGTTCTTCAACTCCGGTGACCTCTACCGGGCTATGACCTATGCTTGCCTGCGAAGCGGAGTCGATTGCCGCGATGCATCGGCTGTCGCTGCTGCAGCCGGTGCGGTTTTGATGAATATTGCCGCGAGCGATCACGAGTATTTTCCCGAAATCGATGGAGAGGATGCGCGTCCATTTTTGCGCAGTGACGAAGTGAACACCACCGTTTCGCCCGTCTCGGCCGTGCCGGAGGTACGGCTGGTGGTAACGAGGGCCATTCGTGCGAGTGTCCGGAATCGCCAAGCAGTGATTGAAGGCCGCGACATCGGTTCAGCGGTTTTTCCGGAAACGCCGTTCAAATTTTACATCGATGCCGATCCGCGCGTGCGCCAGATGCGTCGCAGCAGCCAAGGTCAGTCGGAGGATGTTACCAAGCGCGACAAGATGGACTCCTCTCGCAGTGCCGCCCCGCTTACCGTAGCCGAAGGGGCAACAGTGATTGACTCCTCGCATCTTGATGTGGACGGAGTTGTCGCCGCCACCCTCCACCGCTTGGCCGAACAAGGATTGGCCGGCGCTATCACGTTATGCAGCAAAGAATGACTTTCTGGTATTTGCTCGGCTACTCGCTGAGCAAAGCCATCGCCCAGACTTTCTTCAATTACCGCGTAATCGGTGCGGAAAACATCATCGAAGAAGGTCCCGCCATCATTGCCGCCAACCATGCCAGTTTCCTTGACCCACCTCTGGCCGGTGTCGCCTGCCAGCGGGCGATCCATTATCTCGCCCGCAAATCGCTCCTCGATTGGCCGATCATGGGACCTCTCATGCCCGAGTGGAATGTCATTCCTGTGGATCCGAAAAATGCCGAGCGCAGTGCCCTCATGGGCATCATTCGCGTGATCCGTGCTGGCGGTGCGGCTCTCATTTTTCCCGAGGGAACCAGATCCAAGGATGGCAACCTCCAACCAGCTCAACCCGGAGTGGGTATGATCGTTGCGAAAACCGGAGCGCCGGTAGTACCGATGCGCATCCACGGATCATACGAAGCCTTTCCCCGTGATCGCACATTTCCCCGCTGCGTTTCCATTACGGTGGTTGTGGGAAAGCCGCTCTATTTTTCGTCAGATGGACTCACCGATCGTGAATCCTACCAAAAAACAAGCGACCGCATCATGGATGCGGTCGCCGCTTTGAGTAAATCGCTCAGTTAGTTTTGAACTTCAGCAAACTCGCCAATCACGTTTGTAAAAGTTGAACCTGTTTGACGCGCCTGCAAAACGGCACCGTCACCGCCTTTGCGGAAAACGACGAACCCCTTGTCGCCGTATGGAAGAGCCGATGCTGACAGTGCTGAACCACCGGAGGA
>JBIJDZ010000114.1:0-3241 GCA_044343805.1 Chthoniobacterales bacterium | reverse complement strand
CGGCAGTTATGTTCTTGATGGTCGTATCCCACTCACCAGGGAAATTGGCCAAGGTACGCTGTACGCGGAACGGGAGTTCAAAATACTGGCCGTGACCCGCTACCATAAAAGTCACCCCGGCGGCAGCCATGAAGATGTAGACGTAAAAGTGAGCCCATTGGCGCCTCAAGACGGCCGAAACCAAGGGCGTCAGCATGAGCGTCGCGACCACCGCTCGCTTGCCGCTGGAAAAAGCAACGAACATCGCCCCAAGCACGGTCGCCATTCGGCCAAAGGTAACCGGACTGAAAATTTCCGCCGGCGAGTATTTGCTGAACAAATATAGCACCAATGCAAATGCAGGTGCACTCATGGACTGGTGCCACGTGTATTGGTTGCCTTCTTCGTCAAAAGCAGGGCCACCGCCCAGCACCCCGTGACTGAGGAAGGAGTAGCACATGCCCAACACCGGACCGATGATGGCAATCGCGATCAACCACTTGGCCTCTTTGTTGCCGATTTTCTGGTTGGCCAAGACCAGACAGGCGCATACCCCAAGCGCTATGCGCTGGTAATCGCGCGCGCCGACCGAACTCGCTCCCATCAACGCAAAACCCACGGGGTTGAGCCAGTAAATGAAGGCCACCCAACCGAACGAAAGCAGCACAAAAAACAGGAGCGGCGAGATTTGCACCTTATCTTTGCGCATGGCCAAGCGCAGGAGAAAAAGCCCGAAGCAGGCCGCCATGGTCAACTCACCCAACTCCAAACTGCGGCCACCTATAGGTAAAGCCGGCAAGCCGGACGTCATGCCGATCGGTATCAGCAACCAGTAGTATTTACCTATCCACAGCAATCCGGCGATGCCGGCAAGTGCCCCAAGGATCAAAAACACCAAATTTCCATTATCGTCACCGATTGCACTGCCGATAAAAACCGAAAAAATAAGCCCCAGTAACAACACGATCCATCCCTGCAAGATCGAAAAGTTAATGTTTTGTCCAAGGTTCATGACGTCGTCTGTGGAATATGCAACCCCTTCGAAGGAACCTCAAGTCTCCCAACCCTCATGGAATGGTTACCGGGCATATCCTCTTAAAAGATTTTCCGTAAACTTTGCCACGGATGACCCGAAACCGGTTCTCGCGTATAGGACCTCAAACGACTGCCGGGATTGCGCGGCGACGCTTGGCCAACGATTGATTTCATCGCCCAAGATTTTACGCAGCGCGTCGGTCAATCGCTCGGCCAAGTTTCCGTCAACCTGTACGTATCGAGCGGTATCGCCAGCCAGATCGCGGTTGCCGCGCCAATCCGTCACAACCAGAGGTAATCCCCACATCATGGCTTCCACCATGACGAGGCCGAACGATTCGTAAGGAGCTATCGAGGCAAAAACAAACACATGCGCCGCGCGAAACTGCTCGGCTTTTTTTGCGCCCCGTAAAACTCCGGTGATTTCCACCCGGTCCTCCAGGCCAAGCTCTCTGCAGCGCGCTCTGCATAGCTTCTCGCTGTAAGGCGGCAAAAATTCCCCCATCAACACGAGACGCCAGTCGGGAAATGCCGGTGCCAGTTTGCCAAATGCCTCCACCAGTTGGGGTGTCCCTTTCTGATCATATAAATGACCTGCATGGAGAATTCGCAGCGGCCGTTTTGTATAGTCCGGCAGCCTGCCCTCCGGATTTTCATCTTTCAGCTGGTGCGGGATCACTTTGACCCGCTCGATACCCAATGACTCCGGGTCGCAGCGGTTGAAATTCGTCATGACAATGGCTCCATCCACAGGGCCATAGACGGCCTTGAGGAGCGCCTCGAGAGTTCCGTATTTTTTTTTGAGGCGATCAGCAATACCCGCCGCATGAAACTGAACCCACAAGCGCTTGGTGGCGAGCCGCACAAATGGCAACAACATGATGTCCCTCACCATCGGAACAGTCTGGGGGCCGCCACTCGGATAAATCACCAGATCCACGCGGCCATGTCGGTAAACAAGACGAGCCAGCCGTCCATAAACCTTGAGAAGCTCCCATAATTTGAAAAAACGCGCCTGGCGCACCGAAGCAAATGACGGAGTGAAACAAAACTTCAGATGCTCGACACACCAGAAATTGCCGCGCTGCAAATCCTCCAACAATTGGGCAATCATCACATTTTGTCCGCCCGTTGGAGGTGGGGTTTGACCGGCAATGACAATGACTTGTTTGGCGCGTGAAGTCATGCGTGCTTAACCATTGCAAAATACCCCTGCCGAGACCAGTCAACTTCGGGTAAGAATAACTTTTAAATGAACATTCTCATTACCGGGGGTTCCGGATTCGTCGGGACTCATGTGGTCGGACATCTGTTGTCGCGCGGACACGATGTGCTCAACCTCTCGCTGGAAGCGCCTCGCGAAAATTCCCACGCCACCTGTTGGCGTGTGGTGGATATCCTCGACGCGGATCTGCTGCGACAGACCATGACCGACTTCGCGCCAGACCAAGTAATGCACCTCGCCGCCCGCACCGAGATGGACGAAAACACGACCGCCGAAACCGGATTCCGCGCCAACACCCAGGGGACCCGCAATTTTCTTGCTGCGGTGCAGGCCACACCATCGATCAAACGCGCGCTCATTTGCTCGTCGCAATTCGTCTGCGGCCCAGAGCGCCTGCCCACTCACGACGAGGATTACTTTCCCGCTACTGTTTACGGACAAAGCAAGGTCATCACTGAAAAGGAAACACGCCAAGCCAACCTGTCCTGCGAATGGGTCATCGCGCGACCGACCAACATTTGGGGCCCGTGGCATCCGCGCTACCCGCAGGAATTCTGGCGCATTGCGCACAAGGGACTTTATGTCCATCCCGCCGGCAAACCCGTCGTGCGTTGCTACGGCTATGTGGGCAATGTCGCCGACCAAATGGTTTCCCTGCTGCTCGACCAACCCGCCGAGAAAATCAACCGCCAGACTTTCTACGTCGGGGATACGCCCGCCGACATCTACCATTGGGCCGACGCCTTCTGCCGCGCCCTCCGCGGCCAACCCGCCCGCAAAGTTCCGCGCCCCATCCTACGCGCCGCCGGGCTTGCCGGCGATCTGGTCACCGGCATCACCGGCAAACCCTTCTACATCACCTCCTCACGCTACCGCAGCATGGTGACTGACTATATCACCCCGATGGACAAAACCTTCGCCGTTCTCGGCCCGCCCAAGATCTCCCTCCAACAAGGCGTCGCCGAAACCATTGCCTGGCTCCGAACCCAACCCGGCTTCAAA
>JBIJDZ010000023.1:0-28798 GCA_044343805.1 Chthoniobacterales bacterium | reverse complement strand
GTGCTACTCACGAGGGAGAAGCGCCCGTACCTTTGCAAGCAAACAGCTGGTATCTCCCCGTGCGCGAGGAAGAAACCACATACCGGGTCGAACTGGGATTCTATGCCGGCAACGAATGGAAAACACTCACGCAGTCGGACGCCGTGCTGACCCCCCGAGAGAGCTTGGCCGAACCAGGTGAAGCCGTTTTTGCCGATATCAATTTCCATCTTGTCTTCCAAGAGATGGTGGAAAAGTTGCGCACAGAGATGCGTGATGGCGACACGCTATCAGCCGCGATCTCCCGTTTGCGGAAACATTCCGAAACGTCTTCCGAAAAACTTTCCCCGGCCCAAATTTCGGTGCTGGAGGCTATGCTTGTCTGCCAGTTGCAATCCCTCAGCTCCGGTGAACTTGCGCGAATGATCAACTGGTCCGGAGCCAGCTTCAATGGTGCGAGGAGCGCGGCGGCGGTCAGTTCATGGGAAGCAGGTGGCGCCTCATGGGGTGCCGCACCCGGGGAAGTCGCGAGCGGATTCTTGGCGCAGTTCGGTCTCGGCGGGGGCTCTGTGGGCAGCGCCTCGTGGTCGCCAGCCTCAGGAAGCTGGTCATCCGGTGTTGTCTCGAGTTGGGCAGCGGCAAGCACTTGGGGACCCGGCGCCAGCTGGAGCGCTCAGCCTTTCAGTCATCAACCGGAACGCGGCTTCTTCATGCACGTGAATGCGGAGGTTATTTTCTATGGTGGAACCCACCCCGATGCCAAAGTCACCGTCGATGGAAAAGAGATCAACCTAAGGCCGGACGGCAGTTTTCATTTTCACTTCGTTTTTCCGGATGATGCCTACGAAATACCCATCGTTGCGGCATCGCCGGATGGAAAAGAAACGCGCCGCGCCGTGCTACGCCTCGAGAGGGCCACGAGCCGTGAGGGAGAGATAGGCCACACGCCACCATCGCCGTTAAGTCGTCCGATGGGCTCGCGCTCTTGAAACAGAAGACATTTCTCAGGCGGGCCTGGCTGTTGTATGCTGCCTGCGTGCCAGCCCTCGATGACCCCTTGGCCCGTGCCTATCTCGACTACTTGCGGGACGAGCGCAACGCCTCGCCACGCACCCTCGACAACTACCGGCGTGCGTTGAAGCAAGCGGCCGCTTTTCTTGCCGCCGTCACCTGGCGACAGGCAGATGCGGAAAGCTTCCGTGCTTACCTCTTCGATCTGATGAAGCAGGATCGGTCGCGGGCGACTATCCGCCTCGACTTTGCCGCGCTGAGAAGTTTTTACCGCTTCCTTTGCGAGAGGAAGGGGCTCGCGACAAATCCTCTGCAAGCAGTTTCCTTGCCCAAGGCCGAAAAGCGTCTGCCTGTTTTTCTTAACTCGACGCAAATCGAAGCACTCCTGCGGGCGCCGCTTGAGGCCGAACCGGAGAAACAAGCTCCCTCTTGGATGCCTTACCGGGACGCAGCTATTCTCGAGCTTTTTTACTCCAGCGGGTTGCGCCTCCGCGAACTGTCTGCTCTCGATGTGCGGGACATCGACCCCTATAATGAAACTGTGCGCGTGCTGGGCAAAGGGTCCAAGGAGCGCGTGGTTCCCGTCGGCGAACCGGCCCTGCAGGCCATCCAGGAATACCGCCACCGCGCCAAAGTCGTGGCCGGCCCCCTGTTTTTGAGCAAGCTGCGCAAACGCTTGGGTACTGGATCAATTTGGAGCCTCGTTAAAAAATACCTGCGTCTCGCCAAAATACCCGTGCCGGCCAGCCCCCACAAATTACGCCACAGTTTTGCTACCCACCTGCTGGATGCCGGCGCGGATTTGCGCAGCGTGCAAAGTCTGCTCGGACACGCCAGCCTTTCGACAACGCAAATTTATACGCACGTGACGACCGAGCGGCTGAAACGTGCCTACGACCAAGCGCATCCTCGGGCCTGATGCGGTCTTCAGTTAACCACACGTACTGGAGTGCCGTGCGACACATTGGCGAAGAAGATTTCCGCCATGCGCTCCGGCATTCGAATGCAACCATGCGAGGCAGGAAATCCCGGCAGGAAACCCGCGTGCATCCCGACGCCGCCATGGATGCGCATAAAGTAGGGCATCGGCGCACCCCGGAAGCGCGTGCCAAGTGGCATGGGGTCGCGCTTCACCCCGACATTGGAGACCACGACATTGCCGCCCCCGTCCACGTAGTCCCCGTAGAGATTCGAAACGTGGTCTTTGTTTTTCTGGATGATTTTGAATTGGCCCGGGGGGGTCGAGTAACCTTCGCGGCCGGAGGAGATCATCGAGACACCAACCAGACGCCCCCCTTTGTAAAAAAACGCTTTCTGCTCACCGAGGTCGATCGTGATGGAAGGGCTGCCGGACACTCCGTCTCCGTCCCAATAAGAAACATTATCGGTGAAACCAACCTGCGATTGCTTGGCCACGACTTGACCGCCGGGAGAGAGATATTGCGTGGTCGAGCTATTCAATCGCCGATCATAGCTCGCGCAGCCGGCGAGAGCCGCCAAAAGCAGGCACAGGATGAGTCGAACGAGGTTAAACATGGCAGATGGGGGAATAAACTCATCGAATGGCAGCGGGTCAAACCGAAAGAAGCCGCCCTGCCTCATCACCGGGGGTGCAATTCGCAGACGGACCGGGATTTCGGATATCCCACCAGCATCGCTTCCACGGCGTAAGAGGCCCCCGCCACCATGTCACGGGTAGGCACGCTTGCCTCATACTCCAGTCGCTCGCCGGGATTGAGCACCACAAGGGTAGGCACAGATGCAAACAACCGGTCTTCGGACCAAAGGAAAAGCGGTCGTTGATCCGATGACCGCAAGATCAGCTCCATGTGCTGGGCCGTGGGAAAATCGAGTCGGAGAGGCTGCTTGCCGACATTACGGACGGAGTAAACCACCTTGATTTTCCGCTGGCCGGCCAACGTCAAATCAGGTGATTGCATGCGCAGTTCCGCCTCGATCGCACTGCTCGCCGCAGGCGAATCCTCGTTCCGCACAGCACAGGAACTCAGCACGACAGCCGAGAAAAAAATCGCGACAAGACGATCCATGAACCGGCATTAAAGCGACGAGGCCGCGCGGTTGCAATTCTGCCCATCTCTCGTATAGCTGGGTGCCATGACTCGTCTCCTCGTAGCTCTGATGGCCACCGCGACATTGCTCTGCACAGGCGGGGCCAAGAAACCGTCCGTGGATCTTCGCATTCACACCGAAGGCCTCGCTGCCGAGGCGCCGACATTCGCCTTTCCGGCGAAGCTGATGAATGGAAATGAAACTTATTTGGCCCGGATGCCCCTGCTCACCCATCGCGAAATCAAAGCCATTTACCCATTCGCCGCAGCAGATGGTTCCCAAGGTGTTTATCTCAAACTGGACAGTCACGGGTCGGGACTGCTCCAGCAATACTCGATGGCGCGTAGTGGACGCCCCCTTGTCGTTTTTCTCAACAGCCGGCAAATCAGCAACCTGCTGGTCGATCGGGCGATCCACGACGGCATCGTGTGCCTTCCGCGGGGACTCACAGAGGATGATATCAACCTGCTTTCGTCGTTTTTTCCTGTGCTGGGACAGGAGGGCACGAAGAAAAAGGGCCGCTAATGCATAAATCTCTCGCTCGGGCCGCAGCCGTCGGGGCGCTCTCAACCATGACGGTCCAGGCCTTCGCTCCCGTGCTTCCGACGGACAATGACGCGCTCTTCCGCGGCCAACCGGAACGCTTCTTCATGCATGTGGACCGAGACTTCGAGGGCACCAAAAGCACCCCTTGGCTGGGTGGAACTTACGGTTTCCAGCGTGGTCCGGAACGCATCGGCGGCAAGGTGATCCTCACAAAATTCCACGAAGGAATCGACATCGCCCCGACCCGTCGGGATGCCCGGGGCGAACCGCTCGACGATGTGCGGGCGATCGAGGCCGGACGCGTCGTTCATGCCAGCGACCTCTCGAACGATTCGAATTACGGCAAATACGTCGTCATCGAGCACCAGACTGAAAACGCCCCAGTCTACACGCTCTACAGCCATCTCGCGACGATCGAAGTCACCCAAGGGCAGGCTGTCACTCGGGGATCCCGCCTCGGCCTTTTGGGCTATACCGGGACAGGCATAGATCAGCGGCGCGCTCACCTGCATCTGGAAATAGCGATCATGTGGAACAACGGTTACGCGGGGTGGCACGACGCCCATTTCTCGCTGCCGAACAAACACGGAATCTACAATGGCATGAACCTGATGGGGCTCGATGTGGCGGAATTTTACCTCCAACAACGAAAAAATCCTGCGCTAAAACTCTCTCAGTTCATCGCAAAGCAGCCGGTCTTTTTCCAAGTCCACCTCCCGGCCTCGCCCCATTTTCAACTCCCGCGCCGTTATCCATGGCTGGTCCGTGGCTCGGCCGCCAAAGCTCGCTCATGGGTGCTTTCGTTCTCTGATGCAGGATTTCCCGTGGCCATCGAGCCATCCGAAGAAACCATCTCCAGACCCCGCCTCGTCTGGGCCAAACCATCCAACCTCCCCTATGCCAAAGTCACCCGGGGCCTGCTGGACGGCCCGCCCGACCGGCCGCAGCTAGGGGAAAACATCCTCAAATTGATGCAGTTGATCAGCTGGGATCCCACCGCCGCATCCCCGCAGCTGGATTTGCCGTAATGGTCTTTTGAATAAATGCCGCAATATTGGTCTTGCAGGCACGATTTGTGACCTTAACTTTTGTCACGCATGAGCGATCGCAGTCCCTACGCTTACGATTCGAAAATCGAGGGCAATATCATTTTCACAAAACTGGATGCCGCCATCAATTGGATGCGCAGCAATTCTCTCTGGCCCATGCCGATGGGTCTCGCCTGCTGTGCCATTGAAATGATGGCTTCGGCAGCCGCGAGGTTCGACATGGCTCGCTTCGGCGCGGAGGTCATGCGGTTTTCCCCGCGGCAGTCGGACGTCATGATCGTCGCCGGCACTGTCACCTACAAAATGGCTCTCGCCGTGCAGCGGATCTACGAGCAGATGGCCGATCCGAAGTGGGTCATCGCCATGGGCGCGTGCGCCTCCAGTGGCGGCATGTATCGCAGCTATTCCGTGCTCCAAGGCATCGACCACCTGATTCCCGTGGATGTGTATGTCTCCGGATGTCCGCCACGCCCGGAAGCCTTGCTCGATGGCCTCATGCGTTTGCAAAAAAAAATCATGACCGAATCTTCCTTCGTCGAGCAAAAAAAGGAACTCCTCGCCTCGATCTAAATGAACCTCGCTAAAGTCTCCGAATCACTGGTCGCCCGCTTCGGCGATACGATCACAGATCGCGGCGCATTCCGTGAAGAACTCACGCTTTCCGTCAGACCCGAGACTATTCATGAAATCTGCGAGTTCTGTCGGGATGAACTATCTTTCGATCTCCTACTCGATATTTCCAGTGTGGATCATTTCGAACAAGAACCCCGCTTCGAGATCGTTTACGAACTCTACTCTCTCAGCCACCGGATTCACCTTCGTCTCAAAACTCCAGCTGCCGAGGATGATCCTGCGATCCGTACGGTGAGTGATATCTGGCCCACCGCCAATTGGCACGAGCGGGAAATTTGGGATATGATGGGTATTCGATTCGACGGCCATCTGGATCTGCGCCGCATCCTGATGTGGGAAGGCTATCCTTACCATCCCCTGCGCAAAGACTTTCCCCTCGAGGGCAAGATCAGCGATGTGCCTGACGTGGCCTTCACCGAACCTGCTCCCTTGGCCGGCGGTCCATTCGTTACCGTGCCTGTCGCCGGAAGCGCCAACGTCCGCGAACCACGCGCCCGTCACGCTGGCGATCCTGCGCCCGAGGCGGCTTTCACTGCGGAACTTTGATTGCGAGCCAAGAACAGCTCGGGGAATTCATTTCCCGCTTGGCCCCGCACCCGGTCATCGGACTCGATACCGAAGCGGACAGCCTTCATAGCTACCACGAAAAAATCTGCCTCGTCCAAGTGTCCTCGCCTGATGGCGGATGGTTGATCGATCCCCTGGCCGAATTGGATCTGACTGATTTTTACGCATCTCTCTCGCGTCATCGTCTGGTGATTCACGGAGCGGATTACGACCTGCGGTTGCTCGGACGTCATGCCGCTTTCAACGCCACAGACATCTTTGACACCTCAATCGCCGCAAGGTTTCTCGGCCTCGAGCAAATCGGCTACGCCGCATTGGTGCAAAAATTTTTCGGAGTTAGCCTGAGCAAGTCCTCCCAGCGAGCCAACTGGGGGCGGCGCCCTCTTCCGCCCGTCATGGAGGAATACGCCCTCAACGACGTGCGCTACCTTTTGCCGCTCGGTGAAATCATCGAAAACCGCCTGCGCGAAATGGGACGGTGGGGATGGTATCTGCAATCCCGGGACCAGATGGTCAACAACGCCCGCGAACCCCGCGAGCGTGACCCCGATAATGCCTGGCGCATCAGCGGCAGCAGCAAACTTTCTCCCCGGGAGGCCGCTGTTCTGCGCGCACTCTGGCATTGGCGTGAAGCCGAAGCCAGCGCTTGGGATCGCCCAACCTTTCATGTCATATCCAACGACCGCTTGCTCGAGGCCGCGCGCGATACTGTGGCCGGCAAGCAGGTGAAAGTCCACCGCATGCCGGGTGCCCGCTGGCACCGCATGAAAGAAACCCTGCGTGCGGCGTTAAACCTCCCCGATTCCGAGTGGCCCACTTTCGAGCGAATTCATACACCCCGCCCGACCGGCGCGGCCTGCCGTCGCTTCGAGGAACTCCGTGAAAAGCGCGATCATGTCGCCGAAAAGCTCTCCATTGATCCCGCCCTCATTGCTTCGCGCACCACCCTGATGTCGGTCGCCCAAGATAACGGGGCAAAACTGCTGCCATGGCAGTCCGAGTTGCTGGAACTGTATGACCGCGTTGGCCATTGAGACCATTCGCCGGGCGCTGGGCGAGGATGTGGGGACAGGCGACATCACCTCCGAGTGCTTTATCCCGGCCGGACACCACTCAGCGGCCCGCATTATCGCCAAGGAGGAAGCGGTCGCCGCTGGTATCGAGGTGGCGGCGGAGGTTTTCCGGCAAGTCGATTCCTCGGTGGTCTTCGATTCGCTGGATCATGATGGACGCCTCGTTTCACCGGGTGATGTTGTCCTGGTTGTCCAAGGCTCGACCCGGTCCCTGCTTTTGGCCGAACGTACCGCGCTGAATTTTATCCAACGCCTCTCCGGAATCGCCACCTTGACGAGCCTGTTTGTCAAAGCCGTAGCCGGAACCAAAGCCGTCATTCTCGACACCCGCAAAACAACACCGGGCTTGCGTGAATTTGAACGGCTCGCCGTGCGGGCCGGAGGCGGCACGAACCATCGCTTCGGTCTTTTCGATCGCGTTCTGGCTAAGGACAATCATTTGGCCGTGACCAGTGATGCGCAAGGCTTGCAGCGAGCTATCAATACAGCTCTTCAGCGCCAACCCGGTATCAAGATCGAAATCGAAGCCGACACGCTCGATCAAGTGCGCCTGCTTTGCGATTTGCATGGCGTGGATATCATCCTACTCGACAACATGACCAACGATCAGTTGCGCGAGGCGGTCGCCATCCGCGGCTCCCGACCGATCTTGTTCGAGGCCAGTGGTGGCGTGAACCTCGGAACAGTCCGCGGGATCGCCGAAACGGGCATCGACCAAATCTCGGTTGGCGCCCTGACCCACTCAGCGCAGGCCGTTGACTTCTCGATGGAAATCACCAATCGCTGAAAGCTGTTCTCCTCCCCCCCCGCTTGCCTTCACGCGTGGAAATGCTTAATTGCAACAAGCACGCTTCTTATGCACCCGCAGAAAACAGCCCTCGTGCGTTTGCTCTCCGATGATGACGAGCAAACCGTGAGGCTCGTCAAAGAACAACTGGCGCGGGAAGCCCACGAACACATCGAAGATCTGCGCGACCTCGCCAATTGCGACCATCCCTTGGCCGCCCTGCATGCCCGTGATGTTCTGCACGAGGTCGTGCAAAAGGATGCCCTCGACCGCTTTGAACTGCTTTGTGCATCTTTTGGAGATGCCTCCGATCTTGAAGAAGCCTGCTGGCTTCTCTCTGCAGCCATGCTCCGAGGCTTCGAACCAGCCTCCTACCGTCAGCGTCTGGCCGCATGGGGGGCGGAACTGCAACGCCGGATGCGCCGCGCCAACAACGACCACCAACGGGTGGATATCATGACCAACTTTCTCGCGGATGAACTCGTTTTCCAGGGAAACACGGACGACTACTATAATGAACGCAACTCCTTGCTGCCTTGCGTGATCGATTCCCGCAAAGGGATACCGATCAGTCTCACGCTGATTTATATGCTGGTTGGACATTACGCGGGCGTTCCCGTTGAAGGCATTAATCTGCCGGGACATTTTTTGGCCCGGCACGGCACCATTTTGTTCGATCCATTCCACCACGGCCGCATCCTCAATCGGCACGACTGCGAGGAAATTCTCCGCCGCCAGAACCAAAAGCTCGAGGACTGGCATCTCAACACGGCATCACCGCGCCAGATGCTGGTGCGCAATCTCGCCAATCTGCTCTATGTATTTCACCAAAAGGGTGAAACGGCCGAATACGAGCGACTCAAACATTGGAGCCACTTGCTCTGCCGTAATTGATGCAGGCCGAAGTCATTAATACCGGCTCGGAACTCCTGCTGGGTCTTGTCACCAACACCCACCTCACCTACCTCGCCGGCGAACTTGCACCTTGCGGGATCACCATCAGTCGCCAGGTCTGTGTGCCGGATGGCCCGCCCATCAAAGCATCTTTGGACCGCGCCCTCGATCGGGCTGATCTGGTTTTTACCACGGGTGGTCTCGGTCCAACCACCGACGACCTTACGCGCGAGGCGACGGCAGAACTTCTGGGACTCACGCTCGTCGCTGATGAGGAAATTTTAAGGGGCATACGCGAGCGTTTCGCCCGGCGCGGACTTGCCATGGCCGAACGGGTTGCCCGTCAGGCTATGGTGCCGGCTGGTGCAGAAGTTTTGCCCAATCCTCATGGAACCGCGCCTGGGCTTTACTTTCCACCTTCCGTCTTGAAAGGTCGCCGGGCCCGTCATCTTTTTCTGCTCCCCGGTCCTCCGCGCGAGCTCCGGCCCATGATGTCGGACTATGTGCTGCCCAAACTTCACGAAGTTGTACCCGCTTCCGCGTATCGCGAACGCCGCATTTACCGCCTTACCGGTATCGGGGAGAGCCAAGTCGAGGAACGCATCGGCGAGAAACTCGAAGCCCAAGGTGATCTGGAGGTAGGTTATTGCGCGCGCCCCTCCGAGGTCGACTTTCGCCTCATCGGCTCCCCCGACACCATCGCCGCGGCCGATCAAGCCGTTCGCAACACCCTCGGCGAATGGATCTACTCCGACGGTCCCCCACTCGAAGCGGCCCTCGTCCACCTCCTGCGCGAAAAAAACCTCACTCTGGCCGTCGCCGAATCCTGCACCGGCGGCTCCCTCGCCGCCCGACTCACGGACATCCCCGGCGCCTCTGCCGTCTTTCTCGCCGGCTACGTGACCTATGCCAACGAAGCCAAACAAAATACGCTCGCCGTCCCGCGGGATCTCCTCGAGGCCCATGGTGCCGTCAGCGAACCGGTTGCCGCCGCCATGGCCGAAGGTTCCCGCCGCGCCTGCGGCGCCAATTGCGCCCTCTCTACCACCGGACTTGCCGGCCCCGGCGGCGGCACCGACACCAAACCCGTCGGCACAGTCTATATCGGTCTGGCCGCCGCCGGACACCCCACCGTCGTCCGCCGCTGCTTCTTCCCGCTTGATCGCGTCACCTTCAAACACATGTCCACCAGCGCCGCCCTGGATTTGCTGCGACGTCAGTTGCTCGGGCTGCCTCTCGAGCTCGGCGGAGGCTCCTCCTCGCCCCGCTTGGGCTGACCGAAAAGTGGCAGCGGTCTCCCGCCGGATATCGGTCGGTGTCCAACTATCTCTTCCGGAACTCCAAGTGATCCTTCTCCACCTCCGCCACAATCGAGTCCCCCGCCCCGAACTGCCCGTCGAGGATCGCGACGCTCAACGGGTTCAAAATCTGTTGCTGGATCACCCGTTTCAACGGACGCGCCCCGTAAGCCGGATCGTAACCTTCTTTCGCGAGAAACTTCTTCGCCTTGTCAGTCAGCTCAAGCTTGATGTTTTGTTGCTGAAGCCTCTTTAGCAGTCGCTGCATCTGGATATCGACGATGCGCGTGATTTCTTTGTCGGACAGACGGTCGAAAATAATCGTCTCGTCGATACGGTTCAAAAATTCCGGACGAAAATGTCCTCGCAATGCCTCCATGACGCGACGGTTGCGTTCTTCGACGGGCAGATCTTCCATGATGAACTGGCTGCCGATGTTGGAGGTCATGATAATGACCGTGTTTTTGCAATCCACCGTGCGGCCTTGACCATCGGTGATGCGCCCGTCGTCGAGAACCTGCAACAGGACATTGAAGACATCGCCATGAGCTTTCTCGACCTCGTCAAAGAGGACCACAGAATAAGGATGCCGTCGCACTGCCTCGGTCAGTTGTCCGCCCTCGTCGTATCCGACATACCCCGGGGGCGCGCCAATCAACCGAGCTACCGTGTGCTTCTCCATGTATTCACTCATATCGAGACGCACGATGGCGTTCTCGTTGTCGAAGAGAAATTCGGCCAATGCTTTGCAAAGCTCGGTCTTGCCCACGCCGGTGGGTCCGAGGAAAATGAAAGAACCGATCGGGCGGTTCTCGTCCTGCAAGCCGGCGCGAGCGCGGCGGACGGCATTGGCCACCGACTTGATGGCTTGCCCTTGCCCGACCACGCGCTCCATGAGGCGCTCTTCCATTTTGACGAGTTTCTGCCGCTCGCCCTCCTGCAGTCGGGTGACAGGGATCCCGGTCCAAGTTGAGACGACTTTCGACACGTCATCCTCGGTGACCTCCTCACGCAGAAGTTGTCCCCCGCCTTCCTCGGCCAATTTTTTGTTATGCTCTTCGAGGCGGGCAGTGAGTTCGGGAATTTTACCGTATTGAATCTCACTGGCCTTGGCGTAATCGCCATGGCGTTGGGCCATTTCGAGCTGGTTTTTGAGATCTTCAACCTGCTCGGCCAGCTTGCGCGATTGGGCGACCTGCTTCTTTTCGTTTTGCCACTGGGCCTTGAGTTTGGAGCCTTGCTCCTTCAAGTCAGCCAACTCTTTTTCCAATTTGGCCAAGCGCTCTTTGCTCGCCGGGTCTTTCTCTTTTTTGAGCGCCGTGCGTTCCATCTCGGCCTGCATAATTTCGCGCTCGAGGCGATCAAGCTCGGTGGGCATGGAGTCGAGTTCGATCTTCAGACGGGAAGCCGCCTCGTCGATGAGATCCACCGCTTTGTCCGGCAGAAAGCGATCGCTGATATAGCGGTCGCTCAACACTGCTGCCGCCACAAGGGCGGAGTCCTGAATGCGCACGCCGTGATGAACCTCGTAGCGCTCCTTCAAGCCGCGCAGGATGGCAATGGAGTCTTCGACACTGGGCTCATTCACCATCACCGGCTGGAAACGGCGTTCGAGAGCCGCATCCTTTTCGATATATTTGCGGTATTCATCCAGAGTCGTCGCGCCGATGGTGCGGAGCTCGCCGCGGGCCAACTGGGGTTTGAGCATGTTCGATGCGTCGGCTGAACCCTCCGCGGCTCCGGCCCCGACGATGGTGTGCAACTCGTCGATAAAAAGAATGATTTGCCCCTCGGAAGAGGTGACCTCTTTGAGAAAAGCTTTGAGCCGCTCTTCGAATTCGCCCCTGAATTTGGCGCCGGCGATCATCGCACCGATATCCATGGCGATGACTTTCTTGTTCTTGAGCGATTCCGGCACGTCTCCGCTCACGATGCGGCGAGCCAAACCCTCGACGATAGCCGTTTTGCCCACGCCAGGCTCACCGATGAGAACCGGGTTGTTTTTCGTGCGGCGGGATAGCACCTGCATGGTGCGGCGAATCTCCTCATCGCGGCCGATGACCGGGTCAATTTTGCCGCGTTGGGCCAACTCGGTGAGGTCTCGGCCGTATTTTTGCAAGGCTTGGTATTTTTCCTCGGGATTCTGGTCGGTGACACGCTGGGATCCCCGCACCTCGACCAGCGCTTTCATCAATTTGTCATGCGTCGCCCCGTCTTCCTTGAGCAACTTGGCCGCTGCGTCTGATGCTTGGGACAGCGCCAGGAGGTAATGCTCGGCACTGAGATACTCATCCTTCAGCTTCTCCATGACGCTCTCAGCCACATCGAGCGTCTTGCGCAGGTCGTTTCCCATATGCGGTTGACCGGGAGCACCGCTGACTTTGACGCGTCGGGCGAGTTCGGCATTGAGTTGCTCTTGCAGTCGCGCCGTCGAAACACCGACTTTTTGCAGCAGCGGAATCGCCACGCCGTCTGCCTGTTGAAGGAGAGCCGACAGGAAGTGCTCGTTGGATATTTCCTGTTGCGAGAGCTTGCTGGTTATATCGGCAGAAGCATTGAGCGCTTCCTGCATTTTCTGGGTGAAACGGTCCGGTCTCATGCCGGGAATGTTAACACTATTTCAGGCGCAACCGCATCCGAATAAACGTGGGGATGTCCAGATCCTGCCCGTCTACCATGGTTGGATCCAAGTCCTTGAAACGTCCGCGCATAGCTTGATCGAGAGGCAGTTCTTCCTGAGTCTGTCCGGCCGCATTTTTTTTAGCTCCCGTCTTTAAACCGCGCTTACTGCCGGCCTTTGGAGTTTTGTCTCCGGACTCATGGTCAATATCCATGACCGAGTCGGCATTGCGTGATTCCACAACCTCGTCGTCAATATTTTCGTCCCCTTCCACTCCGATGACACGAGTGCATGACATCACTGTTACGACAATCGAATCATCTGCCGAGGCATCGGTCGCCACTCCAAGATATATCTGCGTGGAGGACTTGATATTTTTCGATACTTCCCGAACCGCGTCCTGCACCTCGTCGAGCCGCATTGAGGGGTCACCGGCAACATGAATCAAAACATGGCTCGATTCGGAAAAAATTTTGCCACCATCGAGCAACGGGTGCATGAGTGACGATTCAGCAGCCTGCACGGCTCGGTTACTGCCCCCGGCAACTCCGCAGCCGAACTGGCAGCGAGCGCTGGAGCCACGAAACATCTGGATCAACTCATCCAAACCCACCCGCATGAAAGAGGGCAACCTCAACATACGAGCCAGTGCAAGCACGGCCTCTGACATGGTCGAGGCGGCAGCACTGAACGCTTCACCAATCGGAGCATCCCCGCTGACCATCCCCGTCATCTTATCGTTTTCGAAACAAATGACACCGACACAATGCCGGCCGAGACGGGACAAAGCTTCCATTGCTTGTTCGCGGCGTTTTTCGCCTTCGCTTTCGAAGGGAAGGTTGACCAAGCCAAAGACCAGCGCCCCATTTTTTTTCGCCTCCTCGGCCACCAGCGGCGCGGCCCCGGAGGCTGTTCCTCCACCAAGACCCGCGCAGACCACCACAACTTGCGCATCCTCGCATTCCGCATTGATGGCACCGGCCGACTCTTTCGCGGCGGCGAGGCCGAGCGCGGGATCGCCTCCGACTCCCAAACCCTTGGCCGTTTCGCGACCAAGTTGCAATTTGCGTTGAGCCGCGCTGCCCATCAAAGCCTGTGCGTCCGTGTGCATCGCCACCAATTCCAGATGGGTTTCCTGCACGGCAAGTTGTTCCAGCACTGACAACCCCGCTCCCCCGACCCCGACAACTTTGAAGGAAATTACGGGAGCCAAGGGTGCCAAGACTTGTGCTTTGGATCCAAGGTTGATCATATGCCGGGAATAAACCTGCCGATCCGGCTCCGCAGCTTGTCGAAGATGGAGATATCTGCGAGTGCTTCCTGCGCGGCCTGCGCGTAAAGAACCAACCCAATTGCCGTGCTGAAACGGGGACTCTCAAAAAGCGCGCTGGGACCGGACAGTGGGCGCGGGTTACCCACCCGTGCCGGCACGCCGAAAACCTCCGTAGCCAAGGCGGAAATCCCCTTCAATTCGGATGTTCCTCCGGTAATCAAAATACCGCTACCGATAAACTGCGCATGGCGCTCGAAATTCAAACGCCGTTTCAGCAGCGTGAAAACTTCCCGCACACGGGCCTCCGCCACCACATTGAGGACACTGCGTTCGATCTCCCCGCCGGCAAATGTCGGATCTTCGATTTGCACGGTGCCACCGACCGAGACCGCACCCGGCCCCACATCAGCTTGTTCGATTTTTAGTTTTTCGGCCCACTTGGTCGGAACCCGCAGGCCGATGGATATATCGTTGGTGATATGATCGCCGCCCACGGCCAGCACGCCACTGTTACGAACGGAACCTTCGCGATAAAGAATGTAGTCCGTCGTGCCGCCACCGATATCAATCACCAGAGCACCGATGTCCCTTTCGGCCTGCTCGAGGACAGCATGGCCCGAAGCCACGGCGCTCATCACCACGTTCTTGGGCTTCAGGTTGGCCTCATGGATGCATCGCAGGTTGTTTTGGATACGAGTCTTTGTGCCATGGATGATGTGAAACTCGGCTTCGAGCTTGCGGCCAAACATTCCCACCGGAATGGCCACATCCTCCTGACCATCCACGTAATAGCGCTGGATCATGGTGTGGAGAAAAACGTTGCCGGCCGGAATACTCACCTCGAGCGCGCTCTGCTCGACATCGTGGATATCATCCTCCTCGATTTCACCGCGGTCCTCGGGAATCGTGATTCCGCCACGGTTGTTCAAACAGTCCAAATGCGCGCCGGTAACCGCCGCCACCACACCGGTGATCTCGCGGTCGGCGGCTTCTTCCGCCATGGAGACAGCCTCGTTGAGGCAAAGCGTGATCTTTCCGATATCCACCACCTCACCCTTGCGCACCCCCCGAGACGGTGCTTCACCCGCACCAATAATACGCAAAAGTCCGTCGCTGCGTGTTTCTCCGATAACGGCGGCAACCTTGGTTGTTCCGACCTCCAAACCGACGTGTAAATGCGGACGGGCCATGTCAGGGTTTCGATTTTTTTGCAGCGACCGGCTGCGTTGTCACCGCTTCGGCCGACGGCACCTCACCTTGGAACGTCACAGGCGTGTTTCGTTCGGGGATAAGATTGGCCGTGGCGATTTTGCGGGAGGTTTGTCCCACATGAAGCATGATGAACTGCAATCGATCAAGTTGGGCCGACATATTTTCCAAGCCGAAGGTATAGCGCGTCAGCGGATCGCTCCATGCCTGTATACACCAGCCTTTGCTGACATCCGCCGCGCGTAAAATCACCTCGGGGTTGGTGCGTTCCGATGCACGGGTAAAAAGCTCCAGCGCCGCGCGCAATTCCGGAAGGCTTATCCGATCACCCGGACGCCACTGATTGATCTGGACTCCATAAACCACGGGCAAACGCGTATATCCCGCCTCAAAGCCATCGGGCTTCATCATCACACACTCGTCGTCCACCAGACACGCTGTCTCCATCGTTGACGGATCCGCACCCGTATCAGCAGGGGCAACCCAAGCCACGGGCCGGCGGGCATTGATTTCGATTGTGACAGTGTCGGGCAAAATACGCTCCACCCGCGCAGCTTTGATCTCCGGAATAGAAGCCAAAGCATGCTGTGCGGCCTCGAGATTGAGAGAAAAAATATTCAAACCTTCGCGGATACCCGTGATCGCCAGTGCCTCTTCGCGTGTCATGGTGCCGGCCGTGTTCACCTCGACGACCCGCACATTGTAATCTTGGTTGCCGGTGAATTGCGCACTGATCAATGCGCGGATGCCGACCCACGCGAATGCGAGCAAACCGAGGAGCACAACCGCCTCGCCCGCGTACAGCATGATTTTCTGGTTGCGACGGCGGCGCTCTGTCTCGGCGGTCGCAGTCACTTCCAGCAGATGGTCGCGACGCCGACGTCGTGCGGGACGGCGTGCGCGGGATTTTTTTGATCCAAAAAGACTCATGTTTTTGCGTTGGCAAATCTTTGCAGCGACAGCAGCGCAATCTCCTCGCACAGCTCGAGAAAACTTGTGCCCACCGCGGCTGCCGCCTTGGGCAAAAGACTGGTTTCGGTCATTCCCGGTATCGTGTTTGTCTCGAGCACACAAAGCGTGCCGTCGCCGCGCAAAAGAATGTCCACCCGCGAATAGACCTCAAGCCCCAATGAACGGTGGGCCGCCAACGCTGCCGCCTGCACACGCTTTGTGGTCTCGGGGTCGAGCGGTGCCGGACAAAAATAGTCGGACGCCCCTTTGGTGTATTTGTGCGCGTAATCGTAGAATCCCTCGTGAGGCTGTATCTCGACCACCGCCAGCGCATGGTCACCCACCACCCCGACCGTCAACTCCCGCCCCTCAACAAACTCTTCGACCAGGATCTCTCGATCCAGCGCCGCGCAATCCCTGAGGGCTGTGTCCATATCCTCCATGTTGCGCACGATATGCACGCCGACGCTCGATCCCTCCCGGGGAGCCTTGAGCACCAAAGGCAACGGCAAAGTAGGCTTTCCTCCGCTGCCGATCATTTCCCATCGCGCCGTGGGAACGCCGGACTCTTCAAAACGTCGCTTGCTCTCTTTTTTGTCAAAAGCCAGCCGGCTCCCCTCCACCCCTTCGCCGGTGTAAACGACCCCTCTGGCATCGAGGAACGACTGCAAACGTCCATCCTCGCCGAAAGTTCCGTGGATCATGTTCACGCAAAGACCCGTGTCGGCAGGGAGCTCAAAATCCGCACCCGTCACCTCAAGTTCGGTCACGCGATACCCACCTTGACGCAGCGCGCTGGCCACGGCCGCCCCGGAGCGCAGCGAAACATCCCGCTCAGACCCCGGGCCGCCCATCAGCACAACCAGATGCAAATTTTTCAGTTTTTCTTTCATCAAATTATTGGGTTGTCCCCGATTATTTGTACTTCGGTTTCGAGGTGGACGCCATGTCTCTGGTGGACTTCGGCCTTCACCTGCTCGATCAACGCCAAGACATCCGCAGCCGAGGCGCCGCCCTCGTTGACGATAAAATTGGCATGCACATCGGAAACCCGGGCTGCGCCGACATGCAAGTTCTTCAATCCGGCGGAGTCAATCAGCTGTCCAGCCTTCCCGCCTTCGGGATTGCGAAAGATACACCCGGCGCTGGCCCCGGCCGGCTGCGAAGCTTTGCGCTGAGCCGAGTATTCACGGGTGCGTCGCTCCACTTCTTCTGGGCTGGCAACGGTTCCACGAAAGACCGCGGAGAGCGCATAGTTGCTTCTTAGCATCGGGACATTGCGATAATGCACCTCCAAGTCACGCGGCGTTTTCTCGAGAATATTTCCCTCATGATCCGCGTAGCGAAGCCGCGAGACCTGATCAAAAGCCTCCACTCCCATCGCCCCGGCATTCATCCGCAGGCATCCCCCCACATCACCCGGAATACCCTCCATCCACTCAAAACCCGCCAACCCGGCGCCGATGGCCGCCCCGCTGAGCGCTTTGAGGCGCACGCCCACGCCGGCGCGGATTTCATGACCCGTGACAATATGCTCACCGAAAACCCCGCGACGCAACCGAACCACAGCGCCACGCAATCCACCATCGCGCACAATCAAATTCGACCCCCTCCCAACGACCATGAAGGGTATTTCCGCCTCGTGCGCTGTTCGCACCAACTCGCAAAAACCCTCCTCGGTTTCCGGCTCCAACCAGAACTGCGCCGGACCGCCCACGCGCATGGTGGTGTGTTTCGACATCGGTTCGTAAAGTCTGGCCACGCCATCCCCCATGGCAGAATGGAGCATTTCCAGTATTTGCAGGTCTTTGGCCAACACCGCGCCCTGCTCGTGGATATTACCCGCGCCGAGAGTCACGAGAAGATCACCCTCGCGCAAAAGACGCCCGACCTCCATCGCTGCCTGGAAGCGTGATGGCGCATAAACCACGTGCTTTGCCCCGGATGCCAGGGCGGCATCGGCAATCAGCTGACCGGTCACACCCTCGATCGGCGTCTCGCTCGCGGGATAGATATCCGTGACCACGGCGACATCTGCCAATGCCAAAGCCCGCCCGAATTCCGCGCTCAACGCCTGGGTGCGGGTGTAGCGGTGCGGCTGGAAAAGCAAAACGACCCGGCGCGCCGCCTTGATGCGCGCCGCCTTCACGACAGCGGCAATCTCGGTCGGATGATGGCCGTAGTCGTCAACGATCAAATAATGCTTCGATGAATGAACGATCTCAAACCGTCTGCGGGCCCCGCGAAAACCAGCAAGTGCTGTCACACACTTTCCCAGGTCAAGACCGAGTTCCGCCGCCAGAGCCATGACAGCAGTTGCGTTCAAGGCATTGTGTTCGCCCGGAACATTCAAGGTCACGCCAGCCAGCTCGCGACCATTATGACAAAAGGCGAAAGTCGATGAAAAATCTTCGGTTTGGAAATCACGGTAGGAATAATCTCCCGTCTTGCCGTAGGACACGGCCCGCGGACGGGCGCCGCACACCCTGGATGCCCCCGGATCGTCGGCGCAGTAAAAAATTTTCCCGGCCGTTTGATCGAGCAGGCGGGAAAACGCGGCATCGATGGCCCCAAGATCGCCATAGTGATCGAGGTGCTCCGGTTCGATGTTGAGCACGATGGCATGCTCCGGATGGTAATGGACGATCGTACCGTCACTCTCATCCCCCTCGGCCACAAAATATTCACCGCCCGCATCCCATCGGGCATTGGTTCCGAGAATCGGAATCTCCGCACCGACATAATGGGAAGGGTGCACCCCGGCAGCCCGCAGCACATGCGCAGCCATCGAGGAGACCGTGGTTTTGCCGTGCATACCGCAGACGAGGATGCCCTTTTTTCCGAGCATAAGGGCTGCCAGCGCCTCGGCTCGGCGGACTATGACTTTTCCCATACGGCAAGCGGCATCGTAAGCCGCATTACCCTCGCGTATTGCCGAGGAGTAAATGACCAACCGCGCATCCAAAACATCCTCGGCCCGGTGCGGGGTGTGGAAAGCAAGGCCGAGAGACTGCAACCGTTTCACCTCAACCGTATCGACTTTGTCCGACCCGCTGACCTGATGCCCGAGGGCAAGAAGCAAACCCGCAATACCGCTCATCCCGGAACCAGCCACCCCGATGAGGTGAATCCTCTGGGGAGCACCGTGCAGAAAATCGGCCAGTTCGCGGGTCGTCATTGTTCAGCCTCCACCAAGACCTCAGCCACCTTTTTAGCTGCGTCACCCGGAGCCAAAGCCTTCGCCGCTGCTTTCATGGTTGCCAAAGTTCCCGACTCCTCCCGCACACTTTTGAGCAAATGCGAAATCTTCTCTCCAGTTGCTTCTTTCTCGGCAAGCATGGCGGCGGCTCCTGCGTGGACAAAAATTTCGGCGTTTAGCCGCTGGTGATCTTCGGCCGCATAGGGATACGGAATGAGAACAGAAGGCAAGCCGAACCATGACAACTCACCAAGGCTCGCCGCACCGGAACGTGACACCGCGATGTCAGCAGCAGCATAAACTTCCTGCATCCGATCACAAAATGGCAGGACGGCAGCCGGAACACCCGCAGCATCGTAAGCCGAACGCACGGGTTCGACGTCTCGTGCACCCGCGAGGTGGACAATCTGCCACGCTCCGCCTTGGAGATGCGGAGCCGCTTGGGTCATCAAGGCATTGATGCCCGAGGCGCCTTGGCTGCCGCCCATGACCAGCAAGGTTGTCCTGTCCGGATCAAGCCCGAGCTTCCTGCGTGCCGCGGCACGAGCAGGAACATGGTGGACGAGTTCACTGCGCAAAGGTGTTCCCGTCAACCGCGTAGTGCGCGATGAAAAATGGCGGGCGCATTCCCCGAAGCCGAGCAAAACCTCCCGGCAAAAAAGCGCGGCCAAGCGGTTGGCTTTTCCGGGAATCGCATTGGATTCGTGCAGATAAGCAGGGATACCGCGACGCTGCGCCGCTATCAATGGAGCGATGCTGGTGAATCCCCCCATGCCCAACACGGCCTGCGGACGATTTGCGTCATAGACGGCACCGCATTGTTTCAAACTGCCCCGCAACCGCTTCACAAAAGTCAACATGGCCGGCGAAAACAAAGATGGAAGGCCGATCGAGGGCAGCTTGACGCGATCCAGATCCGGGCGATTAAGCAACGCACGTGCATCAACCTCTTTCTCCGAAACAAAAAGAAGGACGCCGTGTCCTTGGGAGCGCAACACCTCCGCCACCGCCAACCCAGGAAACAAGTGTCCACCCGTCCCTCCACAAGCAATGGCGAATTTCATGTTCTTAGAACCGAACCGCCAAACTTGTGGCAGGGACAGCCGGCACACGAGACTTCGGCTCACGTCGTCCCTGCCGATGTATGTTGAGAAGTATGCCGATCAAAAACATCGACACCGCCAAGTTGCTCCCTCCGTAGCTGATAAACGGCAAAGGCATCCCTTTGTTGGGCAACATTGATGTCGTCACGCCGATGTTAATAGCTGCCTGCAGAGAGATAATGATCGTGATGCCGAATCCCAGAAGCATGCCAAACCGGTCCTTGGAATTCATGGCAATCAGCGCCCCGGCCAAAAGGATCAACAAAAAGCAAAAGACCGTCAGCAACGTGAAGCGAAGCCCCAACTCCTCCCCTATCATCGGGAAAATAAAATCGGTGTGGGCATAAGGAAGATAGAGCATTTTCTGCCGGCCGTTTCCCAGTCCCAATCCATCCACTCCCCCCGCTCCGAAGGCGAGGAGAGCTTGCCACTGCTGCAACCCTTCCCCGAGTCGATGTTTGGCAGGGTCGATGAAAGCCAATAACCGCCCCATGCGCTCCTCGATGCTGAAAATGGCGAAAACTAACCCCCCCAACCCGGCACTCAAAAGAGGAACCAGCCAACGCAAACCTGTTCCCGCCACGAACATGACTGACAAAGCCGTGACTCCGATCAGCGCCGTCGTGCCAAGATCGACCTCGATCACGATTAATCCGAAAATAACGCTGCAGATGGCCAAAGGCTGCGCGAAGCCCCGCCAAAACTGCCCGGCCTCGGCTTCATGCCGATGATACCACGAGGCCAGAAACATCAAGACGGCTATCTTGCCCAGTTCGCTCGGTTGAAAGCTGGCAAAGCCCAGGTTGATCCACCGCCACGCCCCGTTGATGTTCATGCCGATCGGCGGAACAAAGCACAATGCGAGAAGAACGATGGCCAGACCGTAGATCCATGGCCACAAACGCGCCCACCAACGATAGTCCATCAAGGAAGCACCCACCAAGGCGAAGCTGCCGACGACCAACCACACACCTTGCCGCTTGACGAAGTAATACATGTCACCATGGCTGTCCCGGGCAAATGCGCCAGTGCTGAAAAGCATGACGATTCCGATGGCCAGCAAGCTCACCATGGAAAGAATCAGTATATATGCCGTGCGGCGGCGCATGGACAATTGGCCTGCTCTTTTAGCGCGGAACTTTGAGGATTTGTCCTATCTGCAACTTTGTCGGGTCATCGATTCCGTTGACCTTGAGCAAGTCCTGATAGCTCACGCTGAGTTTTTTCGCGATCGTGTAGGGGTTGTCTCCCTTCTCGACTTTGTAGGTCGCAGCACCCGCTGTTTGCGCGGCCGCCTTGCTTGCAGGCGCGCTGGCCGGTTTGGCTTCAACTTTCACCGGAGCCGGTTTGGCCGCGGCGGAAGCACCCGTCCCGCTGGCCACAACCGACGGCGAGGCAGCGGCGGCTTGTTTGACGGCAGGAGCATCCGAGACCACGGCCGGAAGCGGCTCGTCGGCATCACCCGGCATTCTTTGCACCGGAGGAGCGGCAACAACCGTCTGGGCAACTGGAGCAGCGGCGGCAACTGCTGTTACTCCGGTGGCCTGCGTGATTTTATTGCTGATGTTAGTCAACAGGTCGGACTTCTTCTGCACTTTGATCTGGTTGAAAGCATAAATGCCCCCGACCGCGACAACGTGCAAAATCAATACCACCATGAAAGCATGGGACAGCTTCATGTTGGGTTCCGCCTCGTAGAAGTCATCCTCGCCCCCGCGCATGGCGCGCGCGGCGGACGCGCGAACCACCTTCCGGCCGCGGGACTTGGCCGTCATTTTGCTGAACAGTTGGAGTTTCATGGTGATGTTATTGTGGTTGGATTTGGTGGGTGAGTTGTTTGAAAAAATCTCCGCGCTCTTCGTAGCTCCGGAACATGTCGAACGAGGAAGTTCCCGGCGAAAAGAGAACCGTGTCGCCCTCCTTGGCCAGCAGGCGGGCTTGGGCCACCGCGTCGGCCAGACTATCGGCCGAATGACAAGGCACAGCTTGAGCCCAATCCCGCGCGATCGACTCGCGCATCTCGCCGATAAGGACGACGTCGTGCACGCGCTCACCGACCAACTTTACCAATGGCGAAAAATCGAAACCCTTGTTTTTGCCGCCGGCGATAAGAACGGCACCACCGCTCAACCCACGCAACGCCTGTTCCAAGGCATCGAGGTTCGTGGACTTGGAATCGTTGATCCAAGACACACCATCCACTTCACGGACAAACTCACAACGGTGGGGAAGCGCGGTGAATGTGCGGGCCGCGGACAGCATTTTTTGCAAATCGGCCCCGAGACAAAGACCGACGGCCAGCGCTGCCATGAGATTTTCCGCATTGTGGGGCCCGCGCAAGCGCGTCTCGGCCATGGAAATCACCGGCCTGCCAAGATGGTGGATTGTGTCTTGCACCAATGTGAAGTCTGCCGAGATCGATGGTACCGAGGTGAAGGTCAGCTTTTTCGCCCGCAACGAGGGCAGCGATTCCCGCGCGTTGACCACGGCAAAATCCTCGCCGGTCTGCCTCCGGAAAATACGCAACTTGGCGTTGCGGTATGACTCAATGTCCGGGTAGCGGTCCAGATGGTTTGCGCTGAAGTTGGTCCAAACCGCCACCCGGGGTCGAAATGCATCCGTGGTCTCCAGTTGGAACGAGCTGATCTCAACAACGGCCACCTCAAGCGTGGCGCTGCGGCCGGCTACTTCGCTGAAGGGCAACCCGATATTGCCACAGGCCTCGGCTCGGATCCCGGCGGCATTGAGGAGTGCAGCGGTCAGACCCGTCGTGGTTGTTTTGCCATTGGTTCCGGTGATGGCAACGACAGGGCATCGGCAACTGCGGTAAGCCAACTCGATTTCGCCGAGCAGCGGGATCCCCGCCTCGACAGGGCGTCTCGCCAGCGGAACTAAGGGGTCGATTCCCGGACTCAGCACAGCAAAATCGAAATGCTGGTCACAAAGCAGCGCGTCCCCGCCCAATACGACCCGCGCACCCTGGGAGGAAAGCACCTCGGCTGTCTGGCGCCGCGGCGTCGGATCACCAGAGTCAAGCACCGTAACCCTTGCTCCTTCATCGAGGAGCAAGCGTGCTGCCGCCGCGCCACTTTGGCCGAGGCCCAGCACTGCGACATTTTTACCGGTGTAATCCATGGAAATCACCGCAGTTTCAAAGTTGCCAGCCCCAGCAGGGCAAAGATTAACGAGAGAATCCAAAAGCGAACGATCACGGTGCTTTCCTTCCATCCGCTCAGCTCGAAATGGTGGTGCAGCGGCGACATTTTGAAGATCCGCTTGCCCGTCAACTTGAAGCTCGCCACTTGGAGAATCACCGAACCGGCCTCGAGGACAAACACGCCTCCGATCAAGGCAAGCAGCAGTTCTTGTTTGCACGAAATCGCGATTACGCCAAGCAATCCACCGATGGCCAGTGAACCCGTGTCGCCCATAAAGACGCGTGCCGGATGACAGTTCCACCAAAGGAAACCGAGTCCCGCCCCCACCAGTGACATACTCACGACCGCCAACTCTCCGGAAAAATTTACAAACGGAATTTGCAGGTAAGTCGCAATCTTGATGTTGCCGGCTGCATAAGTCAGGACGGCGAAAGCAAAAGCGACTGTTACCGTGCATCCGGCCGCCAAACCATCAAGACCGTCGGTCAAATTGACAGCGTTCGAGGTGCCGACGATGACAAACAAATAGAGGAAGAATGTGAATATCCCGAGACTTTGCACGATGGGCTCTTTGGAAAACGGCACAAAAAGTTGCGATGCGTGTCCAGCCAGAGACGGTTCATAAGTAAAGAAAACGGTGACCGCTGCCGCCAAAACGCACTGCAGGACAAACTTGAGTCTGCTACTGATGCCGTCCGACGATTTTTTGGTAACCTTGAGATAGTCATCCACAAACCCCAGCGCCCCGAGATAGATCACCGAAAAAAGCGCCAACCAAACAAGCGGGTTGGTCGGACGTGCCCAAAGGAAAGTCGAAATCAGAATCGCCCCCAACAAAAGTACGCCGCCCATGGTTGGCGTGCCGGCTTTAGCGCCGTGCAACTCGTGCAACCGATGCACTTCCTCCTGCGTGCGGATCGGCTGTCCCAACTTGAGCGAGATGAGTTTTCTGATCACCCAGTTGCCAGAAATCAGACTGAGCAAAAACGCGGTCACTCCGGCTGCAAGCGCCCGGAAGGTAATGTATTGAAAGACATTGAACCCCTTGAGAATCTCGGAGCTGATCCCCTCCCCGTAATCGTGAAGCAAATAAAGGTAGTAAAGCATCAGCAAAACTCCTCCAAAACACGTTCCATCCGGGCTGCCCGGCTTCCTTTGATCACCACGGCATCGCCAGGTCGCGCCAACTGACGCAGCAGTCGCGCGGCCTCGCTGGCGTCGGAAGCTCGGCGCACCTCTCGCGCGCCCGATGCTTCCGCCGCCACTGCCATTGGTTCGGTTTCCGCGCCAACGGCGATCAACACATCCATCGTGTTGGCCGCGGCCAATCCGACGCGGCGATATCCCTCCCCGGCATAGGCACCCAATTCACCCATTCGACCCAGCACCGCAAAGCGTCGGCCACCTCCGGGTAAACCGCGCAAAGCGTGCAAGGCCGCCTCCATCGAGTCGGGGTTTGCGTTGTAACTGTCATCCAAAACCGTAATCCCGCGCACTTCAGAGCAAGACAGCCGCCGGGCCGAAAGTTTTGTCGACGCCAGGCCCGAAGCGCACTCGCGCAAGGACAAACCAAGTTCCAGTCCCGCAATCACGGCGAGCAATGCATTGCGCACCATATGTTCGCCGGTTACCGGCAAGTGCGCCAACACCCGTTCCGAGGCGCTGATCAACTCAAAATCCAATCCATTCATCGAGGGACGTATTTTGTCGGAATGGACCCCGGTCGGATCTCCGGCAATTTGGACACGCGCTTTGGTGCGAGCGGACAAAGACGGGGTAAACTCATCCTCGCGGGGCAAAATCAGAACAGATGACTCATCAAGGATCTCGCCCAACATACCCTTTTCCCGGGCGATAGCTTCGCGCGACCCGAGAAACTCGATGTGGGCCACACCAATGTTGGTGATGATGCCGATATCCGGACAAGCCAAGCGGGCCAACTCCTCGATCTCGCCCGCATGGTTCATCCCTATTTCCCACACCGCCACTTCATCGGTTGTTCGCGTCGACAGTATCGTTAACGGAAGACCAATATGATTGTTCAGATTGCCTTGGGTCTTGCTGACGGTGAACCGCGTGGCCGCGATCGCCGCTGTGAAGTCCTTAGTGCTTGTTTTGCCATTGCTGCCGGTCAAGCAAATCACCCGTGCTTTGATCATCCCCCGATACCAAGCTGCCAAACGGTGCAAAGCAGCCTGCGTGTTACCCACCACGATCAAGGGAAAATCGGAAGGTGCATCGGGGATGCTTTTTTCCACGACTGCTCCGGCCGCCCCCGCCTGGGCAGCAGCAGCCACGAAATCATGCCCGTCGAAATTTTCGCCCCGCAAAGCCCAGTAAAGGTCACCGGGCTGCAGAGTGCGCGTATCCTTGTTGATGTTCGTCACCTCTCGCGCTCCGTTTCCGTGCGCAAGAGAGCCGCCGCAAGCGGCTGCCAAATCATGAAGCGTCATCGCATCCATAATCAGGCAGCTTTCCCCCTTATCGCCGCGGCGGCCTCCGCGACATCGTCAAACGGCACTTTGCGGTCCGCAAATTCCTGGTAATCCTCGTGCCCCTTCCCCGCGATGAGTACGATATCGCCGGGTACAGCCATCGCTACTGCACGGCGAATAGCGGCACGACGGTCGGTGATCACTTCATGATTTTTTCCCTGCAGCGCCACGGTGATCTCCCGGCAGATCGCCTCTGGATCCTCGCCGCGCGGGTTGTCCGATGTCACGATACACCAATGGGAGAGCCCTTCAGCCGCCCTCCCCATCGCGCCGCGTTTGGCCCGGTCTCGGTCTCCACCGCAACCGAAAACCGTGATGACGCGTCCTGGTTGCAGCGAGCGAACTGTTTGCAAAACATTCTCCAGAGCATCGGGCGTATGGGCGTAATCGACAAAGACGCGAAAGGCTTTGGGGCCCGGCACCATTTCCATACGCCCCGGCACCTGCGGCGCGTCTTTCAAAGCCGCTACTGATTTACGGACATCGTGGCCGAGCGCGTGCATGCCCGCCAATGCGGCCAACGCGTTGTATACATTGAAGACGCCAAACAAAGGCACCCGCACGAGATAGCTCTTTCCTCCAGCATGAAGAGTGAACTGCGTGCCATGCAGATCCGTGCGTACATCCGCAGCTTTGAACATCGCGCTCGATGACTGACCGTAAGAGAGGGTCTTAACCTGCGGCCCCATTTCATCAACCAAGCGCCGTCCGTGCCGGTCATCGATATTCACCACCGCCGTTCCGCGTTTGTGCGGTTGGGATTCCAAGTGACGGAAAAGGCGCTGCTTAGCCTCGAAATAAGCCTCCATTGTCCCGTGATAATCGAGATGGTCTTGCGTCAAGTTGGTGAAGATCGCCGCATCGAACTCCACATGGCGGACACGGTTCTGGTGCAAAGCGTGGCTGGAAACCTCCATGACCGCCGCACGGCAATTCACTTCACGCATGTCACGGAGCAAGCGCTGAATATCATCGGACTCCGGCGTGGTCCGCGCCGCCGGCAGTTCGCGGGGACCCACAATATAGCGCACGGTTCCAATCAAACCGCACGGCCGTTCCGCTCGGTCCAGCAGGTGCTTGAGCAAGAAAGCTGTCGTGGTTTTTCCATTTGTCCCGGTGATTCCCGCGGTCTGCAACTGCAGCGAAGGGTGACCATAAAAAACCGCAGCCGCATCGGCTAAAGCAGATCGCGGATCATTGACTCTGATCACTGTGGCCCGCGGAACATCAATATCCACTGACGTGATCACCGCCACCGCACCTTTACCCACCGCCTCCAGAACATAGCGCGCCCCGCCGGCCGCGGCATCGCCTGATCGTCCAGGGGTCACACTCGGCAACGCGACAAACAGAGCGCCTGAAACCACTTGCCGGGAGTCATGCGTCAACGATGTCACTTCACGGTCTGTCGCCCCGGTAACTTTGACCGGCTCGGGACGCAGAGCGGAAATAATTTTGGTCAGCAGCATGATCAGTTCAACTTTTGTCCGAAAGGCACCAAGGCAACCGTGGCCCCATCCGCTTGGGTGGTTTCGGGTTCCAGATCGAGATAACGCGCCATCTCCTCGCCGATTCGTGAAAAAATGGGAGCGGCCACCGTGCCGCCATAGTTGCTTGTGCCCGGCGTGCGCGCATCGTCCACCAGCACAATTCCCGCGACCTCCGGATTGTCGGCCGGAAAGTATCCCGCGAACGACACGACATATTTTCCCGGGGTGTAGCCTCCTTTGGGGTCAACCCGTTGCGCCGTGCCGGTTTTCCCCGCCACGCGGTATCCGGAAAATCCGGCCAACCGCGCCGTGCCACGCTCGCTTACCACATCCTGCAAAGCCGCCGCCACCTTGGCTGCCGTGGACTCGGAAACGACACGACGAACCACTTGCGGACGAAAAGAAACCACCTCACGGCCGCTGTCGTCTCGCACCGTTTGCACGATCTGCGGCAACATCATGTTTCCCCCGTTGGCGATGGCTGCCATGGACATGGCGATTTGTAGAGGCGTGACGGCGATTTCATGGCCCATCGGCACGCGCGTGATGGAGAGGCCGGTCCAACTGTGTCGCGGACGCACGAGACCCGGGATTTCACCCGGCAAGCCGAGGCCGGATCGTTCGCCAAAGCCGAAACGGCGGATGTATTCGTAAAAAGTGTCGGCCCCGATGTGCATGGCAATCTTGGCGCAACCGATGTTGGATGATTTGACGAGAACGTCATGAACACTCAGCGGCCCGTAACCATGCACATCGCGCAGGTTCCTTCCGGCGTACATGAAGTTTCCGTTCTCGCAATGGAATTGGCTCTCGGGCGTGACCGCACCCTCGTTCAACGCGGCGGCTATCACCACGATTTTGAAGGTTGAGCCCGGCTCGAACATTTCAATGACCGCTCGGTTCTTCGTTGTCTCCACGGGCGCTTGGTGATGCTCGTTCGGATTGAAAGTCGGGCGCGTCGCCATCGCGAGAATCTCACCGGTGCTCGGGCGCACAAATACAGCCGTGATCATGTTTGGCTTGAGCATCTCACTGGCCCGCTCCAACTCGCGTTCAACGATCTCCTGCAAGCCCAAGTCGATCGTGAGCTGCACAGTCATTCCGTTTCTCGCCGGACGTTCCATGCCGCGGTAGGCAACAATTTCCCGGCCACGGCGATCACGCTCCGTGTAAACGAAACCGTTTTCCCCGCGCAGATACGGATCCATCATCAATTCGACGCCTTGGATACCTTTCGACTCGTGGTCCATGAAGCCGACGACATGGGCCAGCATGGAATCGTTCGGATAGTTCCGGATCGGCTCGTATTCGTAGTGCACGCCACGCAATCCGGCCGCCGCCAATTCGGACTTCAGTTTTTCAATTTTCTCGGCCGGCACGCGCCGGCGGATGA
>JBIJDZ010000022.1:0-28829 GCA_044343805.1 Chthoniobacterales bacterium | reverse complement strand
AGTGTTTTCCATTCGTTGCCGGCATAGAATCCCAGTTCGACCCGGTATGTGGTTTCTTCCTCGCGCACGGGGAGATACCAGCTGTTTGCTTGCAAAGGTACGGGCGCTTCTCCCTCGTGAGTAGCACAACCCGGCAGCGAATGACGCAAGAATACTTGGCTAACCAGCCCTTCCGTCAGGGTGTGGTCCCAGTAGCAAAAAAGCAACCGGGGTTCTTGGGCGATGACAAAGATCCGTTCCTGGGCCCCGTAGCTTTGTGGAAGCTCGCCCAGACTGTCGATGTCGGTGGCTGGAGAATTTTTTTTGTTGCGTCGGGGCGGGGCTTTGCGTGTTGCCGGAGCGCCGGCTTTTTTGCGAGCCGAGATCTTGCGCGAGCGTGGTGCAACCTTTGACTTCGACTTGGCGGACCGGGCGGAAGTTTTGCTGTTTTTTTTCATGGCAAATGGAGTTTTCCACGTGGCAGCGACTTCATTGTCAGGGCTGCGTGCTGGGCTGTAAAGATTTGGGTGTCAGCACGCCACGTGCCAGAAACTCATCATTCCCGTATTTTGTGCCGACGAGAGTTTCTGCCGTTCTCTCGAGTTCATCCGGTGGCTGCCAAGGAGATGTCTCGTGGGCGAGGTGAGATGCCAGCAAGGGCGCAAAATCACGGCTGATGGGCGCACCTTGGATCGATCCTTGGTGCAAAAGTCCGCGTTTGGTACGGCGTTGAGCCCCTCCGACGATCTTGCGCCCATTGGCCAGCACGTCGTTGCGGACAGGAGCAATGAAGCATTGCTCTTGTCCCGTGTCCTCCTCCGCAAGGTCGGCCTCTACACCGGCCTGACGGAGCGCGCGGGCTATTGCCTCGTGCAAAAAGAGGTAGGTGTCACTAGGACGCATCAAGGCCCAACTTTCATGACGCGGCACGACCAAAGAGAAAGTGAAGTCCCCCTCATGCACGACCACACCGCCGCCGGTCCATCGCCGACAAAACGGCAAATCAGGACGAAACATTCGGGCTGATTCACGGGGAATGAAAAAACCCGCACTGATCCACGGCTGGGCCCATAGAAACACGCGCAGCACTGGTAGATCGACGATCGACAGCATGGCCTCATCGCAAGCCATCTGGGCCGGTCCTCCCCGGGGCACGGGGTCGTTCCAAAGGGCTATCTTTGCGAAGAGTTTTTTATCTGTCATCTTGATGCGCCTTTATTACTCGGTCTGCCTCGTTTGGGCGAGTGGGTTGAAGTCCTTATTGCCCAAACGGGATCGACCATGCTCAAGACCTTTGATTCGAGAGACCTCGGTGCAGTTTTATACTGATTTTGCAAAGAGTTTGTTAGTGACGGTGCGGCTTTAGTTATCCACATTAGTGGGTTGTCCCACCAAAACCCATGTTCCAAAAACTCCAGAGCTTTTTTTCCACAGACATAGGAATCGATCTTGGTACGGCCAACACCTTGGTTTTCCGCCGCGACGAGGGGATCATCTTACGCGAGCCCTCTGTCGTCGCAGTTGAGGCCTCCACTCGCAAGGTTCTGGCCGTCGGCAACGAAGCCAAGCGCATGCTTGGCCGCACCCCCGGAAACATTATCGCAATCCGCCCGCTCAAAGACGGCGTTATTGCCGACTTCGAAATCACCGAGGCGATGCTGTCGTATCTTTTTGAAAAAGCCCGTTGTAATCGCGTGTTCGGTCGTCCGAGAGTAGTTGTCGCTGTCCCGTCGGGTATCACCAGTGTAGAAAAGCGCGCCGTCCGTGAATCCGCCGCCCGCGCCGGTGCGAGGGAAGTTTACCTGATCGAGGAACCAATGGCTGCTGCCATCGGGGCAGGGTTGCCGATTCAAGAGGCTGCCGCCAATCTCATCATAGATATCGGTGGGGGCACAACGGAGGTGGCTGTGATTTCGTTGGCTGGCATTGTTTTCAGCCGCAGCGTGCGCGTGGCGGGCGACGAAATCGACTCGGCTATCATTCATTATCTCAAGCGGGCGCACAATCTTGTGATCGGGGATCGCACAGCTGAAGATATCAAAATCAAACTCGGTTCGGCCGCTCCGGTTGCTGACGAGGAAACGATGGAAGTGAAGGGGCGTGATGCCGCGATGGGTCTTCCCAAAACGGTGAAGCTAAATGCGAAAGAAATCCGCGAGGCCTTGGCTGAACCCGTGGAAAGTATTGTCGATGCTGTTCGCACTGCGCTTGAGCATTGTCCACCGGAGTTGTCGGCTGACTTAGTGGACCGCGGAATGGTTCTGGCCGGCGGAGGCGCCTTGTTGCGCGGTCTTGACGAACGATTGCGTCAGGAGACAGGTCTTCCGGTTCATATTGCGGAAGATCCCCTCAGTGCAGTGGCCGAAGGTACAGGACGAGTGCTCAGCGAGATCGAAGTCCTCCAAAGCCTCGCCCAAGCCAACGCCAATCGTTAATAATTGCATCTCGATCAATCTGCTCGCGCTATTGGTTCTGATCGGACAGACATTGCTCCGGTTGGGATGGCATAATTTTCTGCGGATTTTGCATTTTGGATGCCTTCTCGGCTATCAATTGAAAGCGATAAGTATTTAGCTTTACGCGCCGGTTATTGGTAGGCGGTTGGTCCTGTCTGCTTGGGCCGTCGTTGGGGAAAATAAATTCACTTTTGGAAAAGTTAATCACAGCGCAGAAGATTTTCCGCAGTTGACGTGTGGTGCGGCGTGCGCTTTTTTGTCCGCCCCCCTATAGTTCATGAGTCATCGAGAACAAGTAGATCGCTCTCCGCCCCCCTCCAGCCGGGTTTTGAGCGGGGTGATCCAGAGAAATGGGATCGAGGATCTCGCCAGAGCTGTCAGTCAATTTTTCACTTTGGATTCGTCGCAACTCGAGCCCGGGCAATTCAAATGCCAAATCGAGTTTGCCGCGTCCGGTCAGACTCTGGTCTATCGCGAAGACTACGCCTGCCGCATTCACGCGCGCGGGGAATTGATCGGCGACAGGTTCGGGCTGGGGATCATCACGGGTGGTCCCGGTGCTATTTTTTCTGGCGCAACCATGACACAGAGCACGGTGGCTTCGGCAATGACGGGCGAGGAGCTTGATATCGTGGCTCCGCGCGGCTTCGGCCAGATCATCATGATGGTCGATCAGAAAAGTCTCTATGAGTTGGCGGATGACGCCGGGTTGGCCCCCGGCGTCTTGGGTAATTTGCGCCTTGGCCGTTCCGGAATGCCGCTGGCCGCGCGCCCGGAGACTGTCCATGCGGTGCAAAGAAAGTTCAATGCGCTGTTAGACGAAGTCGCCAGCGGTTCACTGCATATTCATCAAGAGGAACTCGAGGACCTTGTCTATGAGGCCATGTTGTCGGTCATTGATACAGATGACGTCTCCAGCGGTCGTCCATCGGCCTCGGTTGTTGTGCGTCGGGCCATCGAAGTCTTCCAGTCGTCGGGAGGTTTTTTAAGGATGGCGAATATATACCGCCGCTTGAACGTGAGTCCCAAGACCCTGCAAAATGCTTTCCGCACAATCACCGGATTGTCGCCCCGATCTTTCTTCCAGCGTGTCATGCTTAATCGCGCCCGCCAGGCTCTTCTTGCCAGTGATTCGGCAGATGACAAAGTTACGGCCATTGTTTCCAAATTGGGATTTACCGAGTTGGGCAGATTCGCCGTGCGTTACCGTGAACTTTTCGGAGAGAGCCCTTCCGCGACCCTCCGCCGGCAAAAGCGTGCACCGGTAGCGATACCGCTTTGATCAAGGCGGCGGCAGGGATTCTGCAATGGTGCTGAGGATGTGACCGTCTGCCGGTCTCCCAAAACATAGATCACACGTAGTTGGAATGGCATCTCCTAGCGACTGTGGCCGGGATTAGCCGCGTTTGTCTGATCCTTTTCATCAAGGGTATCAATCCGGCGCGGCGAAAAATGTGCCGGGCCATTGGGATCCGGCTGAGGACGCCCTTTGCGCCACTGCCGGTCTTTTTCAATGGCCCATTTCCATACGAAGCCGAGCACAAGCAGCGCCAGTGCTAAGCTCAAAAGTCGAAGCCAACATCTCATGAGAAGAATTTAAACGGATGACGGTTGTTTTAAGAACTCTGTTTGAGGGTCGGCCATCTTTTGTGCCGATACTGCATAATTTTTTAGAGCTCCCTATCTATCGCGCGCGGTGTTGAAAAATTAGAATCCAGCCTGAACTGCTTGGCCGGCCCGGCGGGAAGTCTGAGAAAATTTCGTATGTGTCAGCAGCCCAATCTGCAGGCGGAAAATCTATATCCGCTGTCTTTCTAAGCGCCGGAGATGCCCGGCCGATTTGTCGCCCAACTTTATCGTTCCTTCTATGACAGCGCGGCCCGGATTTCCGGCGTCAACGGCACAGGATGGCCGGTGAACCGGTCGACGAGGACATGAACGGTGCGGACTTGCGCAGCGACGACATTGTCTGCGGTGAGGAAGCGAACAACAAAAATGACCGAGGTCTCGCCGAGGGTGTCCACCATGGCGCGGGCGGTGACTTTCTCTCCCGCGCGCAGAGGATGAAAAAACTCTGCTTCGGCCCGGCGGATGGGCGCTGCATGGGTGGGGGAGACAAACCACGCGTTCCAGCCGAGCGGTGAGCAGCGGATAAGTTCTTCGATGACCGCATGGGCAAGGGCAATCGCTCGGGGATAAAAAATCACCCCCGCCGGATCGGCGTCTTCGAATCGGATAAATACGGGCTGTTCGAGCATCCTCATACCTGAAATCTATGCACACGAGGCCCCTGGGGAAGAAAGGATTTAGATCGCCGCGTCTTCGGTGTGCAAAGGAAGGTTGATGCCAAAACACTCATCCGAAGACTGCAGCTTACGCACTCCGCTTCGTCCGATAAATGGGCAACTCCCACGGGTCATCTGTGGCAAGGCGGCGAAGCCGTCACTGCAAGTTTTTGCGTCATCATTGTCGATGCCTCCTCCTCCGGTATCCGCCAAACCATTCCAGCCGCACCATGAGGCCACGCGTCTATATGCTACTCCGCGTCCGGTGTCTGTGCCGCCCAAGCTGCGGGCGGCAAGGCCTGTGAAAGTGCGTCCGCGAAGAATCAGCCGGCGGCAGATGAAAATACGTCAACGCCGTCTGAAGTTTTTCGCGTGGATTCTTTCGCTTGGCTTGGTCGGGGGCGCCTTTGTCGCAGGATACCAGAAGACAAAGAGCTTCTTTGCCGGAGGCGAGGCATTTCCGGTCCATGCGGAGTGACGCGAAAGGTTCCTCGTGAACAATGGACCAGGCGGTGCGGGCAAAATACCAAGGCCGTTTAAATGATGAATTGTTGGCCGCGGAAGACGCGCGCCGAGGACTTCGTGTCCTACCATGCGCGGATGCATATATTTGCAGAATAGCGGGTCCGTAGGTCCGAAGCCTGCTCCTATTGTTTGCCAGGTCGAAGCGACCTTCCCTCCGAGGTCATTATAAAGTTTCGAGGCCTTGAACAGGTCTAATCCCTCATTGAACTGTTGATTAGGGGAACAAATTCAAAATGGTCGCCGTCGAATAGCCCGCGGTCGCTCAATTTGAGCGAGGGGATCACGAGCAGGGCGAGGAATGACAGAGTCATGAAAGGCGCGTGCAAGGAGCTTCCGAGAGCGCGGGCTTGTCGGGTAAGGCGGGTGTAGGCGGCAGCCACGTCTTCGGCGAATCCATCGCTCATCAATCCTGCCACGGGTAGCGGCAGGACGTCAGAAATGTCCGGCCCGACGACGCAGATGCCGCCCCTGCTCTCGATGAGGAGATTGACTGCGCGGGTAAGGTCGGCGTCATTGGCTCCCACAGCGACGATGTTGTGGCAGTCGTGCGCGACACTGGAAGCGATGGCGCCGTTTTTGAGGCCGATGCCCCGGACAAAGGCCACAGCAGGAGTGGTGTCGCGGTAGCGGTTGACCACGGAGATTTTGAGAATGTCACGCGAGGGATCGGCGGTGATGCAGCCGTCCATGACGAGAGCTTTTGCGGTGTCGGACCCGGTAACGATTTGTCCATCGGGAGCTTCGATGATGCGGATCGTTGGTTTTTCACCAGCGGCACGGACGATGAAGTCGTCGGCTGTTTTCGGAATGGTATGGAAATTATTGATCGGTGGGGAAACGGAGCGCGGGAGCAAGGATTTTCCATCGCGGGCAACGATTTGTCCGTCGATCCACGTTTCGGAGACACGGAAGCTGACGAGGTTGTGCAGTCGGATAAAGTCCGCTGGGTCGCCGGGGCGGAGTAGTCCACAGCGGAGGCCGTAATGCTCGACGGGATTCAAGCAGGCGGCACGTAGAACGTGGAAGAGCGGGACGCCGTGGGCGACGGCGCGGGCGCAGAGTTCGTTGATCTGGCCGTCGAGCAAGTCGTCGGGATGTTTGTCGTCGCTGCAAAGCATGCAGCGGTCCGGCGCCTCGAGGAGCAGCGGCCAGAGTTCGTCGAAATTTTTGGCAGCCGAGCCTTCACGGATAAGGATTTTTTGACCAAGCGAAAGTTTTTCCCGCGCTTCGTCGATCTGGAAACATTCGTGGTCGGTTTCGATGCCTGCAGCGACGTACGTGCGAAGGTCGTCGCCACGCAGGCCGGGGGCGTGTCCGTCGATGCGTTTACCCCACTGCTTGGCGAGAGCGATTTTTTCCATAACCTCGGGGTCACGGTGGATGACGCCGGGGAAGTTCATCATCTCGGAGAGATAAAGCAGCGATGAATCGCGGCAGAGTTTCTCGACGTCGTCGGGTCCGAGAGCGGCGCCGGCTGTTTCGAAGCTGGTGGCGGGCACGCAGGAGGGGATGCCGAAATGAATTTTGCAGGGTGTCTGCGTGGCGAGGTTTTGCATATAACGCACGCCCTCGATTCCGAGCACATTGGCGATTTCGTGCGGATCGGAGACGGTGCCGACCGTGCCATGGATGACGGCGATGCGGGCAAATTCCGGCGGCGTGAGCATCGAGCTCTCAATATGCACATGCGCATCGATAAAACCGGGGCAGAGGTAGCCGGAATCAGTGATGGTGGGGTCTTCAATGACCGCTACGATCTTGCCCTCTTGCACTTCGACCACGCCGGAAAAGATACGTCGGTTCAGGAGGTCGATGATTTGACCGCGATGTAGCATAAGCGTTCAGTGACGATGGTAGATTTCAGAGTACGCGTGTGGGGTCGGCGAGGCGGTTGTTTTTGAAGCGGATTCCCTCAGCCGCGAGAAGCCGGAGTTTGCGGGCAAGCTGTGGGCCGGATTTGTGGCCGAAGAAGCCGCCAGGGGTCAGGTCGGAGGCGATGACGCGGTGGCAGGGCACTTGCGGGGCGAGAGGGTTGGCGCGGAGCGCCTGGCCGACGGCGCGGGGGGAACGGCATCCGATTTTACGGGCGAGTGCAGCGTAGGTGATGACTCGTCCTGGCGGAACGGTGGACAATGCCTCGTAAACCCGCCGGGCAAAGGGGCTGACAGGGTCAGTTGGGCGAGGCATCCTCAGGGGCGCTGGCCAAGACACGATACATGGGGCCGAGGCCGCTCATGATGCGGTGCCAAGTCTGGTCGTTGATGTCGGCCTTGAGCAGTTCGGGGTGGGGTTTGAGAACGAGCCAAGAGTTGCTGGCTATTTCGCGTTCGAGCTGGTTCTTCGACCAGCCGGCGTAACCCAGAAAGATTCGGAGTTTGTCGTCGGTCGCTTCGGGAAATTCGAAGTCGCCCTCAGGAGGTTCGATCGGTTCGAAACGACAGGATCCGGTCTGCTCGTCCCACTCAAGCGAAGCGACGATGATCTGGTTTCGTTCCACGGGACCACCTTCAAAAATCTTCACGTGGGCGATATGTTGAGCTGCCTCGCCAACCGGTAAATCCTTAGGTTTTTTTTGGGCCAAGGGACGGTTGAGGATGAAACCGAGCGCGCCCTCCTCCGCGCTGTGATGGGAAAGGTATAAGATAGCATGGCGAAAATGCGGGTCAGCCATCATCGGATGGGCCACCAGCAACGAACCCGAGAGATCGCCGGCACTGGGCTGCCTTCCTTTCACGATCCAACTTTAATGCGCGGCGAGCGGTTCGGCAACTGTCCCCATGAGATCACCCAGCGAGGAGTCCCATGGACCGAACAAATCTTGCAGCGACCAGCGGAACGTGTTGGCGCGGACTTGGATGGCCAAACTGTCGCCGCCGGTTATCCCGATCTTGCGGATAGGGAGGTTGCGACTGGTGAACAGTTCTTCCAAAGCGGTTTCGTGTTCCGGTGCGACCGAAACAAGGATGCGGCCGGGTGCCTCGTGGAAGAGGGTTTCGTCATCGCGAAGTTTGTCTTCTGGCAAAGTAATGTCGGCGCCGAGGAATTGTTCTCCCGAGAGGCAGCATTCGGCAAGAGCCACGGCGATACCGCCTTCGGCACAATCGTGTGCGCTGCGGACCAAGCCTTCGCGGATGGCATCGCGAAGGGTTTGCTGTAGGGCGACTTCGGCCGCGAGATCGGTTTGTGGCGGGCGGCCCTCCTTGCGTCCGTGGAGGATGAGCAGGAACTGCGAAGCGTCGAGGCCGGCGGCGCGTTCCCCGAGCAACCATACGGAATCGCCGGAGCCGCGGAAGCTTTGGCGCGTGATGTGAGCCTCGTTGTCGATGACACCCACCATGGCTACGACGGGTGTCGGATCGATCGGTCCGGCGGGGTTTTCGTTGTAGAGGCTGACGTTGCCGCCGGTGACAGGAGTATTGAAGGCGCGGCAGGCTTCGGCCATGCCCTCGACCGAGTCGCGCAGTTGGCGGAAGATTTCCGGTTTGTGCGGGTTGCCGAAGTTGAGGTTATCCGTTGCGCCGAGCGGGAGCGCGCCGGAGCAGGAGATGTTGCGGGCCGCTTCGGCCACGCAGCGACGGCCGCCTTCGCGGGGGTCGAGGCGGGTGATGAGTCCGTTGCCATCGACTGAGGCGGCGAGGTATTTGCCGCATTCCCGGGCGTAGAAGACGGCGGCGTCGGAACCGGGAGCGACCACGGCACCGTTGCGTACCATGTGGTCGTATTGCTCCCAGATCCAGCTCTTGCGGGCGAGCGATGGATGCGAAAGCAGGCGAGGCAGCGCGGCGGTGAGGTCTGTCGCGGGAACGCTCTGGATGTCGAGAGGAGCGGGAGGCGTCCATTCGGCCGCTTCGCGGTGGTAAACGGGCGCTTGGTCGGTAAGCGAGGATGCGGGGATTTCGGCGGCGACCTTGCCGCCGGCGCGGATGCGCATGATGCCGTCGCCGGTGACTTGACCGATGCAAGCGTAGGGCAGATCCCATTTTTCGAAAATCTCGCGCACGCTGTCCTCCTGTCCTTTGTGGACAATGACGAGCATGCGTTCCTGGGACTCGCTGAGGAGGATTTCGTAGGGGGTCATGCCCGTTTCGCGTTTCGGGACGAGGTCGAGATCGACGTCGATGCCGCTGCCGCCCCGGCTGGCGGTCTCACAGGTCGAGCAGGTGAGGCCAGCGGCGCCCATATCCTGGATGCCGGCAACGCAGCCGCTGGCGAGAAGTTCGAGGCAGGCTTCAAGAAGGAGTTTTTCGCGGAACGGGTCACCGACTTGCACGGCGGGTCGGTCTTCTTTCGATTCCTCGGTGAGTTCGCGTGAGGCAAAGGCTGCCCCGGCGAGACCATCTCGTCCGGTTTCGGCGCCGACGTAAAAGACAGGATTGCCGATGCCTTTGGCCGCGCCGCGTGCGATCTGGTCGTGGCGGAGCACGCCGAGGCAGAAAACGTTGACGAGCGGGTTGCCGGCGTAAGTTTCATCGAACCACGTTTCGCCGCCGATAGTAGGCAGGCCGATACAGTTGCCGTAGTGGGCGATGCCGGAGACAACGCCGGATAAGAGGTGTCGGTTGGTGGCGGAGCCCGGTGCGTCTTTGTCGATTGGTCCGAAGCGCAGCGAGTCGAGGAGGAAAACCGGGCGCGCGCCCATGGTGAAGATGTCGCGGATGATGCCGCCGACTCCGGTGGCCGCTCCTTGGAACGGCTCGACAGCACTTGGGTGGTTGTGGCTTTCGATTTTGAAGGCGATGGCCCAGTCGTCACCGATGTCGAGGACGCCGGCATTTTCCTCGCCCGCTTTGACGAGGATCGAAGGACCCGTGGTGGGGAATTTTTTCAGCTCCGGCCGGGAGTTTTTATACGAGCAATGCTCGCTCCACATGACGGAGAAGATGCCGAGTTCGGTGAAGTTCGGGTCGCGTCCGAGGATCTTCTGGATGCGGGTATACTCCTCGGGGGTGATGCCGTGTTTGGCGATGAGTTCGGGCGTGATAGCGGGATCTTTCATGACGCGGCGCTGAGAGCGGATTCAAGGAGGCTGGCGAAAACAAGGCGTCCGTCCTCGCTGCCGAGGCGGGCTTCGCAGGCTCGCTCGGGGTGGGGCATGAGACCGAGGACGTTGCCATTCTCGTTAAGGATGCCGGCGATGTTGCGGAGCGAGCCGTTGGGGTTGGCAGCAGGAGTGATGGCGCCGTGGGCGTCGCAATAGCGGAAGGCAACACGATGGTGATCCTCGAGCATTTTCAACGTGGCGTCGTCGGCAAAGTAGCAGCCCTCACCGTGGGCGATGGGGACGCGGAGGACTTGGCACGCCTGGCCGGCGCGGGTGAATGGCGACGTGTTGTTTTCCAAACGAAGGTGCACCGGCTTGCAAATGAAATGGAGACCCCGGTTGCGCACAAGCGCGCCGGGGAGTAGACCGGCTTCGCAGAGAATCTGGAAACCGTTGCAGATCCCGAGGACGGGCGTGCCGCGGTGGGCAGCTTCGACAACGGCTTGCATGACCGGCGAGTAGCGGGCAATGGCGCCGCAGCGCAGATAATCGCCAAAGGAAAATCCTCCGGGAACGATGATCACATCGTAACCAGAGACGGAGGTTTCTTTGTGCCAAACGGGTTCAGCAGTCTCACCAAACGTGTCGCGCAGGGTGCGGAGGCAATCCTGATCGCAGTTTGATCCCGGAAAACGCAGAACGGCGAATTTCATCACTCGGCGTATTCGACGCTGTAGTCTTCGATGACCGGGTTGGAAAGCAGGTCGCGACAGATGGCATGGAGCTGGGATTCGTCGGGCTTGCCCCCGGGGGCTTCAATTTCGATGAGTTTGCCCACGCGGACGCGGCTTGGGATGTTCCAGCCGAGATGTTTCATCGCCTCCCCCGTGGCCACGCCCTGCGGATCTAGGACGGACGGTTTGGGCAAGACGGTAACGCGTATTTTCATAAATTGTCACATTGCCGCAAAGACGCGCGGCGGGGAAGAACGAACTGGTGCTGTTCGCATTGATTGGCAGAAAATGTCCTCCGCGGTGCGGCGTTTGATTTGCCAGGGAGGGTGGGGCCTTAGACCTGCGGTGCGGATGTACCACGTTCCCGGCAGTTGAGGACATCGCGTCTGCTGGCTGGTCTTTTTTATTTACCGGGCGAGGAAGGCTCGCGGTGTGTCCTGACGCCGCGCCCCTATCTCTAAGGTGTGGCTTTTTGCTTCCTGCGTGCGCGTATTTGTTGACCAATTTGTGACAAAGAAAGGGCGTGTGGGACGCATGTTTGTGTGTTTATGTGGCTGCATGAAATCAATTGCCTGCTTTTTTGCCTTGGTCATCTTGTGTTTGTTGTCGGCTTGCCAATCAACGCCCGATTCGTCTTACGCCAATAATCCGACGGATAGCGGCTCGCGTTTTTCCTACTATTCACTTCCCAGCAGCCGCATGGCAGAGCAAAACGTCGATTTGGACGATTAGTCTGCTTCAGGAGACTGACCGCCGTTCCAGCAGGCACGCGGTCTCGATGGATGCGGTTTGCGGGAACATGTCCACCGGAACAACGCGTTGCAAGTTGTAGCGATCGGTGAGTTTGGCGAGGTCGCGGGCGAGCGTGGCGGGGTCGCAAGACACATAGATGAGGCGGGATGGAGCCGCGGCGAGCAGCGCAGTGATAACGGGTTCGGCCACACCTTGCGCCGGCGGGTCGAGCAAGACGAGAGCCTCGGAGGCTTCAGACAAAATAGCCGGTAGCAATTCGGCTGCGTCGCCGGTGTGGTATTCCTCGGCAGGGGAGGCGCCAGCGAGGGCGCGGTCGATCGAACGTTGATCCCAATCGATGCCGATGAGGCGGGCGAATTTGTCGCATAATTTTTTGGCGAAGAAGCCCGCGCCGCAGTAAGCGTCGATAAGCAACGGGCCGCTGCCGGCCATGTCGGAAATGACGGAGGCGAGGGCTTCGGCGGCGGTGTCGTTCACTTGGCGGAAGCCGCCGTGCTCGGCGCTGGAGCGGAGTGTGGCCGGACCGGGCCTGAGTCGTCGCTTGGCGCGCAGGGCTTCGAGCTTGTCGTTTACCGTCTGCTCGGCGAGCAGGCACTCCTTGATGTCCACGACCTGTCGTGGATCGGTGCCGCGGAAGCCGATGGTCGGGGGCACGACATGAACGGTGATGCGGTTGCGGTAGCCGTATGCGAGCGGCGAGGCGAGGGCGGATTCCACCGGGGGTTCGGCAATTTTTCCGATGCGGCGCAGGGCTTCAACCACTTGGCGGGTTTTGATGGCGAGTTGCTGCGGATAAGCTATGTGCTGGTAGGAGCAGCCGCCGCAGCGGCCGAACCAAAGACAAGGGGGCGCGACGCGGTCGGGCGACTTTAGCTGGATTTCCACGACGTGGGCTTGGAGCCAGTTGCGGTGGGTGCTGGTGACGCGCGCACGCACGGTTTCACCGGGAATGGTGAAGGGCACAAAGACAACGCGGCCTTCGTGACGGCCGAGGCCGGCGCCGCCATAGGCGACATCGGTGATTTCGAGGACTAATTCCGCTCCGACTCTCATCAACCGTGCATGATGGACGTTTTGCGGCGTCATGGCGATGGACTTTGCAAAAAGAGGCCGGCAGGATGAGGCGCATGGCTTTCGCGGTGAAACGGCCGAGTTCTCCAAGATGAGCAACACGCGGTATCTTTGGCGAGGCCGCTTGGCCTTGGGCGCAGCAGTGCTGATCTGGTCCACCCCGCCGATTTTCCAGTTCTGGCTCGGGCGGACGTTCGATCCGTGGACGCAAAACTTTTACCGTTACGCAGCGGGTTTTGTCTCCATGGCGCCTTTGTGGCTCTGGGCGCTGTGGAGTTCCCTGCGGCGCATGGGGAGGCGGGAATGGGTAGGGTGCGCGTTGGCTGCTTTGCCAAATGGAGTGCATCAGGTCGCGCAGACAATGGCAGTGGTGCTGCTCTGGCCGGGGCTTTACGCGTTGCTCGGGCGGATGTCGGTGATTCTGACGGCAGCACTGGCCGTGGTGTTTTTTGCCGACGAGCGTTGGATCGCACGTAGTGGGAAATTTCAACTCGGCACGGCGATGGCGCTGCTTGGTGTGGCCGGCTTGGTGTGGCAGCCGGGGCCGATGAAGTTGAGTGATGGTTTTTTCGCGGGTTTACTGCTTGCGCTGGCTGCGGCGGCGGGCTGGGCGGTTTACGGGGTGATGGTGAAAAAGTTCACCGCTCAGGCCGGGCCGACGCTGGGTTTCGGCGCAATCGGGTTGTGGACGACATTGCTGCTGTTGCCGCCGATGCTTATCTTCGGCGACGCGGGCGCGGTGTTGCAGGCTGATGCTTGGACCAACTTTGTGCTCTTCGCCTCGGGGGTGATCTCGATCGGCTTGGGGCATTGGCTTTATTACATCGGCATCCGCGAGTTGGGCGCGGCGCCCTCGCAGTCGGCCCTGCTGCTTTGTCCTCTTGGCACCATGCTGATGTCCTCGTTTCTGATGGGTGAGAAATTCAGCTTCGAGCAGGTGGTGGCGGGTGCGCTGCTGCTGGCGGGTGCGTTTCTGGCACTCGCAGCCCGGCCTCCGATGGTGGAGGAGCCTGTCTAAAACAACTCGCGCGAGTCGTTGGCTGGTGGCAAGTTGATAGTTGCCATGTCCGCAATTGAACAACGGACCGCCACCTTGCAGGTGCAGCGCAAGGAAGGGGAAGACGTTCTCCGGCTGGCCGGCTGGTTGGATGACGCTGGGGTTTCTGCCTGCTGGAATGCTGCGCAGCGAGCGGTGCAGGGTGCCCCAGGAAATGTCACCGTGGATTGTGCGGCGGTTGATTATTGCGGCGGGGCGGGGGTGGCTTTGTTGGTGGCACTTGAGGAAATCGCCGCGCGGCGGCACATCGCCTGGAGCGTCGAGGGGCTGGCGCCGAAGTTCCGTTCGCTCTATGACGCAGTGGACCGAGACAAGCTTGCCCAGCACGAGGTGCCAGAACGGGGCTACGGAGGCTGGGTGGGTAATCTCGGTCATGCCGCGGTGGCGCGAACCCAGGAGTGGCGCGACGAGACACAGTTTGTGGGCGAAGTCAGTGCGGGACTGGTCTCGTTGGCGGCGCGGCCGCGGAAGTTGCGTCTGCGCGAGTGGTGGGTCATCACGGAAAAAGCCGGGACGAATGCGTTGCCCATTGTGGCGCTGATCAGCTTTTTGACCGGGACGATCATGGCCTTTCAGGCAGCGATGCCGATGCGGCAGTTCGGGGTGGATATTTTTGTGGTGAATCTGGTGGCTTTAGCCATGACGCGCGAGTTGGGGCCGATCATGACGGCGATTGTGCTCGCGGGGCGGTCTGGTTCCGCTTTTGCCGCCGAGATCGGGACGATGAAAGTCAATGAGGAGGTCGCGGCTTTGACGACGATGGGGCTGCAGCCGGTGCGGTTTCTGGCGGTGCCGCGGGTGCTCGCCGGGATCGCGGTGACGCCGGTGCTGACGATTTATTCCATGGTCCTGGGGGTGGCGGGGGGGTTTTTCGTGATGTTGACGCTGGGGTTTCCGCTGGAGACTTTGACGCATCAGTTATCCGGCTCGCTCAAAGTGCACGATGTGATGGCCGGTCTGATCAAATCCTTCCTCTTCGGCGCGGTGGTGGCCGGGGTGGGCTGTATGCGCGGATTGCAGACGGGGGCGGGAGCCGCCGCGGTGGGCGACGCGACGACGCGTTCCGTCGTCACCAGCATTTTCCTTATTGTGCTCCTCGATGCGGTGTTCGCCGTGGTCTATTACCAGTTGAAATTCTGACGATGAAGGCCGACGACATCATCCAAGTGCGAAAATTGACGGCGGGCTATTCTGGGCGGGAGATTCTGCAGGACGTGTCGTTCAATGTGCGGTGCGGGGAAATTTTCATCATTCTCGGCGGTTCGGGATCGGGCAAAAGCACGTTGTTGAAAAACATGATCGGATTGTATCCGGCGATGGCGGGCGAGGTGCTGATCGGGGGCATGAACATCGTTGGGGCAACGGGCAAGGAACGTGAAAAAATTCTGCGGCGTTTCGGCGTGATGTATCAGGGCGGGGCGTTATTCGGCTCGATGACGCTCGTGCAGAATGTTGCCTTGCCGCTCGAGGAGTGGACGCATCTGCCCAAGGACGCGCGTTCGTTGTTGGGGCGTTTGAAGTTGCTGCAAGTGGGGCTAGGTGATTTCGCCGATTACCTGCCCTCGGAGATCAGCGGGGGCATGCAGAAACGGGCGGCGGTGGCGCGGGCAATGGCGTTGGATCCGGAAATCCTTTTCCTCGACGAGCCATCGGCCGGGCTGGATCCGATCACATCGGCGGAGTTGGATACGTTGATTCTCTCGCTGTCCCGCAACCTCGGCATCACCTTCGTGATTGCAAGCCATGAACTGGCCAGCATTTACGCAATCGGTGACCGGGCCTTGATGCTCGGGAACGGCCGAGTGGTGGCCGAGGGCAAGCCCGCCGAGTTGCGGGATCATCCTCCGAACGATTATGTGCGGGCTTTTTTCCGCCGTGAACCCGTGAACGCCAAAGCCGCCTGATTTCTATGTCCAGCCAAGCCAACTATTTCAAAATCGGCGTGTTCGTCCTCACGGGATTTGCCCTGCTCGCCGGAGCTTTGCTTTTTCTGGGGGCGGGCAGCGCGTTTCGTCCCAAAATTTATCTCGAGACCTACATTGATGGCACGGTGCAAGGCATGGATATCGGCTCGCCGGTGAAATTCCGTGGCGTGCAAATCGGGCGCATCTCGCGGATTGACTTCTGCTTCAACGAATACGGGCCGTCTCCGAACGGTGGTCGCAGCGATTACGTCTATCTGGAGATGGAGGTGAACATGCGACTCTTCGACAACATGTTTGCCGAAGATCTCACATCAATTCTGAACAACGCGGTGAAGCAGGGCTTGCGAGTCATGCTGCAGCCGCAAGGTATCACCGGATTGAATTTTGCGGAGTTGAACTACGTGACGGAAAAGCAACAAACCCCGCCGCTCGAGATTTGGTGGAAGCCGCGCCATCACTATATCCCCTCAGCCCCCGGCACGCTGACCAGCCTGCTCGACTCGGTGAACAAGATCATGGACATGGTCAAAGCTCTCGACGTGAAAGACACGATGCAAGAGGCCGCGGTGACCATGCAGACGTTCAATACCACACTGCAAAAGTTCAGCAGCAGTCTGGACCAGATGCAGTTGAACAAGATCAGTGCCGATCTCCAAGCCCTGCTCAACGATCTTCGGATCAAGGTGGACAAGATTCCGGTCGAGGAGCTGAGCGCCGACGGCAAAAAAATGATGGATTCGATTGCGGTCGCGTCGCGTGACATGCAGACGCTGGTCGATACGATGCAAACCAATCCACTGCTCAATGCTGACGCAGTGGGGAGTATTGTGAGCGACTTGCAATCCACGGCGGAAAACTTCCGCGTGCTGAGCGAGAATCTGCGGGAGCATCCCTCGCAACTGCTCTTCGGTCAGCCGCCCAAACGTTCTTCCTTTGATCCGGGTAAGACTCGCCGATGAAGATGCGCTCGATCTTGTTCACCGGGCTGATGGTGGTCTGCTTGCTCCCAGCGGCGTGCACTTTGCGCCAGCCTCCAGTGGTGACCGAAAGCTATGCCTTCGATTTGCCCAAGGCCAAGGCAGGTCCGGCGAGCGAACGCTCGATTTCGGTGCTGCCGTTCAACGCTTCATCCGAGGCGGCGGGGCAGATGTTTCTCTACCGCTCGGGGGAGATGATTTATGAGCACGATTTTTACAACCGCTTCCTGGCGCCGCCGGCGCAAATGCTGACGGGAGAGCTGCGGGATTGGTTGTCGCGCTCGAGAGCCGGGCCGGTGCGTGAACCGGGAACCCCTTTGTCGACCGATCTCGTGGTGCAACCGAGGTTGACCGAATTGTACGCCGATTACCGGGATGTGTCACGGCCACGGGTGGTGGTGGCGATGGTTTTCACGGTGGTGGCGCGTGAACCATCGGGCAATCGCGAGTTGCTCGAGCGCAATTATGGCCGGGCGGTGCCGATAAGCGAGGTTTCTCCGGCGGCGGCGGCGCGGGGGTGGAGTAGCGCAGTGGCGGAAATCTTCGGTGAATTCACGCGTGATTTACGAGAGGCCCGTTAACCAACAAGCGGACTGGGCGGATCAAAAATCGATCTCTGTTCCGATATAGACGATGTTCTGCGTGTAATCTTTTTGCTGTTGCTCGTTCGTCGAGATAAGAGTGGTAAAGGTGTAGCCGGCGAGCAGGGACCAGACGCGGTTGACCTTGAAGCTGGCGTTCAGACCGGTGTTGAACACGTTGTCGTAGAAGTTAGGCTGGGTGCTGTCTGGCTGGGTGTAATAGTTGTTCTGGTAATTCAAGAACGCGTTAAAGCCGATCCGGCGAGTGAGCTGGTGGGCGGCGTTCAAGCCAAAGAGAAGTTGCTGGCCTTGGTTGTAATTGGTAAGGCCGGAGGCCGTTGTTCCATAACGGGTTTGCAATCCGAGGGTCGTGTCGCGGCCCAGAGCATAATTGAAGTTCAGCTCGCCGAACGGGCCGATGTAGTTGTTGGTGCCGGTTGTGTCCGGATTCTGATTTATACGCTGTTCGGCGCCTCCGCGGAAGGTGAGAGTGGAACGGGGGTTGAGCGTGTGATCAAACCCGAGCAACGCAAAGTTGCCGATGCTGTCGTAATTTTTAGCGACAAAATAATTGCGCGTATTGAAGCGGTACTCCGCCACGAGTGATGTTGTTGGTTTCCACAGAAAAAGAAATTGTTGTCCAACGGTCTGCTCGACACGGCTAAAATCAGTGGTTTGAGCGCCGGGGTCGAGATAGTAGAAGATAAGCGGGCGGTAAGTGGTCTCCGTAGCAAGCTTGGGCAGCCAAAGATACTTGGCGCCGAAGGTCGTGTCGCTGATGATGTATTCTCCTTGGTCGGTATTAGGAGAACCGGCGACCGTAAAATTCGGTTGGGAAAGGAGCGAGGTTGCCGTGCTGAAAGATAGATCGAGCCTTTCGCTGGCGGCGTAATTGGCTCCAACGATCAGGTCGATCGTGGGAAAGAGGCCGTCATTTTGCAGTTCTTTGTTGTTGTAATAAAAAGTCAAGGCGGCCCCTAGGTCGACATTGAGCTGCAGGCGCGAACCACCGAAATTGTAACCGACGCCCGCGGCAACTTCGGTATAGAGGCTCGAGACACCGCCGCTGTTCCGCGTGTTGACATTGCTGTTGTAGCCTTCGTAAACGGCGAAGCTGTAGCGGAAGGGCCGCTTTTCGAAACGGCCGGCTCCGAAATCGGGCAGTTCTTGGCCGGCTTCGTTGCCCACGGTGGTAAAGGATGTGCCGGTGGGAGAATTCGGCAGAGGGGTTCCGGCGTCAGGATTGGGCGTGCTTGCGGGTGGGGCTACGCCGCTGTTTTTTTCTTCTGTGAAGAGTTGGGTGGTGCCGTTGTCGCGCACCGGGTACGTGAAGCGAAACTTGGAGCTCTCATTTTCTTTCTCGGCCGGAACGGCTTCCTCGAATGTTTCTACCGATGGAGGCTTTGCTTCGGTTTCCACGGCGGTTGGTGAGGACGTGGCGTCTGATGAGGCTTGAGTCGAAGAATCCGTCGAACTTGCCGCCTGATTCGCCGCTGTCGCGGAGGTCGCAGATTCCGGGGAGGGTGCCGGTATGTTTGCGGTATCGGTAGTCGTCTCAGCTACAACCTCCGGAGCCGTTGCAGAAGATATCTCTTCAGCCCAAACCGATAAGGGCCCAAGTGTAATGACACTCAGGCAGGCAATGGGAAAAATGCGGGCAAAACACATTACTTAACGCGAGGTGAAAAGGGGTTAAAAATGCATGACATCACCTTTTCTGGAAAGAATAAAATACGTCACGAAACAGTAATGCTCATCGTTAAACTCTGCGGATGACCGTGTCGCGCAAAAACCGATCGTCTGTTGTCGGATAATCGAGAGTGTAGTGAAGCCCCCTGCTTTCTTTGCGGTTGAGTGCGCAATCGACAATCAGCGAAGCTACCGCAACCAAGTTGCGAAGCTCCAAAAGATCGGTGGTCACTTTGAAGTTCCAATAAAATTCCTGCACTTCTTTTTGTAAGTTACGCAGGCGAGCGGCCGCGCGTTGGAGGCGTTTATCGGTGCGGACGATTCCGACGTAGTCCCACATGAGGCGGCGGATTTCGTCCCAGTTGTGATAAATGACGACCAACTCATCGACGTCCGTCACGCTGCCCGGCCGCCACTCCGGTAAATGCAGGTTGTCGAGCTCACGGTGATTTTTGGTCGCTTTGGCAAAGGCCCGGTGGGCGAAAACGAGAGCTTCGAGCAGCGAATTGCTGGCCAAGCGGTTGGCTCCGTGTAGTCCGGTGCAGGCAGCTTCGCCGATGGCAAAAAGCCCGCGGAGGCTCGTCTCGCCATACTCGTTGGTCTTCACGCCGCCGCATTGGTAGTGTGCCGCCGGGACAACCGGGATCGGCTGTGTCGCGATGTCGATCCCGAGGCTGGCGCAGGTTTCATAAATTTTCGGGAAGCGTTCCTGCAGGAACTCGCGCGACTTTCTGGTGATATCGAGGAAGACGCATTTGGCACCGGTGCGTTTCATTTCCGCATCGATGGCGCGGGCCACGATGTCGCGCGGGGCGAGTGATCTGCGGGGGTGATAACGCTCCATGAATGACTGTCCATTTTCATCGACGAGCTCTCCACCTTCGCCGCGAACGGCCTCGCTGATGAGAAACGATTTGGCTTCGGGGTGGAACAAGCAGGTCGGATGGAATTGGACAAATTCCATATTGCTGACCGCTGCTCCCGCCCGCCATGCCATGGCGACGCCATCACCTGAAGCGATGTCGGGGTTGGTCGTGTAGAGATAGACTTTGCCGCAACCCCCGGTCGCCAACACGATGCGGTCACTGCGCAGGGCGAGGACTTGACCGGTTCTCTCGGCGAGCACGTAAACTCCGACGATGCGGTCCTCGGTGGCATAGCCGAGTTTGCCCGTGGTGATGAGATCCACCGCCATGTGATCCTCCATGACACGGATGGAAGGGTGATTGTCCACCGCAGCAAGAAGAGTTTTCTCAATCTCGAGGCCGGTGAAATCGTGGGCGTGAAGGATGCGCCTTTTGCTGTGGCCGCCCTCGCGACCGAGATCGAGTTCGGTAACGCCGTCGGGGCGCTCGCGCAGGTCAAAGGACATGCCGAGTTCCATCAACTCCTTGATACGGTCGGGGCCTTCCTGAACCACCAGTTCGACGATGTTGCGATGGCAAAGCCCGGCGCCGGCCTCGAGAGTGTCCTGCACGTGGAGAGCAAAAGAGTCCTCGGGACTGGTGACGCAGGCTATGCCACCCTGGGCCCAAGCGGTGTTGGTCGTGGCGCTGGAGCGTTTGGTAACGATGGCTACTGTTCCGCAGCGGGCTGCTTTGAGGGCGTAGGTCAGTCCGGCGATACCGGAACCGATGACAATATGATCAAACTTTTCCATGCGGTGGCGCGAGGCGCACATTATCGATCAGTCTTGTTTCGCCGATCTGGACGGCTGCGGCAAGCACGGCGGGTCGATCCAAGGCGGTCAATGGTTCGAGTGTTGTTGCATCGACCAGTGAGACATACTCGGGTGTGGAGCCGGTGTTTCCGACGATTTCGCGGTGCACTGATGCCATGATTGTTTTCGCGCAGGAATCAGTCATGTGTTTTGCGTTTTGCAGTGCAACTGCAAAACGCACGGCCCGGACGCGATCCTCCGGGCTGAGGTAGCGGTTGCGGGAGCTGAGCGCGAGACCATCCGCTTCGCGCACGGTGGGGTGTCCGATGATTTCGATAGGAAAAAACAAATCGCGCACCATGCGCCGGATCACGGCCAGTTGCTGGTAATCTTTCTCGCCGAAGACAGCTGCATCGGGGCGGATGATCTGGAAAAGTTTGGCCACGACGGTGCAGACGCCGCGGAAGTGACCAGGTCGTGATTCACCGCAAAGTCCGAGCGAAAGGGAGGTTTCGTCGACAAAGGTCGAATCGTTCATCGGGTAAATTTCTTCGGCCACCGGAGTAAAGACGGCATCGGCGCCGTGACGGCGGCAGATGGCGAGATCCTCTTCCAGCGTGCGGGGATATTTTGCAAAGTCCTCGTTAGGCCCGAATTGGGTGGGGTTGATGAAAATGCTCACCACGACACAACCGTTCTGGCCGGCGCGGCAGCGTGCTTCATCGATCAGTGTGGCGTGTCCGTCATGCAATGCGCCCATCGTGGGGACAAGAACAACTGGAGAGGAGGCCCGGTTCCGGTATTCCACCGCCTCGGCCACAGTGCCGATGATGCGCATAGGGTCGCGCGGAATCCGCGTCAATTGCCGTCCGTCTCAACCGTCTCCACCACCACAGATTCCGTGATGTCGGCCGGTTGGGGTGCATCCGCGGCAGGAGCCGGAGCGGGTGAGGCTTGTGGCACGGGTTGACTGAGCAGTTCCTTTTGGATGCTGGTTTCGCCGGTGCCGCTCCGCGCGTAAAGGATCGCCAGCAGCAAAGTAAGGACGAAGAAGACGATGCCGAGCCATACGGTGAACTTCTGCAAGACATGCGTGGTTTGCGCGCCAAAAATGTTTTCCGTCATGCCTCCGCCGAAGGCCGCGCCAAGCCCTTCGTTTTTCGGACGCTGCATCAGGACGACCCCGACCATCAGCAGGCAAACCAGCACATGAAACGCGACAAGAATGGTGATGAGAACCGACATGAAGCTAAGACCATGGCAGGGGCTCGGCTTCATGTAAAGTCGTGCCGTAGATTCCGCGTTGATCTTTGCGGCCGGAAAGCCCTAACTCTCGCCCTGTGAACGTCAGTGACCTCAGGGAAATCCTGCAATATGTGCCGCGGTTTCGCGAAAAAATCTTCGTCGTGGCGGTGGACGGAGAGATTGCGGCCTCGCCGAACTTTGCCAACATCCTGCTCGACCTGGCCGTCCTGCGCTCTTTGAGCATCCGGGTGGTGCTCGTGCACGGAGCCAGCCACCAAGTGCAGATCGCGGCCCGGAAAGCCGGCGTCATGCCGAGTAACACGGACGGCACCGGCATCACCGACGGTGCGACTCTCGAGGTCAGCATTGATGCCGCCATGCGGTTGACCCACGAGATTCTCGAGGGCTTGGCTTCAGTCGATCTGCGGGCGGCTTACGCCAACGCGGTCATCGCCCATCCGGCCGGCATTCTCGGTGGCGTGGACCAAGGTTTTACCGGGCGGATCGAGCGCGTGGATGTGAAGTGTCTGCACATGTTGCTGCACGAGGGCATCATTCCAGTGGTGCCTCCTCTCGGATTTGACGGTGAGGGGCACACGTATCGGGTCAACTCCGACCATGCCGCGGCGGAATTGGCGGAGGCCGTGCAGGCCTCGAAAGTGATTTATTTGTCGGCCGAGACCAAGTTGCCGGGTGGCGCTACCTTGCCCCAGCAACTCAGCATCGTCGAAGCTGAGGACCTCTGCAAAAAGCGGAAGAATGGCGAGGGCGCGAACCTTTACTCCAAGATCGATTACGGCGCGAAGGCCTGCCGTCAGGGTGTGCCGCGCGTGCACATACTTGACGGGAGGATTAACGAGGCTTTGCTCGACGAGCTCTTCAGCAACGAGGGCGTCGGCACGATGATCTACTCCAACGAATACCAGCAGATCCGGAAAATTTTCAAAAAGGATGTGCGGTCCATCATGGCGCTCATCCGGCAGTCGATGGACAGCGAGGAACTTGTCCGGCGCACGCGGGCCGACATCCTCGAGAGGATGCAGGATTACTGGGTGCTCGAGATCGACGGCAAGTTGATGGGATGCGTCGCCTTGCATGTTTATTCCGAGGAAAAATGCGGCGAGTTGGCTTGTCTTTATGTGCACAAAGAGCACGAGAATGCCGGGCACGGTCGCAAACTCATGGCTTTTACCGAAACGTTGGCGCGGGAGAGGGGGCTCAAGCAGCTCTTTGCCCTCAGCACCCAGGCTTACAAATACCTGCAGCTCAAAGGCGGCTATCAGGAGGTGTCGCCGGATCACCTGCCGTCCGAGCGTCGGAAAAAATACGACGTCGGCGGACGGCAATCCAAAGTGCTGGTGAAAAATCTCGCCTGAGCCGCCGCGGATGGAAGGTGTCCACACCCATTTCCTCTGGATCGATTGGACGATTCTCGGGATCTACCTGATCCTGACCACATGGATCGGTCACGCCTTGCGCGGCAAGCAATCCACCATGCAGGATTTCTTCCTTGCAGGGCGCTCCTTGCCCTGGCCGGCGGTCAGCGGATCGATCGTGGCCACCGAAATCAGCGCCATCACTTTCGTCGGGGTTCCGGGGATGGTTTTTGCCGCGGGCGGCGATTTCACTTATCTGCAGTGGGGCATCGGATCGCTGCTGGCCCGCGTGATCGTCGGTGTGTGGTTTGTCAAAGTTTTCTACTCACGTGGAATTTTCAGCCCCTATGACTACATGCAGTCGCAGCTGGGGGCGGGCGCGCGCGTCTTCACGACCGCGTTGTTTTTTCTCGGGTCCATCCTCGGGCAAAGCGTGCGCTTGCTTGTCACGGCCCTGATTTTATGGACTGTGACCGGTCTGGCTTTCGAGTGGTGCATTGTCATTATCGGCGTATTTGCCATCGGGTGGACGCTCATGGGTGGTATGACAACGGTGATCTGGACGGATGTGATCCAGTTTTTCGTCTTTATTGGCGGCGGATTACTCGCCTTTACGGTGCTCCTGCTCAATATCGACGGGGGGTGGGGGCAGTTTCTGGCCGAGGCGGGCGCGGCTGGAAAATTGCGTCTGCTTGATCTTTCGAGCAATCCCGACGTGCAGTTCACGTTGTGGGTCGGCTTGTTGGCCATGCCCTTCCAGAATCTCGCGGCGTTTGGCACCGACCAGCTCAATGCCCAGCGCATGTTCTGCTGCCGCAACGAACGCGATGCGGGCAAAGCGATCATCGCCAGCAGCGTCTCCTTGCTCGTGACCGTGCTCATGCTCGGCGTCGGTGCGGCGTTGTATGTCTATTACCAGCAGCATGCGCCGACGCCGGCCGAGGCTGCGCTCTTTGCCAAGGATACGGACTCGGTCTTTCCGGTCTGGATAACCACGGTGCTGCCGCCCGGACTCAGCGGGCTTATTTTGGCGGGAGCCTTCGCGGCGGCGATCTCCAGCCTTGATTCGGCACTGGCGGCGTTGGCGCAAACCTCTATGGCGCTCTGGCATGGGCGTGACGGACTCGAGGCCGCCGATCAAAAGCGCTTGTTACGCCAATCGCGATTTGCCGTGGTAGGGTGGGGAATCGCCCTTGTTCTTGTTGCCATCGCACTGCAGGCGGTGCGCGGACAAATCAACCTGCTCAGTCTGGCTTTCGGTATGGTGAGTTACACCTACGGTCCGATGCTCGGAGCCTTCTTGCTCGCGCTGAGCCCTCTGCGGCGGGACATTCGCGGTGTGGTGGTCGGTGCCCTGCTTTCGATTCTTCTCGTGCTTTGGGTGCGTCCGGACCTTTACAATATTCTCGTTGCGCTGGGTGCGATCACGCCCGACCAAGCGCTTGATTGGCGTCCAAAAATCAACTTTGCGTGGCTATATCCCGTCACATGTCTGCTCACGTTGGGGTGCGGCATCGTCTTTGGTAGAAAAACAAAGGCCCCGTCCGCGGCGTGATGTGGTCAAGCGATTTTGACAAAAATTTTACAAAGCCCGCAAAATTCTTGAGCGACAGTTTCGCGGTCGATACGCTGCGCTTGTGACGCCGAAAGAAAGCCAGAGCGATTGTGAACAACTTGTTAACAGATGTAACATTCGCTTGGCCAAACGGCCCCCGACACCTCAATTTGCCAGCCGGATCGGCTCTGCGTCAGTGTTGTTTCTCCCCCCAGCAATGGTTGGTCTCGATCGCCCCCCAGTCAGCCATTAACAGAATAAATTCATGCCTCGCTTATCTTCCCAACGCTCGGCTCGTCGCGTCTCCGCGACGTCCGCGCCCCCTGTTTTTTCGCCATCCTCCTCTATTGATGACCCCTCCACCTCCCCAGTGGTGAATAACTCTCCCTCTGAAGCCGAGCTTGTTGCCCTCTGGAACCAGATTTCATCGGCCTTGCGGGCCGAAGTGGGTGATGGGGTTTACGACCGGTGGTTCTCCACTTTGCATCTCGCCTCGGTAGATTCGCGGGAAGTGGTTCTCGTGATCCCAAACAGTATTTATCAGGTCTGGATCGAGAGCAATTACGCCCCCCAAGTGCAGGCGTCGTTGATGACGGTTTTCGGCAACCGTCGCAAACTCGTTTTCCGCGTGGAGAATGGAGCCGTGGCCCCGACGGCGCCGGGAAATTCAGCACAGGTTCTTGTCGAGGAATCTTCCGAACAGGCCGAAGCCGTCGGGCCGAAAGGTCTCAATTCGCATTATGTTTTCGACACTTTCGTGGTCGGAACCAACAGCGAGTTTGCTCACGCCGCCGCTTTGGCCGTGGCCAAATCTCCGGCTCGAACTTACAATCCGCTTTTCATCCATGGCGGTGTCGGTCTCGGCAAAACGCACTTGCTCCAGGCCATCGGTCATCACTTGGCTTCAAGCCGCCGCGGCGCCAGAGTTGCCTACGTGCGCAGTGAGACGTTCACCAACGAATTTATCAATGCGATTCAGACCAACTCGCTTGTCAAATTCCGCAAGCGTTACCGCCAAGCCGATATCCTGCTCATTGATGATATCCAGTTTCTCGCCGGCAAAGAGCGATCCCAAGAAGAGTTTTTCCACACTTTCAATTCGCTCTTTGAAGGGCGCAAACAGATCGTCCTCTCCAGTGACCAGCCGCCCAGCGAGATATCTCAACTCGAGCAGCGTCTGGTCTCGCGCTTCGAGTGGGGTCTCACGGCCGAGTTGCAACCGCCCGACATGGAAACTCGTCTGGCCATTCTCCGCAAAAAAGCCGCCGGTTTGGACGTCAAGCTCCCTTCGCCTGTCCTCGATTATCTCGCTCAGCGTATCCGGTCGAATGTCCGCCGTCTCGAAGGTGCCTTGCTTCGCGTGGCCTCATTCTCCTCGTTAAGCGGTCGTCCGCTGACCGACGAGTCGATCGAGCACGTGTTACGCGACATTTTGCAGGAAGAGGCCCGCCGATCAGTTACGATCGATCAAGTGCAGCGCAAAGTCGCCGAACATTACGACGTCCGCTTGGCCGACATGACCAGCAAACGCCGCACGGCCCACATCGCCTTCGCCCGGCAAGTCGGTATGTTTATCTCGCGAAGGCAGACGAAAAACTCTCTCCAAGACATCGGCGAAGCCTTCGGGGGCCGCGACCATGGCACGGTCATCCATGCCTGCAAGACCGTACAGGGCCGAATGGACAAAGAGGAAAGCTTGCGCCAAATCATCGGCTTTCTCGAATCCGCGCTGCTGAGATAAGGATTGGCCGGGCTTTGGCTTTGACAGAGCGCGCTAATTTTCGGACATAAAGCTGTTTTTACCGCCCCAAGCGGTTGCCACACTTACAAACCATGAAATTCACTATCACGCAGGATGCTTTTGCCGACGGTCTGCAAAACGCCGTCAGTGCCGTCAACCCGCGAAGCACGCTTCCCATCCTATCGAATGTCCTCCTGCAGGCGTCCGATGACCATCTTGTCCTCACGTCCACCGATCTGGATTTCACCGTCCGCACCAAAGTCCCGGCCCAGATCGGCAAGGCCGGTGCGACCACTCTCCCGGCCAAACGCCTGAGCACATTGGTCAAAGATCTGCCCAAGACGGATATCGCGGTTGAGGTGGATGGAAAAAGCATGGCCACCCTCCACAGTGGAGCAGGTGTTTACAAAATCTTCGGTTTGCCCGAGGCCGAGTTTCCCGGGTTGCCCGCCTTCGAGGATGCGGTCGAGTTCACCCTCAAAGCGGCCGATCTCAAGGATGGTCTCCGCAAAACACACTACGCCATCTCACTCGACGAAACGCGTTACGTGCTCAATGGCATCTTCTTTTCTTTCAAAAGCGACAAGCTAACGCTCGTGGCTACCGACGGCCGCCGCCTCGCGCTGGCCGAAATCAACGATCTCGAAATCCCACCGAGCCAAGAGCGTGAATTCATCGTCCGCACCAAAGCTATCCAGGAACTGCAGCGCGTGCTCAAGGACGACGGCCATGTCGTCATCCGACTGGCCCAAAACATGGTCATGTTCGAATGCGGCGCTACCACCATCATATGCAAGCTCGTCGAGGGAAACTATCCCAATTACGTCCAAGTCATCCCGACGAAAGTCAACGAGCGTGTCACCGTCGAGCGCGAGGCTTTGCTCAACGCCGTGCGCCGCGTGTCGCTTCTCAACAGCGAAAAAACCGCGTCCGTCCGGCTCGTTTTCTCCAAAGGAAATCTCGAGGTCACCTCGAACGCACCTGAAGTGGGTGAGGCCCGCGAAGCCCTCGCCGTGAATTACAAGGGCAAGGATATCTCCATCGCCTTCAATCCCGATTTTCTCATGGCCCCGCTGCGATACTTGCAAGAGGACGAGGTGCACTTCGAGTTGATCGACGACATCAGCCCCGGCGTCATCAAAATCAATGCCCCTTTCGTTTACGTGCTGATGCCCATGCGTGTCGGAGCGGCCTGAGGCTCATCAGCCGTGCGCACCGGGCTCCTCGCACTCTGGCTGGCCCTCGCGGCCCCGCTAGCGGTTCAGGCCAGCAGCCTGCATATCAGTGACGCCGAGGCCGAACGCATCGGCCAAAAAATTTGGCGTAATGAATGCGCCGGCACCCGTGATGGCCTGACCTCCTGGAACAAAGGCGAGGACTTTGCCTCGCTCGGGATCGGGCACTTCATTTGGTATCCGGCGGGCCAACGCGGGCCGTTCAAAGAGAGCTTTCCCGCGTTGCGCGATTACCTTGCCGCCCACGGCTCAAAGCTCCCACCCTGGCTCGCTTCGGCCGGAGCGTGCCCCTGGCCTGATCGCGCCGCGTTCATGGCAGACTTCCGCTCCAAGCGCATGGAGGAGCTTCGCTCCGTGCTGGCTTCAACGGTCGGATTGCAGGCCCGCTTTGCCGCCCTGCGTCTTGAGGCGGCTTTGCCGCAGATGCTCGGCGCCGCCCCGTCGAGCGATTGCGAAAAAATCCGCCGCAATTTCTACCGGGTGGCCAATGCGCCGGGTGGTCTCTACGTGCTCATGGATTACGTGAATTTCAAGGGTGAGGGGACGTCGCCGACCGAGCGCTACCAAGGTGAGGGGTGGGGGCTCTTGCAGGTGCTCGCGGGGATGTCCGAGGCCGGTTCGCCCACCGCTGCTTTTTCCAAAAGCGCCGATCGTGTGTTGACGCGTCGCGTGGAACTGGCTCCGTCCGCCCGAGGCGAGAAGCGCTGGCTGCCGGGTTGGCGCAACCGCGTGGCCACTTACATTCAGTAGTATGGCTGCCGTCACCCGCGACCAAGTGGTCGAAACACTGGAGCGTATCGCCCTGTTGCTCGAGTTGCAGGGCGAAAACCCGTTCAAAATCCGCGCATACCGCAATGGCGCCCGCGCCCTTGAACTTCTGGAAGGCGATCTCGGCACGCTTGTTCGCGAGGACAAATTGAAAGGTATCCCCGGCCTCGGCGAGGCGTTACGGGATAAAATCACCACGCTCGTCCAGACCGGAGACCTGCCTTACTACGAGGAGC
>JBIJDZ010000113.1:0-3292 GCA_044343805.1 Chthoniobacterales bacterium | reverse complement strand
AGTTGCCAGGGGTTGGGATGTTCAAGCACCGTCGCACCGCGTTCATCCCACTGAATGCCCACCCGTGGCTTGCTTTCGCCTTCGGGCACACGCGGAACAACCACCACCTGCAGTGTCTGGTCGCCTCGCTGCAAGGTGACATTGATCGGGTCGCCGGCCGCGTGGCTGTTCAAATATTGAGCCAAAGCCGCCATGCTGAGGAGGGGCCGGTCATCCACAGCAGTGATCAGGTCCCTCGGCTGAATGCCCGCCTCGGCAGCAGGGCTGCCGGGAAAAACACGGGCCACCATCGGAGTCTGCGCCGGCAGTATGCCTATCTGCCTCAGCTTGCGGCGCCCCCAACCTTCTCGCTCCGGCACGCTCGGCTCGACTTCGACGGTCCGGATCTCGCCGTCACGCTCGAATTTGATCGGAACCAGCGGCTCCTCGCTGCGCACCACATTCCACATCACGCTCTGGCGCATGTTGCCCATCCCGGAAAACTTCGACACGGGGTGGCGATTCACCTCAAGGATACGGTCGCCCGGCTCCAACCCGGCTTGGGCCGCCGGGCCGTCGGGAACCACATAACCGATCACCGTGGTGGTTTCGGCCTCGCTGACCGGACGTCCGATAAACCAAACAATCACGGCGCACAGTAATGCAAGGGTCATGCTGGCCAGAGGCCCGGAAATGGCCACGATGATTTTATCCATCACCGTGACGGGCGGAAGCGATGCGCGATCATGTTTGCTGTCGCCTTCCACTGACTCCATGGGCGCAAGCTGCGGCAACGCCACAAATCCACCCGCCGGAATCGAACCCAAGCTATATTCCACGCCGCCGATGGTCTTTTTCCAAAGCGGTTTACCGAACCAGACACCAAACTTTTCCACCACCAACCCGCGCCAGCGCGCCGCCACGAAATGTCCCAACTCGTGCGCAATGATGATCAGGTTAAAAAGCAGAAGAACTTCAAGAAGAATGCCGGCAATCCGCAAGTAATCAGCCATAAGGGTCGAACCATAGCACAGAAAGTTGGCGGTTCACGCGACAAATCAGGCCTCTCGGCCGGTTATGAACCCTTGCAAATCTGGCGGCAGTCCACCCTCCACGTGCTGCAGCCCGTCACCGACAGGAAAAACCAGATCGCAAGCATGCAGGGCATGACGCGGCAAAAGCAACTCCTCCGCCAACTTCGCCGTCCATCCCGTTTCGATAAACTCCAGATAAGCCCCTCCCTCGCGGCCGCCGTAGATTTTATCCCCGACCAAGGGATGACCCGCGTGCGCCAGATGCACACGGATTTGGTGTGTACGGCCCGTTCTCGGTTTGGCCCGCACGAGCGCGAACTTTTTCCCGTCGCGCTCGAAGCGCCGCTCGACCGTCGCAACAGTCACCGATGCCGCTCCGCTTTTATCGACGCATCGTCTGAGCCACACCGGCGATGCGCGCACTTCGCCCTGACGGATAATCGGCGCGTCAATCGTCGTCGCGCCCCACTCAGGCCACCCCCACACCACGGCCAAGTATTCTTTGGATATTCCACCGCGTTGCATGGCCAGCCCGAAAGCCCGCGCTCGCCCAGGGGTCAAAGCCAGCAAAACCAAACCGCTCGTTTCGCGATCAAGCCGCGTGATGATGGAAATCTGCCCTTGGTTGGCCAACTCATAAGCCAGCAGCGCTCGTAACCCGTCCCACAAGGTCGGTGCGCCATCAGGCCTTGTCGGGTGAGTAAGCAAACCCGCCGGTTTGTCCACCACGATCCAGTCCTCCCCCTCCGCCACCACGCGGAAGTTGTCTTGCGCGCATCGTGCGGAACGGAAACTCTCTGGTTCACGATGATCCGTCTCGACCATGTCACCCGCATTTATCCCTCGCCAGCCGGCGAAGTGCACGCTTTGCGCGAGGTGAACTTGGAAATCGAGCCCTTCACCTTTGCCGCCGTCACCGGCCCGAGCGGCTGTGGCAAAAGCACCCTGCTTAATCTCCTCGGCGGCCTCGACCAGCCGACTTCGGGCGAAATCACCGTCGACGGACTTCCTCTCCACCGTGCCACGGAGACGGAGCTGACCGCCTACCGGCGCGAACGGCTCGGCATTGTCTTCCAATTTTTCAACCTTCTCCCCGCCATGACCGCGTTGGAAAACGTCGAGCTTCCTCTGCTTCTGCGCGGGGACACGGCGCGCCAGGCCCGTGCCCGTGCGATGGAAATGCTCGACCTCGTCGGTCTCAGCCACCGGAACGGAGCCTTCCCGCACCAAATGAGCGGCGGAGAGATGCAGCGCGCCGCGATCGCCCGAGCCCTTGTGCACCGGCCGGCGTTGCTCTTGGCGGATGAACCCACCGGCAACCTCGATTCGGACAATGCCGCGCGCATCCTCGATCTGTTCCAAAAGATTGCCACCCAACGCCTCGCCACTTTAATAATCGTCACCCACAGCCCCGAGGCCGCTGCTGTCGCATCCCGGCAAATCCCGATGAGCGATGGCTGCCTCACCGCCTGACGACCCAAAGCCCACTCTTTCATGGAAAAGCAACACACCCTTGCCGCGTCCGCTTCCCTGGCCGGCGTCTCGCTCCACACCGGCGAAACCGTCACTCTGACCATACACCCGGCACCGGCCAACCACGGCTTCAAATTCCGCCGCGCCGATCTCAAAGACCGGCCGACCGTAGACGCGATCGCCTCCAACGTCCGTACCGTCGAGCGGGCCACCACGCTGGTCGAAGGCAGCGTGAAAGTCCACACCGTCGAGCATATCCTCTCTGCCTTGACCGGCCTCGGTGTTGACAATGCCCTCATCGAGATGGACGCCAACGAACCGCCCATCGGCGACGGCAGCGCCGCACCCTACGTTGCTCTCATCAAAAAAGCCGGCATCGTCGAGCAGGATGAACCGCGTCGCTTCTGCGAAATCCGCGAACCGGTCGCCGTGCATACCAAAAACGGATCGATCATGGTCATCCTTCCCGACAGCAAATTCCGCGTCTCTTGCACGCAGGCCGGACCGAACGGGTCCTTCACCCAATATCTCAGCCTCGAAATCACACCGTCCGTTTACGAAAAGGAAATCGCTCCCGCCCGCACCTTCGTGCACTACGAGGATGTCGAGCCTCTCATGGAGAAAGGTCTTATCCGCGGCGGCAGTCTCGAAAACGCCATCGTCATCCGCGACGAGTCCATCCTGAGCAAAGAACCCCTGCGCTTCCCCGATGAGTTTGTCCGCCACAAGATCCTCGACATCATCGGGGACCTCACCCTGGTCGGACGTCCCCTCCTGGGCCATGTCGTCGCCGTCCGTCCGGGCCA
>JBIJDZ010000112.1:0-3327 GCA_044343805.1 Chthoniobacterales bacterium | reverse complement strand
GCGAGCGAAAACAATTGGAGCGCATGCGCGAATCGCTTCTCGCCAAAGATAAATAATGGAACCCCAACCTGCTGCCCATCAATCCCATGCTCTGGCATTGGAAGACCCATGCTACGTCAATGCCATGTCGCACTTTTACAGGGGTGAACTCGGTCGCATCATGATCTGGCGTCAACGCCTCGACATCACCTCCACATGGGCCATCACCAGCACAACAACGATCATTACGGTTGCTTTCTCCTTTCGGGACATTCCCCATATCATCTTCTTTTTCAATCTGGCCATCGTCTGGATCATGCTTTGGATCGAAGCGCGACGCTACCGTTTCTACGACGCTTTCCGTGGGCGCGTACGCATGCTCGAAGCGCACTTTTTGGTGGCCACTGTCTCGCGGAATCCGTCGCTTCTCGGCGGTGAATGGCAGCGCCTTGTTTGCGAGGATTTGATTTTACCGTCTTTTAAAATCAGCAAACTCGAGGCTGTCGGGCGGCGTCTCAAGCGGAACTACGTTTTTATCATTGCCATCATACTTGTCGCTTGGATGACCAAACTGTTCATGCATGCGAAACCGGCCATCGACTCTTGGGGCGCTTTCTACCAAGCACTTGGCGTAGGTGAATTGCCGGGGTGGTTCGTCGGAGCTGTTCTTCTCCTTACCATCATCACCGCTACCGGACTTACTTGGTATGTCTCAGTCAACACCGCGGGCGAAGTAACCGACTTGCGAGGAAGCCACAAGGAGCAATGGCGGCTGTAAACTCCCTGCCCGCCGCCCCTTTGGAGCGACTGAAAAATATTGTTGCGCTGTTACGATCGCCAGAAGGATGTCCCTGGGATCGAGAGCAGACGCACCAAAGTCTGCGGGCGGGGTTACTGGAAGAAGCCTGCGAGACCATCGATGCCATCGACCGAGGAGATGACACCAATCTCCGTGAGGAGCTCGGCGATCTTCTTCTCCAAGTCGTTTTTCACGCCGACTTGGCTCGAGACCGCGGCGCCTTCACTTTGGAGGATACAGTTATGGATGTATGCGAAAAACTCATCCGTCGCCATCCCCACGTTTTTGCCCAAGGCAATGCAACAGACTCCAAAGCTGTCTTGCGTCAATGGGAGCAAATCAAACGAGAGGAAAAAGGGGCGTCGGCCTCGATTTTCGAAGGTGTTCCCCGCGCCCTTCCTGCTTTGATTCGCGCGCAAAACGTCCAAAAAAAGGCAGCGAGGGTTGGTTTTGATTGGCCTGAGGACACAGATGTAATCGACAAGTTCCGCGAGGAACTGGCGGAGCTCTCGATCGAAATGAGCTCCGGAGAACACCAGCGCCTTGAACACGAAGTCGGCGATTTGCTCTTCACGGCCGTAAATCTCAGTCGCCGCCTTGGCATTGAGTGCGAGCTTGCCTTGGAGAACGCAACACAACGATTTATTCAGCGCTTCCAACACATGGAAAAAGCCCTGGCCCGATCAGGACGCAAGCCCGAGGAGTGTAATCTTGGCGAACTGGACAAGCTGTGGGAGGAAGCGAAAACAGCCCTTTCGTGAGTGCCATTTATCGCATTCTTAGTTGGCTTGTTTCTTTGATGATCGTTGCCGTGTTGCTGGCGGCACTATGCTTCGGGGTTTTGCGGTTAACCTCGGGAAACTGGTCCGGCGTCTGGGAATACCGTGGCATTTTCTGGCACGGGTGGCTGACCACAATCTGGATCTCGCTCGTTGCCCTCTTACTCAGCGTATTGCTCGGCTTGATTGCAGCCATGGCCCGACGATCGCACTTTCCCGCGTTTCGCTGGTTCGCTGCCGGCTATGTGGAACTGATCCGTGGAACACCCCTGCTGGTCCAGCTTCTGGTCCTTTTCTACGTCGTGGCCGATGCCGTTGGTCTGCAAAATCGCTATTCGGCGGGAGTTCTCATCCTGTCCGTTTTCAGCGGAGCTTATATTGCCGAGATAATACGGTCAGGTCTCGAAAGCGTGGGCCGATCACAATTGGAATCGGCTCGTGCCATTGGTCTTACCCGGTGGCAAACCTACCGGCACGTTATTTATCCCCAAGCCATCAGGCATATCCTGCCGCCTCTGGCCGGACAAGCCGCTTCCATTATCAAAGACTCATCACTCCTTTCGATTTTGGGCATAGAAGAGTTCACACTGGCAGCTCAGCAGGTCAACTCTGCGACGTACAGCACCCTCGAGAGCTACCTTCCTTTGGCTTTTGGTTATCTGGCCCTGACCCTGCCGGTCTCCATTTTAGCCCGCCAACTCGAAAAACGCTTCAGCTATGAAACTTGAACTGGCCGGAGTTACCAAATCCTATGCCGGACAAACCGTATTGGACAATATCACGGCTTCATTGGCTTTTCCCCATGTGCTGGCATTGTTAGGCCCCTCTGGCGGAGGCAAATCGACCCTACTCCGTCTAATCGGAGGTTTGGAAACGGCTGATAACGGTTCCATTTCGATCAATGGGATGGCAATACCCACCGAGGAAAGTGCTCTTCGCTTTTATCGATCTGGCGTCGGAACCGTTTTTCAGTCATGGAATCTTTTTCCACATCTTGACGCGCTGGCCAATGTCATGCTCCCGCTCACACAGGTGCATGGTCAGAGCTATGAGGAAGCCCGCTTCCGTTCTTTGGAACTGCTGGCACGACTGATGCTCACGGGACACGAACACAAACGTCCTGCCGAATTGTCTGGAGGTCAGCGCCAGCGGGTTGCGATTGCCCGCGCAGTAGCCATACACCCCAAACTCCTGCTTTTCGACGAACCCACATCTGCTCTTGATCCCGAAATGACTGCCGAAGTGCTTGAGGTCATCGCCGATCTCAAATCCGAAGGCCGCACTTTCATTCTCGTGACCCATGCAATGAACTTCGCCGGAAGTATCGCCGACCAGGTGGCCTTCGTCGCCCAAGGCCGAATCCTAGAACAAGCCCACGCCCAAGACTTCTTCCGTTCTCCCCGATCCGAAACGGCCCGACGTTTCCTCGCAAAAGTCCTCAAGTACTGAATATCGTGACGAGGTTCTCTACGGTCCACCAAGCAGCGCCAGCTCCAGCGAAGACCACTCTCAATAAACGGCCATGGGTGACGGAAGCGCTAGTTTCATGAAAATGAGATCCGCCGCGTTGAGTCTCATGCCCTCCTCGATAACCTCTCCCCAGAGCTCGTAATCTGCCAACCCGCTAATTAGCTTCTGCTGCAGTTTATTGCATCAAATTCAACACGGTAACACAGGCAGCTTGCCGCCTGCCCTAACTGCCAAGCATCAGGTACAGCCCAATGCGGGAAAAATGCTGCAAACTAAGCAGGAGCGGGAACAGTCCATCGG
>JBIJDZ010000111.1:0-3345 GCA_044343805.1 Chthoniobacterales bacterium | reverse complement strand
CGGTGAGGGAGGGATTCGAACCCTCGGTAGCCTTTTGGACTACGGCGCTTTAGCAAAGCGCTGCTTTCGACCACTCAGCCACCTCACCTGAAAGTTGGGAAAATGCCATCTGCGGGCAAGCTCGTCAACGTTTGGCTCCGCGGGCTTTGAGCACGGCGGAGGGGATGTCGCGAACCCCGCCGCGGCGGATGATGTCGCGGTAATAATAAGCGGAGGGTTTGAGTTCGCGGGCGTAGGTGCGGGGGTTCATTTTGCCGAGGCCGAAGGTGGCGTCATAGCCGTAATGCCACTCGTAGTTATCCAGCAGCGACCAGACGAAATACCCGCGCACGTCGTGTCCATCGAGCCGCGCCTGCTGCACGGCGGCGATGTGCTCCTCGAGGTAGCGTTTACGTTGGTTGTCGTCCGCGGTGGCGATGCCGTTTTCCGTGATCATCATCGGCTTGCCGTAACGCCGGTCGACGAGGCGTATTTGTTTGTAGAGTCCGGCCGGGTCGATGTCCCAGCCCATCTCGGTAAAGTTGGGGCCGCGATGGGAGCCGAGACCGAGGGCGGAGATCGGGCCGGCTTTTTGGCTGTAGTAGTAGTTGAAGCCGATGATGTCGCAGACCTCCCAGATACGATCAAGATGGTCGAAATTCATGCGCATCATGCCGTTGTAGGCGGCGCGGGTGGGGTCGAGCCAACCGTCGCTCCACCAAGGGAGCGCTTGGACAGACATGACGAGGGCATCGGCGCGGTGGCGTTTGATGATGGCGGCGGCTTGGCGGAACTGCCGGGCGCTGGCGCGGACAGCGGCGGCGTAAGTGCCGAAAGCAGCCGTCATGGCCGGGGGCCACTGTCCATTGAGGTAAGCCGTGGCAATCTGGCCGTTCGGCTCGTTTTGGGGAGCGAAGTAGCGAACGTGCGGGGCCAGCCGCGGCACGACTTTGTTCACGTAAGCTTGCCAGCGCGTATCGGCTTCGGGGTGCAGCCAATTCGACTTTTTGGGGTTCTCGGTGTCGTAGAGCCAATCGGGGAAGGTGAAGTGCCAAAGACAAACCACGGGCTCGAGGCCGGTGGCACGGAGCCGGCGGGCCATTTCCACGTAGCGCGCCAGAGCGGCTTCGTCGTAGCGTCCGGGGCTGGGTTCGATCCGAGCCCACTCGAGACTGAAGCGGTAGTGGGTGGCACCGATTTTTTTCAGCGCGGCGACATCGCGGTCAAATTCGCTCCAACTCATCACGACGGTGTTGCCGCGGGCCGGGGCTTTGCCTTGCTCCATCAGAATGTCCCAATCGGTGCGGAACGGGAGCTTGCCTCCGGACGGCAAGGCGCGGTTCTCGTATTGCCAACTCGAAGTCGAGATGCCCCAGGCGAAATCCCCGGTCTCGATCCGTGAGGCTTTGGCCCGCTCTGGTGGGGTGATTTTCGGGGCGCGGGGGTAAGTGACGCACCCAGTCAAAAACACGAGAGCGGCCAAGGTAATGAGCTGAAGGTATCGAGGCATTACTGGGTAGTCTCGCGAAGTCGTTCATGTCGCGCAACCCGCAAAAGGCGTTGCATGGTGGCCGTAAGCACGCACCTTAGTGTGCATGTTGACGGAATCTCAAACGACGACGGATCAAGGGTGGCGTTTCGACAATTCTTATACACGTTTGCCGGAGGCGCTCTTCACGCGTGCGGCGCCGGGGCCGGTGCCACGTCCGGAGATGGTTATTTTCAACGAGCCGTTGGCCTGCTCTCTCGGGCTCGAGGCGAAGGAGTTGAGGGGAAGCGTCGGGGCGGAGATTTTCGGGGGGAATCGTCTGCCGAAGGGTGCGGCGCCGATCGCGCAGGCCTACGCGGGGCATCAGTTCGGATACTTCACCAATCTGGGTGACGGGCGGGCCATTCTCTTGGGAGAGCAAATTACGCCCGACGCCAAGCGCTTCGATATCCAGTTGAAAGGGGCGGGCCAGACGCCGTATTCGCGCCGCGGTGACGGACGTGCGGCCCTCGGTCCGATGTTGCGGGAATACCTTGTGAGCGAGGCGATGCATCACTTGGGGATCCCCACGACGCGCAGTCTTGCGGTGGTCGCCACCGGAGAGAGAATCGTGCGGGAGGAAGTGCTGCCCGGAGCGGTTTTGACGCGTGTGGCCGCGAGCCATCTTCGGGTGGGCACTTTCGAATATGCGGCAGCGATGAAAGATCATGACGTGCTGCGGGTGCTTTTGGAATACACGATCCGGCGCCACGATCCGGAGGTGGCGGCAGCGGAAAAGCCGGCCCGTGCTTTGCTCGAGGCGGTGAGCGAACGTCAGGCTGCCCTGGTTGCGAAGTGGATGCTGGTGGGTTTCATCCATGGCGTGATGAACACCGACAACATGGCGCTCTCCGGCGAGACGATCGATTATGGGCCCTGCGCTTTCATGGACGCTTATGATCCGGCGACAGTCTTCAGCTCGATTGACCGGAACGGACGCTATGCTTATGGCCACCAACCGCAAATCGCCCAGTGGAATCTGGCCCGGTTGGCCGAGGCTTTGTTGCCGATGCTGCACAACGACGAGAAAAAGGCCGTCGGGATCGCGGAAGAGGTGTTGGGAGCTTTTGCCACGAAATTTCAGCATTATTGGCTGGGCGGCATGCGGGCCAAGCTCGGACTGCACAACGAGGAGGTTGGCGATTTGGCTCTGGCCGAGGATTTGCTGGGGTGGATGCAGCAAGTCGGAGCGGACTTCACAAACACCTTTGCGGCGCTTTCTTGGCCCTCCGGTCCGTCGGGTGAGCTTTTTGCCCGCGGTGACTTCTCCGCATGGCTTGCGCGGTGGCAGGCACGATTAAAGCGCCAGCCCAGCGGCTTTGAAGAATCGCAGAGGTTGATGCGCTCCGCTAATCCCGTGGTCATTCCGCGCAATCACCGCGTGGAAGAGGCGCTCGCTGCAGCTCTGGCTGGGGATATGTCCGTCTTTCTCCGCTTGAGCGAAGCCTTGACCCGACCGTTTGAGGTCGTAGCGGCCAATGAGTCCTACCGCTCTGCTCCTCCGCCCGGCGGCGAGCCCTACCGGACATTCTGCGGGACATAACCCGTCATTTAGCCGCGCGGCTCCGAGCCCGACATGCCGTGTGTGGCTGCCTCGCATGGATTTGAACCATGACAAAGTGATCCAGAGTCACTTGTGCTACCGTTACACCACGAGGCAATGATGAGCATTGAGGACGATGCCTGCGTGTCTTTGTTTTTTCAACCGCAAAGGGTCAATGTTTTCGTTGCAGGGTGGCGAGGACGGCTTCGGCGGTTTGACGGTGGGTGAGGTGGGTGGAGTCGATGCGCGCGGTGGCGGCTTCGCGGTAGAGGTTTTCGCGGGAACGGTAGAGATC
>JBIJDZ010000067.1:0-10801 GCA_044343805.1 Chthoniobacterales bacterium | reverse complement strand
GTTTGAGAACCTCGACGAGACGCCAGCGCTTCTGCTTGCTGAGCGGGCGGGTTTCCATGATGAGAACTTTGTCGCCAACCTTGGCTTCGTTTTTTTCATCGTGGGCGTGAAACTTGGCGATTTGTTTGATGATCTTGCCGAAGCGCGCATGGGGCACGCGGCTGACGGTGCGAACAACGACAGTCTTGTCCATCTTGTCCGAGACGACTTCGCCGACGAGTGTTTTGCGATGGCCGCGCGGGCGGGCCGTGGTATTGGTGGCGGTGTCGCTCATGATTTGGCTGTTTTGAGTTTTTGCGTCAGGAAAGTCTCCACTCGGGCCGCTTCGCGACGAAGGGCGCGGATCAGAGATGGCTTTTCGAGTTGGCCGCTTTGCTGTTGCAGTCGGAGGTTGAAAATCTCATGGCGAAGCTCGCGCTTACGTCCGCGGAGTTCATCCACGCTGAGTTCGGCAATTTCCTTGGTCTTCATGTTTTCAATCGGCGTGGTGGCGGGTAATGAACTTGGTGCGCACCGGAAGTTTGTTGGCGGCGAGACGCAGAGACTCGCGGGCGACGCTCTCGGGAACGCCGTCCAGTTCAAAAAGAATGTTGCCCGGGCGAACCACGGCAACCCAATACTCGGGTGCACCTTTGCCTTTACCCATGCGGGTTTCCGGTGGACGAGCGGTGACTGATTTGTCCGGGAAAATGCGGATCCAAAGTTTGCCTTTTCGCTTCATGTTACGGGTAAGAGCAACACGGGCAGCCTCGATTTGCACGTTGGTGATCCAAGCACGTTCAAGGGTCTGGAGGCCGAATTCACCAAAGTCGATGTTTGTGTTGCGTGATGCAGTTCCTTTGCGGCTTCCCCGCTGGGACTTCCGGAACTTTACGCGTTTGGGCATCAAGGGCATGGCAGATATCTCCTAAAGGTTCAGGCAGTGACTGGTTGTGGCGCCTGCTTGGCGGTCGACTCGTCGCGGGTTTCTGTTTTTGCTGGGACTTCTTCGGATTTGCAGATCCAGCATTTCACGCCCACAGTGCCGGCGACGGTTTTGGCTTCAGTGAATCCGTAGTCAATCGGGGTGCGCATGGTGTGGAGAGGCACTTTGCCTTCACGATACCACTCCGTGCGGGCGATCTCCGCGCCGCCGAGACGGCCAGAGCAACGGATTTTGATGCCGAGTGCGCCCTGCTCCATGGCGATCTGCACAGCTTTTTTCATCGCGCGGCGGAAAGAAATACGGCGTTCGAGCTGGCCAGCAACACTTTCAGCTACGAGTTGCGCATCAATGTCGGGGTTGCGAATTTCTTGGATATCAATCTTGACCTGTTTGTCACCGCTGATGGCACAAACTTCTTTGGTCATATTTTCGATCTCGGAGCCTTTGCGTCCGATGACCAAGCCGGGGCGGGCTGTAAAGATTGTCACACGCAGGCTGTTCCAAGCACGCTCGATAACGATCTTGGAGACAGCGGCTTGGCGCAGCTTGTTTTTGAGATAATCGCGAATTTTGAGATCGGCGTGCAGATGCTCGGAAAACTCTTTGCGCGGGGCATACCACTTTGAACCCCAGTCGCGGGAGATGGGGAGGCGGAAGCCGATCGGGTGAACTTTTTGTCCCATGATGTTATTTGGATTCCTCTGCGGAGGCTGGTTGGGCAGCGGCAGGTTTGTCTGTTTTTTTGACCGTGGCTTTTTTGGCCGCTGGTTTCTTGGCGGAGGTTTTTTTCTTCGCAGATGGTTTCTGGCCGCGGGAAGGCACTTCAATCTCGTCCGTGACGATGATGCGGATATGACTGGTGCGTTTGCGAATCGGTCCGGCGCTGCCGCGAGCTTTCGGCTGGAAACGGTTGAAGGTCGGCCCCTCGCCCACGACGGCTTCACGAATCACGAGACGGTCGGTGCGTGCCTGATGATTGTTTTCGGCATTGGCCACCGCGCTCTTCAACGTCTTGGCCACGAGTCCGGCGGCCTTTTTCGGCGTGAAGGCCAGCAGATCAAGGGCCTGCTGCACGGGCAGTCCTTGGATCTCTCGCGTCACCTCCCGCGCTTTGAAAGCTGAGATGCGAGCAAACCGGTAGATCGATCTGGTTTCCATTTTGTTAAATTTTATGTGTTTTGTTTTATCGGCGGGCATCCACCCGAAGGCGGTCGCCTGCTTGAATTTGGTTTTCTTCGGACACGAGATTTTGAACAACTGCTCCGCTTACGCGGTCCCGCACATCAATAATGCGAACCTCTCCGATGCGACGGTTGTCGCGCCACACTTGGAAGGGCATGCCAACGCGGACACCTGCTTCTCTGCCGATGTTGGCCACCACCAGAGCAAAGTCTGGTTTGACCTCGACGACAGACGCATCTGTCAGCGAGGGTCCTTTGGCGAAAGGTTCAAGCTTATCTGATTCTATACCCAGCAGACGGTCGGCCGTGCGCAATTCTTTTTCAAGTGAAGCACGCACTTCAGGGTCGGCAATTTCTGCTGTTTTCATGAACGCTTGCACTCCTTCAGCAAGGGCCAGCATGCGTTCGAATAAAAGAGCATTTTCTTGTTGCAGAATCGCCAGCTCGTTGTTGGCGGCGAGAAGTCGTTCCTCTAACTTTTTTTGGTTTCCGGAACTCGGCGCCAGGGCGTCAAACTTGACTTGCAAGTCTTCGGCTTGCCTCTTGAAAATTTCGGCCTCGCTGTTGGCGAGAGCCAAGCTTTCCGTGAGGTTGCGAATGGCTTCACGCGTTAGCAATAGTTGTTCGTGGAGATGCGCCATTGTGGCGGCATCCCCTGAAACTGTGTCTGTCAAAGAACGGAGGCTTTGAGCGGAGGCAAATCCGGCGAGGGTGATCGTAAGACACCCGGCCAGGACAAGCCTGCCGATTGAGGCCACGTTTATTTTGTCACCTTCGCCGTATGCGATCCGTGTTTCTTGAAGATTCGCGTGGGCGAGAATTCGCCGAGCTTGTGCCCGACCATGTTCTCAGTGACGAAAACTGAATTAAAAATCTTCCCGTTATGCACGAGGAAAGTGTGTCCGACAAAGTCCGGGGTGATCATCGAACGGCGCGACCAAGTTTTGATCGGCTTTTTTTGGCCACCCTCGTTCATACGGTCGATTTTTTCGAGAAGATGGTCCTCGACGAACGGGCCTTTTTTGAGTGATCTACCCATGGTTTACTTCTTCTTGCGGCGCTCCACGATGAAGCGGTCGGATGGTTTGTGTTTCTTGCGGGTTTTGAAACCTTTGGCGAGCTGACCCCACGGGCTGACTGGGTGCTGGCGTCCACCGCCACCCTTGCTTTTACCGTTGCCGCCACCCATCGGGTGATCGATCGGGTTCATGACCATGCCGCGCACGGTCGGTCGAACACCAAGCCAACGCGAGCGACCGGCTTTGCCGCTGGATACGTTCATGTGATCGGAATTTCCGACCTGCCCCATCGTAGCGTAACACTTGCCATTAAGTTTGCGAATCTCGCCGGAGGGCATTTTCACGAGAGCATAGCCGGCTTCAAAGTTGTTGAGGAACGCCTGCTGACCGGCGCTGCGGGCAACTTGGCCGCCGCGACCTGGTACGATTTCAATATTGTGTATGGCGGAGCCCGGCGGAATTTTTTCGAGCGGCAAAGCATTGCCAATTTGGGGGGCTGCTTCAGGGCCGGCTGAAACTTTCATACCCGCTTTTAAACCATCGGGGGCCAGAATGTAGGCTTTTTCGCCGTCGGGATACTGCAGGAGCGCAATACGTGCAGTGCGATTGGGATCATATTCTATGGCAACAACTTCTGCGCTTGCGCCGTGCTTGCGTCGCTTGAAATCAATCAAACGTAACTTCCGCTTGTGTCCGCCACCAATGTGACGGCATGTGAGTCGGCCTTGATTGTTGCGACCGCCAGTGCGCTTGCGGGTGGTTAGAAGGCTCTTCTCAGGCTTTTTCTTGGTGATCTCCTCGAAGGTCGGAAGAACCTTGAAGCGGGAAGCGGGAGTGAGCGGACGGAAAGTTTTGAGTGCCATGGCGTGTTAACGAGTTAGACAAGATCGAGTTTTTCGCCCTCTTTGAGAGTGACTATGGCTTTCTTCCAATGCGGACGGCGTCCGAAATCAGGACGGCGCTCACGCTTTTTTTTGCCGGCGTAATTGGCAGTGTTGACCGAGACGACTTTTTTCTGGAAAAGGCTTTCGATCGCCTGCTTGATCTCGAGTTTGTTGGCCGCAGGATTAACCTCGAAAACATACTTGTTTCCCTTGTCGGTCAAAAGAGTTGCTTTTTCGGTCAGGCGGACGGTGCGAATAATATCAAAGGGCTCTTTCATGCTGCCGTCCTTTCAGAGATTTTGTTAAGTGCTTCACCAGTGAGAAGTATTTTATCGAAGGCGAGCAGGTGTTCGGCATTAACATCAGACGCCGCCATTAGTAGGACATGCCCAAGGTTACGGGCTGCTCGGCAAGTAGTTTCATCAAACGAAGGCGCGACGATAAGAACTTTGCGAGCATCCTTGGCGTTTTTTTCGATGTAGGACAAAAACTTGGCCGTTTTGCCATCAGGAATTGAGGGCGCTTCCACAAGAAAAACATCACCAGAAAGTATGCGCGCGCTTAGGGCTTTGCGCAGCGCCAGACGTCGAACTGATTTGGGTGTCTTTTTCGAATAGTCGCGCGGCTTGGGGCCGAAGACTACGCCACCCCCACGCCAGATCGGCGACGATTTGTAGCCGGCACGAGCTCGACCAGTGCCTTTTTGGCGCCAAGGTTTGGCACCGGAAAGATTAACTTCAGCTTTGGTTTTCGTGTTGGCCGAACCGGTCCGACGGTTTGCACGCAATGCGACGACAACGTCGTGAACAGCTTGCGTGCCTTTGCCATTTTCAATGATGGCGATGTTTGCCTTTTTGGCCTCTTCGGCGGTTAAAACTTTAGCGCTCATGGTTTACTTTTTTTGGGCGGCTGATTTTTTTATAGCCGGTCGAACCACCACATAAGTCCCTTTGGCCCCCGGGACAGCCCCGCTCACAAGAATGAGCCCGTCCTCTTCGCGCACTTGCACGACTTGAAGGTTTTGCACTGTCACTCGCTCGTCGCCCATGTGGCCAGGCATACCCATATTTTTCCACACGCGACCGGGAGTTGAACGGTTGCCGATAGCACCTGTCCTGCGGTGCATCATCGAACCATGGCTAGCCGGTTGGCCCTGGAAGTTGTGTTTGCGCATCACGCCTTGGAAACCTTTACCTTTCGATTGGCCAATGACGTCAACATACTGCCCAACCTCGAAGGTGGTGAGCGCCAAATCCATTCCGGCCTTGCCGCTTGCTCCGCGAAATTCACGGATGAAGCGCTTCGGACTTGCGGATGTTTTGGCGAAATGTCCGGCTTGAGCCTTGGAAACACGTGATTGCTTTTGGTCGTCGAAGCCGACTTGTAGCGCAGTATATCCGTCGGTTTCAGGTGTTTTGACCTGAAGAACCTTGTTTCCCGCAGTGGCAATGACTGTGACCGGGGTAGCGCGACCCTTGTCGTCATAGACGCGAGTCATGCCGATTTTTTTTCCGAGTAATCCTAAGCTCATGGCCACTACTAAATCTGGATGTTGATGTCCACGCCGGCGGGCAAGTTAAGGCGGCGGAGTTCGTCCACCGTCTTGGCCGTCGGGTCAATGATGTCGAGGAGCCGCTTGTGGGTGCGGCGCTCAAATTGGTCCATGGATTTTTTGTCCACGTGGGGCGAGCGGTTTACAGTCCATCGCTCAATTTTGGTCGGCAGTGGAACGGGACCAGCCACACGGGATCCGCTGCGTTTTGCCGTCTCGACGATTTCGAGAACAGATCGGTCGAGCAGCATGTGGTCGAAGGCTTTTAAGCGGATGCGTATTTTTTGGCCGGGCATGGTGTAAATGATGCTGGTTGTTTACTTCTTTTGGCTGTCGACAACGGCAGCGAGCACTTGTGCCGGCACTTGCTCGAAGTGGGATGGTTCCATCGAGTAAGATGACCGGCCCTTGGATAGCGAGCGGATGGCCGTAGCGTAGCCGAACATTTCGGCCAGCGGCACTTCGGCGGTGATAGTGCAAAGATTTCCCTTCGTGTCAATGCCAAGGATTTTGGCGCGTCGGCGGTTGAGATCACCCATGATATCGCCCTGAAATTCTTCAGGAGTGATATTTTCAACCTTCATGATGGGCTCGAGCAGAATCGCTTTGGCTTTTTTGAGCGCATCCTTTAGCGAGAATATTGCGGCGAGTTTGAACGCCATTTCGTTCGAGTCCACCTCGTGAAACGATCCGTCAACAATGTCGACATGGATGTCAATGACTGGATAGCCGCCGACGATACCGTTGAGAACACCTTCCTCGATGCCCTTAATGCAGGCTGGGATGTATTCCTTGGGAATCGATCCGCCAACAATCTTGTTCTCAACCGTAAGGCCTTTGCCGCGTTCGTTGGGCTGAACCTTGATGCAAACGTGGCCGTATTGACCTCGACCGCCAGACTGCTTGATGAGTTTTCCTTCGCCGTCCGCAGGTGAAAGTATCGTTTCCTTATAGGCAATCTGCGGCTTGCCGGCGTTCGCGTCTACCTTGAACTCGCGCATCATGCGGTCGCGAATGATTTCGAGGTGAAGTTCACCCATGCCTGCTATGATTGTTTGGCCTGTTTCTTCGTGGGTGAAGACGCGGAAAGTCGGATCTTCCTCGGCAAGACGCTGAAGCGCGTTGGCCATTTTTTCCTGATCGACTTTGGTTTTGGGCTCGATGGCCATCGAAATGACCGGATCCGGGAATGATGGCGGCTCGAGCAGGATCGGATGATCTTCGTCGCAGAGCGTATCCCCTGTCGTAATGTTCTTGATGCCGACGATCGCCGCGATATCGCCAGAGTAACATGTGTCAATGTCTTCGCGTTTGTCAGCCTGGATCTGGATGAGACGGCTGATGCGCTCGCGCTTGCGGGTGCGGGGATTGTAAACCGTGTCACCTTTAGAAAGTTTACCCGAGTAAACGCGGAAAAAGACTAGCTTGCCGACGAAAGGATCACTCCAAAGTTTAAAAGCGAGTGAGGCAAAGTTTCCGTTGTCATCGGCCGGTGCATCGATCGGACTGGCATCATCAGGATCTTGGCCTTTGGCCGCCGGAATATCTAAGGGGCTGGGGAGATAATCGACCACTGCATCGACGAGGAGTTGTACTCCTTTGTTCTTGAAGGCAGAGCCACCAACAACCGGGACAAATTTGTTGGTGATTGTTTGGCGGCGGATAGCTGCCTTGAGGTCTTCTTTGGTAATCGGCTTTTCCTCTAGGAACATCATGCCGATCTCTTCGTCCAGATCCGTCATCTGGGTGACGAGGTCGTCGTAGGCCTTCTTCGCCATGCCTTTGAGATCGTCGGGAATCTCGGTAACTTCGTAGACCGAGCCCATCACGTCGCTGTCCGAGTAGATGACAGCCTTCTGGTTCACCACGTCAATCTGGCCGCGCAGATTGTCCTCTTTGCCGAGCGGAATAAGGATGGGCCAAACGTTGGCACCAAGTTTGGAACGCATGCTCTCAACAGCTGCATCAAAATCGGCCCCGGTGCGGTCCATTTTGTTGACAAACGCGATACGTGGAACGTTGTATTTGGTGGCCTGACGCCAAACGGTTTCCGACTGTGGTTGCACCCCGGCTACGCCGCAAAATACAGCGACTGCGCCGTCGAGCACGCGCAACGAACGCTCCACCTCGGCCGTGAAATCCACGTGACCCGGAGTGTCAATAATGTTAACACGCTGCTTGATGCCTTCGAACAGTTTGAAGATATCTTTTTCCGGCTTCTGCACCCAAGAGCAGGTTGTTGCCGCGGAGGTAATGGTAATTCCTCGTTCGCGCTCTTGTTCCATCCAATCGGTCACCGTTGTGCCTTCATGCACCTCGCCGATTTTATGGATCATGCCGGTGTAGAAAAGTATGCGCTCGGTTGTGGTTGTCTTACCCGCATCAATGTGCGCGCAAATTCCGATGTTGCGTGTGCGCTCGAGAGGAAACGCGCGATCAGGCGAATTGGGGTTCGCTTGGGCTGCGGTAGCTGTGGCAGTGGCAGACATGAAGGATACGACTTGAGAGGTTACCAGCGGAAATGTGCGAAGGCTCGGTTGGCTTGGGCCATTTTATGCATTTCGTCGCGCTTCTTGATGGCGTTGCCTTGACCATTGGCAGCGTCTTTGAGTTCGATCGCAAGAGCCTCCCTCATGGGAACGGCCTTGCGTTTGGCGGCAAAAGTGACAAGCCAACGCATCGCCAGTGCATACTGCCGATCTGCCGGCACTTCCATCGGCACTTGATAGGTGGCACCACCAACTCGGCGGGATTTGACCTCGAGGCGTGGACGAACGTTGTCCAGAGCCTTGTTCAGAACATCAAGAGGATCAACCGAGTCGCTGCCCTCGCGACACTTTTCAATTGCGGTGTAAACAATCCCTTCGGCAGTGGATTTTTTACCGGAACGCATCACGGTATTGATCAAACGGGTCACCATCGGGCTGCCGTAACGGCTGTCTCCGAGGACATTTCTACGAGTTGCTCTGCGTCTGCGTGCCATGGTTGTGGGAAAAGATCGTTATGTTACTTCTTGGCGCCTTCCGCGCCGGCCTTCGGGCGCTTTGCCCCATATTTCGAACGTCCGCGGCGCCTACCATCAACACCTAACGTATCAAGAGAACCGCGAACAATGTGGTAGCGCACACCCGGAAGGTCTTTCACGCGACCACCACGCACGAGCACGATCGAGTGCTCTTGAAGGTTGTGGCCTTCACCGGGGATGTAGGCGATGACTTCCTGACCATTGGTCAAACGAACCTTGGCCACTTTGCGCAAAGCGGAGTTAGGCTTTTTCGGGGTGCGGGTCATAACCTGCACACAGACACCTCGGCGCTGCGGACAATTCACGAGCGCTGGCGACTTTGACTTCAAAGTCACTTTGCGGCGCCCCTTGCGGACAAGCTGGTTTATGGTTGGCATTGATTGGTAAAAATTTGCGCGCCTTTTCAGGCGACAAAAAAACCACGCGAACGTGGTTTCTTCGCGAATCCCGACAGTGTGCGGGACGGGAGAGAGTAGTGGAATACCTGTGCGGTGCAAGATATTTTCTGAAAAAAATTTACCGGTTGCTTTATGCTCGCTCAATCAATCCATCGCACGAGCCAAAGCCAGCGCCACTTCATGGATTTGCTCACCGCTCAGCTCAGGATATATCGGCAACGCCAGCGATTCGCGCGCCGCTTTTTCTGACTCTGGAAAGTCCCCGATACCGTGACCGAGAGCAGCAAAACATTCCTGCAAATGCAACGGCAGCGGGTAGTAAACGGCACAACCGATATGGTCTGCCGTGAGTTTTTCGCGCACGCGATCACGGTCCGGAACACGAATCACATATTGATGGTAAATATGATGATTCGAAACACCCGAGACGGCGTAAGGTTCTGACGGGAGGGTGAGGCGATCCAAAAGACCTAACTGCCCGAACTCTTCACGATAAAGATCCGCATTGCGACGGCGACCCTCGTGCCATGCATCGAGGTGCGGCAGTTTGGCGGAAATAATCACCGCCTGCATCGCATCGAGACGAAAATTACCGCCGACTTTATCATGGTGGTATTGCACGCCCATCCCGTGGTTGCGCATCAGCCGTATCTGCTCAGCCAGTCCCTCGTCCCCGCAGGTAGCCATGCCGGCATCCCCGTATGCGCCCAGATTCTTCGACGGGAAGAAGCTGAAATAACTCGCCGCACCGATCGCGCCGGCACGCAAGGTTTTCCCATCGGACGACGGATAATCTGCTCCGATAGCTTGAGCCGCATCTTCGATGACAAGTAAATCGAACTCTGACGCCAGGGCATTGATTCGATCCATATCGCACACACATCCAAACAAATGCACCGGCATGATGGCGCGTACGCGGTTGCCCGCTGCTGTCACCAAGCGACCATCCGGACCGCTTCGACATTTTTTGCGCAAGCACTCCTCGAGTCGCGCCGGATCCATGTTGTAGGTAGAGGGATCGATATCGACAAAAACCGGCTCCGCTCCCACCCTGTGAATACACCCCCCCGTGGCAAAAAAGGTGTAGGTTGAGGTGATAACGGCATCCCCCCGACCAATGTCCATCGCCATCAAGATCGCAAGCAATGCGTCGGTGCCGGAAGAGGTGCCCACGGCATATCCGCACCCAGTGTAATTGCGAACAGCGTTCTCCAACTCCAGAACCGGGGCGCCAAGGATGAATTGCTGGCTTTCAAGCAAAGCATCGAGACGACCTCGCACCTCATCTTTCACCTGCATGTATTGCAGGCGCAAATCCAGCAGCGGGACAGCCACAGATTTGTTAGCGCACCAAGCCGAATTCGGCCCGGCGGTTAACGGCCCAAGCCGCTTCGCCGCTGCCCGGATTGGCAGGCATTTCCTCACCGAAACTCACGGTCTGCATGCGTCCACCGCTGATTCCTTGGGAGATCAGAGCCTCGCGAACCGCCAAAGCACGACGTTCACCCAAGCCTCGATTGTATTCCTCCGTGCCGCGCTCGTCGGTAAAGCCTGCGATGATCAAGTCGCCCGATGAGCTCTTCATCGCTTGGGCCACGGCTTGAACTTTGGGCATTTCCGATCCGCTCACTTGGAAACTGTCGAATCCAAACTGCACCGGTGCGAATTGCCCCTTGGAAACATTTCCGCTAAGGAACGAGGCGCCGTCCTGCCTGTCTGGCAATGGCACGCCGCTCACAAAATCGCCGTCAACTCCGGCGTATTGATCCTTCTTCGTGGCACATGCTCCCAAGGTGGCCGCCAGCAAGACCACTCCA
>JBIJDZ010000110.1:0-3391 GCA_044343805.1 Chthoniobacterales bacterium | reverse complement strand
GAAGACGAAGAACTCGTCGCCAAATGTCTCGAGATCATCAAGCAGGAGCGCAAAGCCTCCACCTCGATGCTCCAGCGCCGCCTCCGTCTCGGCTACACCCGCGCCGCCCGTGTCGTCGATATTCTCGAACAACGCGGCATCGTCGGACCCAAGGACGGCGCGCGTGACCGCGAAATCCTGGTGGACTTGGACAGCTTGCCCTGATTGGTGCATAGTGGCCGACTTATGAGCCAGTTGTCCGGCGAAGAACTCAAAGAAATCCGCGAGTCGAAAGGCGTCAGCCTCGACAAAGCCGCCGCCGATTTGTGTCTGCGGCCCGAACTCTTGCGGGCGCTGGAAAGCAGCACAGATATCGAAATTTTGTCAGACACCTACCACCGGCTCTCCCTGCAAATGTATGCCCGCTACCTCGGCCGGACGTTGCCCGGAATCCGTCCGGGCAACAGCATGACCCGCGAGGTGTCGCTTTCGCCCGTCCGCAGCTGCGTCGAGCTGGCTTACAGCGACAAACTCGATCCGAAAGTCACCAAACCCAAACGACGAATTCTCCGCGCGGGCACCATCTTGGCCGCGGCGGTCATCGTGGTTCTTGCTCTCGGCATCTGGTCCCTCAACGCCAAACTCGCCCGGCTCACCCCGGAGTCCAAGCAGATGGTTGTAGAAACGGCCACGCCTAAAACATCATCCCCCCCTGCCCCCGATCCGGCATCCACCGCCGCCGCCGATAGCGTCACCCCGCCGGCCGAGCACGTGACTCTCGACGAGGAACTCTATTTCTCCCTCACGCCGCCCGAGCCGCCGGCCGAAATCATCTGGCACTGAAACCCTCGCATGGCCACAACCGCCCAACGCCCCAAGATCGGCATGGTCAGCCTCGGCTGCGCCAAAAACCTCGTCGATGCCGAGATCATGCTCGGCGGCGCGGCGAAGGAGCAATTCGAGCTCACCCGCGAACCCTCCGAGGCCGACGTGCTCGTCATCAACACCTGCGGATTCATCGATGCAGCCAAGGAAGAATCGATCGACACCATCCTCGAAATGCACCAACGGCGCCTGGCCGGGCGACCGGACCAGAAAATCATCGTCAGCGGCTGCCTCGCCCAACGCTACCACGAACAGCTCAAGCAGGAAATTCCCGAAGTCGACGCCTTCATCGGCCTCGACCAAGTCGCCGAATTTCCCCGCATCGTGCGCGAAGTTCTCGATCGGCCATCCGCCCATGACGTCGCCCCGCTCGATCTGGTGACCCGCAAGTCGCAATACATTCCCGATTACGACACGCCCCGGTTCCTCCTAACCCCAAGGCACTCGGCCTACCTGAAAATCGCCGAGGGCTGCAACCACCCGTGCAGCTTCTGCGTCATCCCGCAAATGCGCGGACGCCACCGCAGCCGCACCATCGATTCCGTCGTGGCCGAAGCGCGGCAACTCATTGCCGCAGGAACCAAGGAGCTCAACCTCATCAGCCAAGACACCACTTACTTCGGCATGGACCTCTGGGCGCAAAAGGCCGGCCCGCGCCAGCCGGTCGACTCCTCCCGCGGGCCCACCCTCACCCGCCTCCTCGAAGAACTCGACCAGATCGAAGGCGATTTCTGGATCCGTCTCCTCTACACGCACCCCGCGCATTGGAGCGATGAACTCATCGCCACCATCGCGCAAAGCCGCAAAGTCGCCCGCTACGTGGATATGCCCCTGCAACACATCCACGAAGACATGCTCAAGCTCATGCGGCGGGAAACCTCCCGCCAGCATATTGAAGATCTCATCGACCGCCTGCGCGCCGGCATCCCCGGCCTCGCCATCCGTACCACCTTCATCACCGGCTTCCCCGGCGAAACCGACGAACATTTCGAGTCGCTCCTGGAATTCATCGAAGGCATCCGCTTCGAACGCCTCGGCGTTTTCAAATACTCCCAGGAGGAAGGATCGCGCGCCGCAAAGATGGACGGGCAAATCCCCGCGTCCGTGAAAAACAAACGTCACGCCCGCGCCATGAAATTGCAGCAAAAGATCGCCCGCGAACTGGCCGAAGCCCGGCTAGGTAAAAAACTGCGCGTTCTGGTGGAACAGCCGCAAGTCGCGCGCTCGGAACACGATGCCCCCGATGTCGATTGCCGCGTGCTCTTGGAAAACCCGCTCCCCGTCGGCGATTTCGCCGAAGTCACCGTCACCGGCGCGCAAGTTTACGACCTCGTCGCCTCGGCAAACGCCAGGTAGGGCCAGACTCCGCCCCCGCCCCGAAAAACTGGGCCTACTGGCCTGCTCCCGCACCGAAGACAATGGCAACCTCTTGGACGACGGGAGCGACGGCCCGCATAGCCTCGTCGGACGAGTTGAACAACGAATCACCGAGCACGGCCTGATAGGCAGGACCGGCCTCGACCGAGGGGCGGAACCAGATCTGCACTTTGCGATCCAGCGCGCCGCCCTTGAAATAGCCGACGCCGCCATAGTCCCAACCAAAGCCGTAAATCATAAACGGCCCGCCGTTGATTCTTTCGACAGCTGGCAAAGCGGCGCCATGACGTATGCCATCCGGCAAAAGCCATTCTTCGCCGGTGATGACCACACGGTCGATTTTTTGTCCGGCTTGTCCCGGCAACCAGACCACCGTCGCCTCGCGCGGCGTCCCCGGAAAGATGATGGTCCCCGGGACCGTTTCCCCTTCACCGATGGGATAATCGGTGTCGGACAGGTTGTCCGCGCCGTAGATTTCCACCAGTTGCTCGCGCGTCGTCGCGGCCTTGATGGCGCCCACCCGCTCCCCGAGCACGATGCTCATGTCCGGTGTGTCTCCCGGGCGCGAGGCGCAACCCGCCAGCAAAAGCAGCAACGATAACAGGGCGAAGGGTCGAGATTTCACGGATTGGTAGTGGTGTTTGAATAATTCCAGCTCCCTTGGCCATAAAAAACAATTTCCGTTCTTGTCAGCCCGATGAAAGATGTCATTTCGTTTAACGGTCAACACGCTTACCCCAAAGGTCTTGAGGCTCAAAACTGCGCGAGCGGCGACATGGAGATAGCCGTAATCGACCTCGTAAATCTGCTTCATGCCCCGGATTTCCGCGGCCACATCGTTGAGGGTTTTGGCGGCCAGATCGAACATGTGGCGCTTGACAAAGCTTATACCGCATTGCAGCGATGCGGCATGACTGCATTGCCCGTCTCGAAGCGAGGAACCATTACTCTTCCCCCAGAGTTTAGGGAAGCTTTGGGGCTTGCGTCCGCCGAGCACCCTATGATGCTCGCCGAGTTGTGCAACGGTGGAGTGTTTCTGCAACCCGCAGAAGCGATCACCATCCGTGATACACCCCTTGAGCAGATGCAAAAGTGGATCGCCGAAGACGAGCGGGACGCCGAGGGCTTCTGGCAACGCGCTGGCCAAGCG
>JBIJDZ010000109.1:0-3476 GCA_044343805.1 Chthoniobacterales bacterium | reverse complement strand
CGTTTGTAAAAGTTGAACCTGTTTGACGCGCCTGCAAAACGGCACCGTCACCGCCTTTGCGGAAAACGACGAACCCCTTGTCGCCGTATGGAAGAGCCGATGCTGACAGTGCTGAACCACCGGAGGAGGTATTGGTAAAATTAGCACTGCTGAAAATAACGGTGTTGTTGTTGTTTGTCTCAGAGACTTGATACAGAAGAATGGCTCGTCCGTTTGCGACGCCCGGCGAAAGCGTTGAGAGAGTAGCTGTAGCCGGAACAGTGATGCCCGGCGCACTGAGAAGTTTGGCCATGTCGTTCGTTTTGATGTAGCCCGGAACAGCATTGGTTACCCATGCTGCCCATGAAGGAGTGGGAAGATCACCCGGCCAACCGACATTGGTGTCACCGGTTGTTGTAGCGTCCAAAGCCATCGTCTGGGCCACTAAGTGCAATTGTTTGAGGTTGCTAAGCGTCTGCGTTTGTTGCCCGCGAGTTAAAGCGCCGGTGACTGCCGGAATGGCGAGAGACGCTAAAATGGCGATGATGGAGATGACGACGAGCAGTTCGATCAGAGTGAAGGCTCGGAGGGAGTGTTGGAATTTTTTCATAGGGTCAGTACTTAGTTACCACATCGTCGCACCGAGGCAATAGCAATTTGCCTGCGGCTAAGATTTGGGAGCTTCGTATTTGAATCCCACGACAGCAAGTGGTGGGAGTTCGATTTGGATCGAGTGGTCGCGGCCCTGCCACGGGATCGATTCCGAAGGGAGGCCGCCGTAGTTACCGACATTACTGCCACCGTAGACCTCGGCATCTGTATTGAGGATTTCCCGGTAGAATCCGCCCAATGGAACGCCGATACGGTAGCCGCTGCGGACGACCGGCGTGGCGTTCATGGCGAAGACGAGGATCTGGCCGTTGGAAGACTTGCGCAGAAAGGCAACCACACTGTTGTCAGCATCATGGAAGTCGATCCATTCGAAGCCATCGTGGGTGTCGTCGAGTTCGTAAAAAGCCGGATATTCTTGGTAGATGCGGTTGAGGTGTTGGACCAAGCGGGTGAGGCCTCCGTGCAGCGGGAACTGGGTGAGGTGCCAATCGAGGCTCTGGTTGTGGCGCCATTCGTCCCATTGGCCGAATTCCCCCCCTTGGAAAATCAGTTTCTTGCCGGGATGAGCCCACATCAGAGCATAGAACATCCGGAGGTTGGCAAACTTCTGCCACATGTCGCCGGGCATTTTGCCGATGAGTGCCCCTTTGCCGTGAACGACTTCATCGTGGCTCAGCACGAGAATGAAGTGCTCGTGAAAAGCGTAGAGCAGCGAAAAGGTGATGCTGCCTTGGTGATAACGCCGGTAAACCGGATCGAGGCTCATGTAGTGGAGGAAGTCATGCATCCACCCCATGTTCCATTTGAACCCGAAGCCGAGTCCGCCGAGGTAAGTCGGGCGCGACACGCCGGGCCAAGCGGTCGATTCCTCGGCGATCGTGATGATGCCCGGATGGCGCTCGTAGCTGACTTCGTTGAAGCGCTTGAGAAAATGAATCGCCTCAAGGTTCTCGCGCCCGCCGAAACAATTCGGCACCCATTGTCCGGGTTCGCGGGAATAGTCGAGATAGAGCATCGAAGCGACGGCGTCCACGCGCAGTCCATCGATGTGATATTGGTCGAACCAGAACAGCGCATTGGCGATGAGAAAATTCCGCACCTCGTTGCGTCCGTAGTTGAAAATGTGCGTGCCCCAGTCTTGGTGTTCCCCTTGGCGCGGATCGGCGTGCTCGTAGAGATGCGTGCCGTCGAATTTGGCCAGTCCGTGGGCGTCCTTCGGAAAATGCGCCGGCACCCAGTCGAGAATCACGCCGAGGCCGGCCTTGTGGCAGTTATCCACGAAATGACGAAACTCGTCCGGATTGCCATACCGGCTGGTCGGCGCGTAATACCCGGTTACTTGGTAGCCCCAGGAGCCGTCGTAGGGATGCTCTGCCACGGGCATCAGCTCGATATGCGTGAACCCCATCTCCAAGCAGTATGGAATGAGGCGCTCCGACAATTCGCGGTAGCTGAGGGGGCGGTTGGCATCCTCGATCACGCGTTGCCACGAGCCGAGATGCACTTCGTAAATGCTTACCGGCTTTTTGTGCCACTGCTGCTCCTCGCGGTATTTCATCCATTCGTTGTCCGACCATTCGAAGCGGTCGAGATTGTAAACGATGGACGCCGTTTGCAGGCCGTGCTGGGCGTAAAAAGCAAACGGATCACTCTTTAAAAATACCTCGCCGTGGCAACCCTTGATCTCGAATTTGTAATGGGCGCCCTCGGAGATTCCCGGAATGAAAATTTCCCAGATGCCGCTGCCAAGAAGTTTGCGCATCACATGGATGCGACCATCCCAATGGTTGAAATCACCGACCACGCTCACGCGCTGGGCATTGGGCGCCCAGACGCAAAAGACAGCGCCTTCGACTCCATCTACCCTCGACAAATGCGCGCCGAATTTTTGGTAAAGATCCCAGTGATTCCCCTCCGCATGCAAATGAACATCGGTGTCACCGAGGATGCGTCCGAAAGAATACGGGTCGCGCTCTTCCCATTCTTTGCCAGCGCGGTCTTTGAAGCGCAGGGCGTAGGCAAACTCCGCACGTCCTTTGGGGATGGCGGCCTCGAAAAATCCCTCCGGGTGAATCAGCTCGGCCTCGAAAACATGCGCGCGGTTGCCGAGATCGACCACTTGAACGGAAACGACTCCCGGTCGGAAAATGCGCACGACCAAGCGGTCGCCGGCGCGTCGCAAGCCGAGCGTGTGGAAGGGGTCCGCATGATGGCCCTCGAGAAAAGCAGCTACCTCCCCGGGTGATACAGTCGGCTTCATTTGTTGCGGCCGCTTCTCACGGCCTCGGGACACACTAAGCCCTTGAGTGCTGAGGCCGCAAGCCGCCTCAAGCTGCGCCACCTGCCGAGTTGGCCAATTCGGCCTCCTCTTCGGGAAGAAACGCTTTGAAGCGGTTTTTGTCGATCGCCTTCATGAAGGCCTCATGCGGCGAGACATATCCTTGCTGCAACTGCGCCCAGATGGCGTCATCCATGAACTGCATGCCCTGTGATTTGCCTCCGACGATCACGTCTTGAAGTTTTTGTGTGGCACCTTCGCGGATGATGGCCGAAACGGCGCTATTGACGACAAGGATCTCGTTCACAGCAATGCGGCCCCCGCCATCTTGGCGTTTGAGCAGCAACTGGGCGATCACGCCGCGCAGCGAAGCCGCGAGCATCGTGCGGACCTGTGATTGTTGGTCCGACGGAAAAACGTCGATCATCCGGTCCACAGTTTTGCGGGCGTTGTTCGTGTGCAGGGTGCCGAAGACAAGCAACCCGGTCTCCGCGGCGGTCAGGGCCAAAGAGATCGTCTCCAGATCGCGCATCTCGCCGACAAGGACAATGTCGGAATCTTCACGCAGGGCCGCTTTGAGCCCGGTAGGGAAGTTGGGTGAATGTTC
>JBIJDZ010000003.1:0-73872 GCA_044343805.1 Chthoniobacterales bacterium | reverse complement strand
AGGTCGGCAAACTCAATAAGAAGCAGTTGCTCGAGATTGCCAAAACCAAGATGAATGACCTAAACGCTCGCGACGACGAGGCGGCAATGAAGATCATTGCTGGCACAGCTCGCCAAATGGGCGTAGAAATTGAAGCATAAAATTTTTAACAGCATCCGACAATACCCGGTGCACAACCGCAGGAGAGCCGTAAGGCTCGCTGGCACTGCAAATCAACATGGCAAAAAAAAGAAGCAAAAGATACGAGGCGGCCCGTAAAGTGGTCGACGCCTCACGCAAATATGCATTGATCGATGCGGTTAAAGTGCTCAAAAGCATGCCGCCGGCCAAATACGATATGACCGTCACCCTCTCGCTGCGTTTGGGGGTTGACCCTAAACAGTCCGACCAAATGGTGCGAGGCACGTGCCCCCTCCCTCATGGGAGTGGCAAATCAGTGCGTGTGCTGGTTTTCGCTACCGGAGCTGCAGCTGAAGCTGCCCGAGCTGCCGGCGCGGAATATGTCGGATATGAAGATATGATAAAGAAATGTGTTGAAGGCTTTTCCGACTTCGATGTGGCTGTTGCCACACCGGCGGCTATGTCCGAGGTCCGCAAACTCGGTAAAGTACTCGGCCCTCGGGGGCTCATGCCCAACCCCAAAACTGGCACGGTCACGGATGACACGGCCAAAGCCGTTGCCGAAGTCAAGGCGGGTCGCGTTGAGTTCAAGCTCGACAAAAACGGCAACGTTGCCGTGCCTGTGGGCAAGTTCTCTTTCAGCGAGGAAGCGCTGGTGCAAAACGCCGATATGGTGATTGATGCTATCGCCAAGTCTCGTCCACCGACGGCGAAAGGTGTTTTCATTCAAAGCATGACTCTCGCTGCGACCGTCACACCGGGCATTCCGCTCGACCTCACCAACCTCAGCAAGAACTAACCGCCATGCGCCCGGAAAAAGCCAATATCGTCCAAGATCTCAAGGATCAGCTGAACTCCTCACCGTTCCTGCTGGTGACCGATTACACCGGACTCAAAGTGGATCAGTTCGCTGAGCTGCGCACCCGTTTGGTTGCCGTCGGCGCTGAGTGTCATGTGGTTAAAAATACCATGCTGCGCATCGCGGCCAACGAGTTGGGGATGCCGGATATCTCGACTTCCCTCTCGGGGCAGACGGCCATCGTCACTGGCGAGCAGGACATCTGCGCCACGGCTAAGGTGCTGAAAACATTCGCCGCAGAGTTCAAGAAACCAGCTGTCAAAGCCGGCATTTTGGATAACGCCCCGCTCTCGGCAGAGCAAGTTCATGCCATGGCCGACCTGCCACCGTTACCGGTTCTCCAGGCCCAGCTGCTGGGACTGCTGAACTCACCGGGGAGCAGGCTGGTGCGTACACTCAACGAGCCCGGAACCAGCCTGGCTCGGGTGCTCAAAGCGAAAGTGGACGCCGCAGGAGGAGCGGTCTGATAAACATTTTCCCATACGGCCGAAGTGTGACTGTGCGGGGGAAACAAAACAAAAACGGTTCCTTGTCGGTCGGGTGGCAGCCCGCCTCAAATCCGCCGGTGCCCCGGCGGGCGACAATACCACAACCAAGGAAGCTTGCCGCTCGGACACCAAGCCAGAGCGGTCGCTAAATAGACAGTATGGCAAATATCGAAACCATCGTGGACCAACTGAGCGGCTTGACCGTTTTGGAAGTGTCCGAATTGGTCAAAGCCCTCGAGGAAAAATGGGGAGTCAGCGCCGCCGCCCCGGTGGCTGCTGTGGCCGCGCCCGCCGCTGGCGGAGCTGCCGCTCCCGCAGCAGAGGAGAAAACCTCCTTTGACGTGATCCTCGCCGCTGGCGGCACCAACAAGATCGCGGTCATCAAAGAAGTTCGTGCCGCTGTGCCCGGACTTGGCTTGGCCGATGCCAAAGCCCTCGTCGAGGGGGCCCCGAAACCCCTCAAAGAGGGCGTCACCAAGGAGGAAGCCGAAGAGATCAAGAAAAAGGTCGAAGCGGCTGGAGCCAAGGTCGAAATCAAATAAATTCGCTGCCGCGGCGGGGCGCGGAAAATTTTTCTTGCGCCCCGCCCGGAAGCCAGTCATGTTAAAAGGTCTTTCCCGGGATACCCGACAAACCATTGTCCTAAGCTTGACACCCTGCACTGTATGGATGCTGCGCCACAGCACGCATTCTGGCGGAGCGGGGTTATTTAGTCTGCTGGATTTTGCCGACGCGGGTAGCCGGAGATAGACTAGCGCCAAGCGCACAACCACCATCGCATTCATGTCTGATCGTCTCTACTTCGGTAAACTCAAGGAAACAACCGAGCCGCCCAATCTCATCGAGCTGCAAAGCGAATCTTACAAAGAATTCCTGCAGGAAGGCGTAGCCCCGTCAAAACGTAAAAACACCGGTCTCGAAGCTGTCTTTCGCGAGGTGTTCCCGATCCCGAGCTATGACGAGAAGATGGTGCTCGAATATGTGGGATATGACATCGGTGAGCCGAAGCGCAATGCTCTTGAAGCGCAACGCGAGGGTGAAACTTACAGTGCTTCGCTCCACGTGACTTTCCGGTTCAAGGACGAACGAGGAACCAAAGAAGAGAAAGTCTACATGGGCGAACTGCCCCTCATGACCCCTCAAGGCACGTTTGTTATCAACGGTGCGGAGCGCGTCATTGTTAGCCAATTGCACCGTTCCCCTGGCATCTGCTTTGAGTCCACTGTGCATGCCAACGGCAAAGTCCTCTACAGCTTCCGCATCATCCCCGATCGGGGTTCGTGGGTCGAGGTACAGTTCGATACGAACGATCTTTTATATGTTTATATGGATCGTCGGAAACGTCGCCGCAAATTCCTAGCCACGACGTTTCTTCGCGCGATGGGTTATCCCTCTGACAAAGATATCGTGGGCCTTTTCTACGCCCCGCAGGAACTCAAGCTGAGCGGGCGTCTCGACGAAGATGACGTGGCGAGCAAGGTGCTTGTAGAGGATATCAAAGATGGCGAGATTGTTCTCGCCAATGCATTCGAGCCTTTAAACAAAGCGACAATCGCTCGTTTGCTGTCAGCAGGCATTGCCAAAGTGACGGTGGTCGACGTTTCGGCCGATGACACCATCATAAAATCGCTCCGCAAGGATCCTGCACACAACGAGGAGGAAGCCCTCAAAGATATTTACCGCAAACTGCGCCCCGGTGATCCCCCGACTGTGGCCAATGCCAAGAATATGCTTAAACGCATGTTCTTCGATCCAAAAAAATACGATCTTGGACGAGTTGGTCGCCACAAGATCAATCTCAAGTTGAATTTGAGTGTTCCCGACGAGACGCGTGTCATGACTCGCGAGGACTTCATTGCTGCAGTCAAGCACTTGCTGGAGCTGAAGCGTGAGGAAGGAATGGTTGATGACATTGATCACCTTGGCAGCAGACGTGTCCGCACGGTGGGTGAACTTCTTGCTAACCAGTGTCGCACGGGCCTGGCCCGGACGGAGCGCGTGGTCAAGGAAAGAATGACACTCTTTGATTCAGCATTGGAGCACATCACGCCTTCCAAACTTATCAACCCGAAAGCCTTGAGCGGTGTCGTGCGCGACTTCTTTGGTCGTTCTCAGCTGAGCCAGTTCATGGATCAGACAAACCCTCTCTCGGAGCTGACGCATAAGCGACGCCTTTCGGCCCTCGGGCCTGGCGGCCTCAGCCGTGATCGTGCGGGATTTGAAGTCCGTGACGTGCATCCTTCGCACTACGGACGCATCTGCCCCATCGAAACACCAGAAGGACCTAACATCGGTCTCATCAGCTCGCTCAGCACATTTGCGCGCATCAATGACTTCGGCTTTATCGAGTCTCCATACCGCAAGGTGGTAAATGGGAAGGTGACTGACCAGATAGAATATCTGCCGGCAGACAAAGAAGAAAATTTTCTAGTTGCTCAAGCCAACTCCGTGACGGACTCGCATGGCAAACTTGTCGGCGACAAAGTTTCCGTGCGGTATCGTGGGGACTTTCTCGAGGTCGAGCCTGCCAAAGTTCACTACATGGATGTGTCCCCGAAACAGCTTGTTTCAGTGGCTGCCGGCTTGATTCCGTTCCTCGAGCATGACGATGCCAATCGTGCTTTGATGGGCTCAAACATGCAGCGCCAAGGTGTTCCGCTCTTGCGTTCAGAATCTCCGCTGGTCGGAACAGGTTTGGAGGGTCGCGTGGCTCGCGATTCAAGGGCGGTGATTGCCGCGGAAGAATCTGGTAAAGTTGCCTCGGTCACAGCCGACCAAATTGTCATTACCAAGGACGGCAAACTTCCCGAAGGTAAGCGCAAGCTCAAAACCGACCCGGAAAAGAGTCTTTTTGTCTACGAATTGCGCAAGTTCATGCGATCAAACAGTAGCACTTGCATCAACCAGCGGCCGATTGTCCATAAGGGGCAAAGTATCAAAAAGGGTGAAGTTATCGCGGACGGTCCCTGCACAGAGGGCGGAGAATTAGCTCTCGGGCGCAACGTGCTCGTAGCGTTCATGCCTTGGAGTGGTTACAACTTTGAGGATGCGATTCTGATCAGCGAACGCGTGGTCAAAGAAGATATCTATACCTCAATCCACATCGACGAATTCGAAATCGGCGCCCGCGACACCAAGCTCGGTCCGGAAGAAATTACGCGCGATATTCCCAATGTCGGCGAGGAAGCTCTGCGCAATCTTGGGCCCGACGGCGTGGTTCGCGTCGGCGCAGAGGTGAAGCCCGGTGATATTCTTGTTGGTAAAATCACACCGAAGAGCGAAACGGAGCTAGCTCCCGAAGAGCGACTGCTCCGTGCCATTTTCGGTGAAAAAGCGGCTGATGTGAAAGACACTTCGTTGACCGTCCCTTCGGGAACTTACGGCATCGTGATGGACATCAAAGTTTCCTCGAAAAAAGAGCTGACCAAGACCAAGCTTTCACCAACCGAGGCGAAGAAGCACTCCAAGGCCTTGGAGGACGAGTATAAGCGCCGTAGCGATGAGCTACACGAGCAGTTGACGGAGGCTCTGTCCAACGTTCTTTTGGGGGAAAAAATTCCGCTCGACGTGGTTAACGGCGAAACGGGAGAAATCATCATCCCGGCCAACCGTAAAATCACCAAGACGCTTTTGCGCAAACTTGCGGGTGTTTATAATCAAGTGGAGATTGATCCCAGCCCTATCCGCAACAAGATCCTCGAGATCATCGGACAATACCGCCACCGTTTTGATGAACTCCAACACGAGAGGGACGAAAACATGCTCCGCGTGGAAAGCGGCGACGAGGTCGATCCCGGTATTGTGAAGCAGGTAAAAGTTTACATTGCCAGCAAACGCAAACTCAGCGTAGGCGATAAAATGGCCGGCCGCCACGGCAACAAAGGCGTCGTGGCCAAAATAGTTCCCGAGGAAGATATGCCGTTTCTTTCGGACGGCACTCCTGTGGACATTGTTCTCAACCCGCTCGGAGTGCCGAGTCGTATGAACGTCGGTCAGGTTTTGGAAACTCATCTCGGCATTGCCGCGAAAGCCCTCGGCTTCAAGGTTGCCACACCGGTGTTCGACGGTATCAGCGAGGACAAAATTTTCGACTACATGAGGCAGGCCAGTAAAGTCGATGGTTTCAAGTGGGTTCAACCCAACGGCAAAGCAATCGTGCACGATGGTCGCACCGGTGATGCCTTTGAGCAGGAAGTTGTTGTGGGCTATATTTATATGCTGAAACTCGGACACCTCGTGGCCGACAAGATCCATGCACGCGCAGTGGGGCCTTATTCGCTTGTGACCCAGCAACCTTTGGGTGGAAAAGCTCAATACGGAGGGCAGCGCTTCGGCGAGATGGAGGTTTGGGCACTCGAAGCTTATGGGGCTGCTTACACGTTGCAGGAACTTCTCACTGTCAAATCAGATGATGTCCAAGGCCGCACTCGTATCTACGAGTCGATCGTCAAGGGCGACAATTCACTTGAAGCAGGCACGCCAGAGTCCTTCAACGTGCTGATCAAAGAAATGAAAAGCCTCGGGCTAGATGTCAAGGCTGGCAAACCTAGCCGGGTTCCCACGGACCTAGTGGCTTAAATTATTCACGGGATCACAAAAAAAATCATGAGCGATCAAATGCTACGCGACCTGTCCGGCGAAACTGCGCCGGCTTTCGATCAAGTCTCCGTCACGGTGGCTTCCCCGGAGTCTATCCGGTCTTGGAGTCACGGTGAGGTGAAGAATCCGGAGACAATCAACTACCGCACGTTCAAGCCTGAAAAGGGTGGCCTATTCTGCGAGCGCATCTTCGGACCGACTCGCGACTGGGAGTGCACATGCGGAAAATATAAGCGTATCAAGCACAAAGGAGTGGTCTGCGACCGCTGTGGTGTCGAAGTCACCCTAGCTCGTGTGCGTCGCGAACGCATGGGACATATCGAACTTGCCGTCCCTGTTTCCCATATTTGGTTCTACAAGTGCACGCCATCCCGTCTCGGTCTGATGCTTGACCTAACGGCCAAGCAACTTGAGCGCGTTATCTATTATGAGGATTACGTCGTCATCGACCCGGGCAGCACGGGCCTTGAGGTCGGACAGCTGCTTAACGAAACGGAGTTTCGCGAAGCGGAAGAACAATATGGCGAGGACTTCACCGCCGGCATGGGTGCGGAAGCACTGCAGAAATTACTGGAACGCATTGATCTTGGTGAGTTGGTCAAGCAACTCCAAGAGGACATGTCAAAAACCAAGAGCAAGACGACTAAGACCAAGCTGGCCAAACGTCTCAAACTCGCGCAAGGTTTCCTCAATTCCCGCACGCGGCCCGAGTGGATGATCCTAAATGTTCTTCCGGTTATTCCACCCGATTTGCGCCCGCTGGTTCCTCTGGAGGGCGGTCGTTTCGCCACCTCTGATCTCAACGACCTTTACCGTCGCGTCATCAACCGCAATAACCGGTTAAAAAACTTGCTGCAACTCAAGACGCCTGAGGTGATCATTCGTAACGAAAAACGCATGCTGCAGGAAGCTGTGGACGCGCTTTTCGACAATGGACGCCACGGCCGCGCGGTTACGGGAGCCAGCAATCGTCCGCTCAAGTCCCTAAGCGATATGCTCAAGGGCAAGCAGGGCCGCTTCCGCCAAAACTTGCTCGGAAAGCGCGTTGATTACTCTGGTCGTTCGGTTATTGTCATTGGACCGGAGCTCAAGCTCAATCAATGCGGTTTGCCGAAGAAAATGGCGCTCGTTCTTTTCGAGCCCTTCATCATTCGTCGCCTAAAAGAACTCGGTTACGTACATACGGTCCGTAGCGCCAAGAAAATCATTGAGCGGCAAGAGCCGATCGTCTGGGATATTCTTGAGGAGGTTACCAAAGGTCACCCGGTTTTGCTCAACCGCGCTCCGACCCTTCATCGTCTTTCCATCCAGGCATTCGAGCCCCAGCTCATCGAAGGTGAGGCCATCCGAATTCATCCGCTGGTTTGCACTGCTTACAACGCCGACTTCGATGGCGACCAGATGGCTGTACATGTTCCTCTATCTGCCGAGGCGCAGCTCGAAGCCCGCATGCTCATGTTGGCCACAAACAATATCTTTTCACCTTCCAGTGGAAAACCAATCACGACCCCTTCGCAGGATATCACGTTGGGTTGTTATTATCTGACACAGAACCCCCGAATTACCGCGGACAACAAAGATAAACGGCTTCCGCTTTTTGCGGATGCGTCCGAGGTCGAGTTGGCCATTGCCGAGGGAGCAATCAAGACGCACAATCGCATTCTTTTCAAGAATCCTGATTTCGCCAAAGATACAGTCTATGGGGATCCGACCAAAAAAGTTATTGAGACAACGGCAGGTCGCGTCCGCTTTAACGAAATCTGGCCCCAAGGCCTCGGCTTTTTCAATAAGCCGGCTGGAAAGAAGCAGCTTAGTGAAATCATTTGGAACACGAATCAAGTCGGTGGGCAGAAAGTCACGGTAGAAACCCTTGACCGCCTGAAAGATCTCGGATTTCGCGAGGCCACCCGTGCCGGTATTTCCATCGGTATCGTGGATATGATCATTCCCAAAGAAAAGCAGGTGGAAATCGATCGTGCTCACACACAGATCGACGAAGTCGAAAAGCAGTATCGCAAGGGCATCATTACTGACGGCGAGCGATACAACAAAATCATCGATATCTGGACCCACGCAGGAGAAGAGATTTCCAACGTCATGTTCCGCACCCTTGACCACAACGAAGGGCGCAAGGAAATGAACCCTGTCTTTTTGATGGTGGATTCTGGAGCACGTGGTAACCGCCAACAGGTCAAACAGCTTGCTGGCATGCGAGGTCTAATGGCCAAGCCTTCAGGCGAGATCATCGAGCGTCCTATTACTTCGAACTTCCGCGAAGGGCTTACTGTTCTTGAGTACTTTATTTCGACACACGGTGCCCGTAAAGGTTTGGCGGACACAGCGCTCAAAACGGCAGACTCCGGCTACCTTACGCGCAAATTGGTTGATGCTTCGCAAGACGTCATCATCACTCGTGAAGATTGTGGTACGGTCAAGGGTATCGTGGTACAACCTATTTACGAAGGGGACGAGGAAGTTGTCGATCTCAAGACCCGCATCATTGGTCGCACGAGCTGCGAAACGATCAAAGACCCTGTCTCGGGCAAAAATATCGTCAAGGCGGGTCAAATAGTAGACGAGCAGACCGCCGCCAGCATCGAAAGTATCGGTGTTGAACAGCTCCGTATCCGATCCGTTTTGACATGCGAATCCAAGCGTGGCGTTTGCGCCAAGTGTTATGGCCGCAATCTGGCAAACGGAAAGCTGGTGCAAGTCGGTGAGGCGGTCGGTATCATAGCCGCCCAATCCATTGGCGAACCAGGTACTCAGCTGACCATGCGAACATTCCACATCGGTGGTACTGCCAGTCAGACTTTCAAGCAACCAATCATCAAGGCCAAGAACGACGGCACGGTTCGTTACGTAGAGCTTCGCACGGTGCAGTCAACTGATGGCCATGCGATTGTCCTCAACAAAAACGGCTTTATTGGCATTTACGATGATAAAGACGGCCGCGAGCTCGAGCGCCACAGCATAGTTATCGGCTCAGTAATTTCCGTTTCAGATGGCGGTAAAGTCAAAAAGAACCAAGTTTTTGTCCAATGGGATCCATATAACCTCCCCATCCTGACCGAAAGGCCCGGCAAGGTAGAGTTCAGAGATATGATTCCGGGGCTAAGTGTTAAACGGGAGGTTGATGAGGCCACCGGCATCACAGGTCTCGTTGTCATCGAACACAAAGAAGATCTCCACCCGCAGATTGTGGTTTTAGATGACGACAAGAAAGTTGTCGCCAGCTACTCGATTCCTGCAGGCGCTCACATCGTGGTGCAAGACAATCGTCGTGTGGAGGCAGGTCAACTTCTGGCCAAAACGCCACGTAAAGTTGCCAAAACAAAGGACATTACTGGTGGTTTGCCCCGTGTGGCCGAGTTGTTTGAAGCCCGCAAGCCGAAGGACTCGGCCGAGATCGCCAAGATTGATGGTATTGTCAAAATTGAAGGTACGGCTCGCGGCAAGCGTCGCCTTCTGGTTCTCGACGCTGAAACCAAGGAGGAAGAAGAGCATCTCATTCCTCTCAACAAGCACATTATCGTTGCTGATGGCGACCGCGTAAAAAAGGGGAGTCAATTGACCGAAGGTCCTGTCCTTCCACACGAAATTCTACAAGTCTGCGGGCCAGCAGCTCTGCAAGAGCATCTGCTCAACGAGGTGCAGGAAGTTTACCGCCTGCAAGGTGTTGAGATTAACGACAAGCACATCGAAATTATTATTCGACAGATGCTCCGCAAAGTTAAGATCACCGATCCAGGCGATACGACTCTCCTCTGGGACGACAAAGTCGACCGCACCGAGTTCGATGTTGAAAATGAACGCATTACCGAACTTGGTGGTAAGCCAGCTGAGGGGGAACCCGTTTTGCTCGGTATTACTCGGGCATCTCTCAGCACGGAAAGCTTCATTTCAGCTGCGTCTTTCCAAGACACAACGAGAGTCCTTACAGATGCTGCCACGCTTGGTAAAGTCGACCAGCTTCGCGGTTTCAAAGAAAACGTCATCATGGGGCACCTCATCCCTGCTGGCACTGGCTTCCACCTCAGCCGAGACATCGAGGTGGCATACGCCGACCTAAGCGAAGAACTGGCGGCAGTAGTGACCGAAAAAGAGGCAGGCTAATCCGCAACAAAACCAGATATCACCACAAACATGGCTAATATTGAGCTGATCAACGAACTACTTGAGTCAGGGGTCCACTACGGTCACCAGACAAAAAGATGGAACCCTAAAATGCGGGAGTTCATCCTCGAGGAAAAAAACGACATTTATATCATCGACATTAGTCGAACGGTTGAGCAACTGGACCGCGCTACGAAGTTCCTTTCCGACGCGGTGTCTGGTGGACGACGTATTCTTTTTGTCGGATGCAAAAAACAAGCGCAGGAAGCCGTGAAAGAGGCAGCCGAATCGTGCGGTCAGTTTTATGTACACAACCGTTGGCTCGGGGGGACTTTGACAAATTTGGCGACCATTCGCAAAAGTGTCGCTCGTCTTAACGAGATCGAGAAAAAGCTCTCAGGCCCTGGCGTCTCCAAGATCGGCAAAAAAGAGCAAGCCTCGCTCCGCCGCGAGCAATCACGCCTTGCAAAAAATCTCGATGGATTGCGCGAAATGGAAAAATTGCCAGGCGCTCTGGTGGTGATTGACACCACACGTGAAGACATTGCCGTCCACGAGGCCAACCGCCTCGGTATCCCGGTTGTGGCTATCGTTGACACAAACAGTAATCCCGAGTTGGTCGATTACCCAATTGCCGGAAATGACGATGCTATCCGCTCAATCCGAGTTGTTTTGCAGAAGCTTGTCGACGCAATCAATGGTGCCACGGCCGTTCGCCAGAAAAAAGTTGAGCCGGAAATGTCTGCTGTTGCCGAATAGAGCCCCTAGCTGCGAAGCAGTCACCCCTCAAGAGACGCATCCTAAATTTAAAGTTTTATGTCCGATATTTCATCTCAACTTGTCCGAGACCTGCGGGAAAAAACCAATGCAGGAATGATGGATTGCAAACGAGCTCTTACCGAGGCTGGTGGCGATATCAAAAAAGCCGAAGAAATTTTGCGAGCCAAAGGCATTGCCTCTGCTGGGAAAAAGGCGACACGCAGTGCCAAGGAGGGCATTATTGCTTCATACATCCATCTTCAAGGGAAAGTGGGCGTGTTGGTCGAAGTCAATTGTGAAACTGATTTTGTGGCTAAAAACGAAAACTTCCGCGACTTTGTTAAAGACATTACTCTTCATATTGCGGCGGCAAACCCCACGTGCGTCTCCCGCGAACAGATCGATGCCGACGAGATCGAACGCGAGCGTTCGATTTACCGCAAACAAGTAGAGGGTAAGCCGGCCAACATCGTCGACAAAATTGTCGAGGGCAAAGTCGAAAAGTATCTTGGTACAGTTTGCTTGATGGAGCAGCCTTTCATCAAAAACCCCGACATGACCATAACTGAGTTGGTTAAAGCGAAGATCTCCGAGTTGGGTGAGAACATCGTCATTCGCCGTTTCACCCGCTACATGGTTGGTGAAGGTGTGGCCGACGAACCAGCTGCGGAGTAGGTTTTTAACTGGGGCCCCTAAGGGAAAGAGGGGAGTGTAGCGCCTGTTCTTTTGTTGGTGCCGGTTGGTCAATACACAGCGCTGGCAACTTGGCTGACTTAATGTGCTTCTGTGCCACCCCATAGAATAACAGGCGCTTGTCCCCTGTGTTGTTGGGATGTTGGAGTTGTATCTGTCGTGTCGTGGAACGCTGCGCTCCACCCTAAAACAATCTGCGCCGGCTGCATGGCCCCTCAACGGAAGACCGTCATGCTTTATTTGCAACAAAAAACGGCGTCGGGTTGCCCCGACGCCGTTTTGTGAATTAATTCGGTCGTTCTATTAGAACGCGAAGCGGACACCGTAGCGCCACAGGAGTTGGTTGTTCGGCAGGCCGCTCACACCCGAGAAGAGGTAGCGGGCATCGCTGAACAGACCGATCGTTTCGGTCACGCGATACTCAAGTCCGCCGCCGACATGGCCGAAGCCTTGTCCGGCGAGCTTGTTGGGACGGCTGCCGGGGGTGCCGACATAACCGCCGCCGACGTTGCCGTAGTTGGCGCCGCCGCCGACCATGAGGTAAGGGGCGAGGTTCCAAGAGCAGATCGGGTAACGCACAAAGAGGTTACCGATGGTGGCCCAGCGGGTGTAACCGAAGTCGTTGCCTTGGGCTCCATTACCCTTGCTGTTACGACCGTAGAGGTCTTGCTCGATACCGACGCCAAGATACCTCGAGAAGAAGTAGTTAACGCCAAGACCGCCGCCCCATGCAGGACGACCGGACATATCGAAGTTGCCTCGATAGAAGTCACCAAGACCGAACGCGTCGATTTGGAGCTCATTGTCGCGGAAGAGACAGGGCTCTTCAACTTCAACAACTTGTTTGGAGACAGCAGTGCCAGCAAACGCCGATGTAGCGGCGAAAGCGGCCATGATGCCAGTGATGATGTATTTTTTCATGATTAGGTTTTGGGTTTGTTTGCTTGCGGATTTACACCCGCGACAAAAGGTTGGAGCTGATTTCAACTAGGAGCAAGATAAAACTAATCAAATTTGACAGTGATTTTTCAAGCGTTAGAGCCGGTGACTTTTCCTCTAACGACCAAACATTCGCCAAGTCTTCGCCAAGCCGGGTTTACAAGTGAAGCGGCTAAGTCTGCATGACTTATGCCTTTGCCGCCGATGGAGGGTGTCTTGCCGCCAGAGATAACGGGGGCGACGTAAAATACCGCTTCATTTACGAGCCTTTCGTCGAAAAGGCACCCCAAGGTGTGGCCGCCTCCTTCGACAAGAATCTTGCTGATGCCGCGTTGGGCCAACTTGCGCAAAGCGGAACGGAGAGTCTTATCTTCGAGAACCACGGTGTGTTCTTTCCAAGTGTCGTGGAAAATTTGTGCTTCAGATAATGATGACATGCCGCGTGGCGCCCATACGATACGCCATGGCTGTTTGGCGCCGCGTATTCCCCGCACGGTCAGAGAAGGGTTGTCCGCTCTTACTGTGCCTGCTCCGACCAGCACGGCATCGACCTGAGCGCGGAGCTTCATGGCGTCGGCTCGGGCGGCTGTGGAGGTGATCCATCGGCTTTCTCCGGGTGGGCGGGTGAGGCGACCGTCGAGCGACATGCCGCACTTGACGATCACCCAAGGAAAACCGGTAGACATGAAGTGGTCGAACTCTGGGTTCAGAGACTGGCACTCGTCTTGAAGCACGCCAGATTTCGTTTTGATGCCGAGGCGACCGAGTTTTTTCAAGGCTCGTCCACGATGTCGCGGGTTGGGGTCAATCACACCTATAACGACGCGTTTGATTCCTGCTCGGGCTAATGCATCTGTGCATGGCGGTGTGCGTCCATGGGTAGAGCACGGCTCCATAGTGATGTAGGCGGTTGCCCCGATGGCCTTTTTGGGCTGTTTGATGGCCCGCAGGGCTTCCACCTCGGCATGGGGAAGACCGGCTTTGCGATGCCATCCTCGGCCAATGATCTCTCCATTGTTGACGATTACGCAGCCTACAGCGGGGTTGGGGTGCGTGTGGCCCAGACCTCGCCGAGCCAGAACAACGGCTTCGTACATGAATTTATCGTCTGTCGGCATTGCATCGAGAGCCGTATGGATGGGTGGCCGACGGGACTCGAACCCGCAACAACCGGAATCACAATCCGGGGCTCTGCCATTGAGCTACGGCCACCATTGGCGAAGAATCATGAATAAACGGAGCGCGCATGTGTGTCAAATGCCGCGGCTGATGGGTGTGCTTGCCTGCTGCCTGCGGCGCGGCGAATGTCTTTTATGCCAACTTCCCCACAAAGCACTTTCTTTCCCGATAACATTCGTCGTCGTCACTGTCTCTTGGGTGCATTTGCGGGTGATGCTTTGGCTATGCCGGTTCACTGGTATTATGACCGGGCGGCCTTGTTGAGGGACTACGGATGTGTGAGAGATTTCGTGGCTCCCAAAAGTCCGCACCCCGACAGCATCCTTTGGCGTTCTTCCTACGCCGCTCCCAATGCGCGGGGCGAGATTTTGCATGACCAAGCGAGGTTTTGGGGGCAACGCGGCGCGCATTATCACCAATTTTTGCGAGCTGGGGAGAGCACGCTGAACATGCAGTTGGCCCGCGTTTTGCTTGATTCGCTGGCCGAGTGCGGTGGCTACGAAGGTTCCGACTACCTGAGGCGTTATGTCGACTTCATGACAACGCCAGGCCGGCATCGCGACACTTACATTGAGGAGTGCCATCGGAATTTTTTCACGAGCTATGCCCGGGGAAAGAAGCCCGAGGACTGCGGCGGGGAAGATATCCATATCGGAGGTTTGTCGCATGTGCCGGTGCTGGCGTCATGGTTTGCGGATGATGAAGAGGCTTTGTTGAAAGCGGTCTCGGCTCACGTTCGTTTGACGCATCGCGGTGAACTTGTTGAAACGGCGGCTCGAGATTTCGCGTGCATGCTTTTGGCTATTCTTAACGGTGCTGGTCTCCGTGAGGGTATCGAGCGCTTAGGCAATGGCTGGTGCGGTCGTAGAAAATTCGAGTCCTGGGCATTGCGGACCGACGAGGAAGTTGTCGGGAGCATCCTCAGTCCGGCATGCTATCTATCGGATGCTTTTCCTGCATCGCTCTTTCTCGCTTGGAAATACGGAGACGATCTCGAGAGTGCCCTCATTGCGAATGCCAATCTTGGCGGGGACAACTGTCATCGTGGTGTGGTGGTGGGGGCTTTGGTTGGAGCCTCTGGCGTTGCTGTCCCTGAAAGGTGGCTGGCCAAGCTGCGCGTCAAGTTATGATGTCAAAAATTCGTGGTCTCTCTCTTTTTGCGGCATGCTGCGCGGCATGGACGGGATGCGTTTCCCGTCCGGCCGTTCCAGAGAACGTGATCAAAGAGAGTAAAATGATCCGCTTGGAGGCGGGGCAAATTTCGGTGGATTTTTACCGCCCGCGAAATAGCCGGCCTGCACCCGTGGTGGTTGTTGTGCATGGTTTTTTGGGGCGCAAGGAAAACATGGCGCACTGGGGTGTTGCTTTGTCTGAAGCCGGGATGGTTGCGGTGGTTCCGTCCATGCCGGCCTTGGTCGATCCCGTGCGCAATGCCCGTGCCTTGGTTCAACTGACAGAGTTGGTCCGCTCGGCGCAGTTGCCGGTTTCTTCACGCTCGAACGGAAAGGTTGCCTTGGTTGGGTTTTCCAAGGGCGGTCTTGAGACATTGATGGCTGCCGCCATTCTGAAGCCGTCAGTCAATGCCTGGGTTGGTTTGGATCCCGTGGATCGTCATGGCCAAGGTCAGATGGCGGCTGTTGGCGTCCGAGTGGCGGGATTGGCGCTTTTAGCCGAGGCCTCGGCGCTCAACGATAACGGTAATGCCAGGCAGATGCTTTTGGGGTTTGGGGGACGCTTGCGAGAGGTATCGATAGAGGGCGCGGATCATTTGGACGCGGAATCGCCACGCGGTGGCCCCGATAATGAAATGTTTGCCTTCTTTCGCCGCGCGACGTTGGAATTTCTTCAATCTGAGTTGGGGGTCTCGTCATCGGCGAACGTCACGACAATCGCTCCGCGCAAGTCTCCTTCGGCAAAGCCGGTTGCTTCGTCCTCCGGGTAGTCCCTGCGCAAAGCCGCTTTGACTCCGGCGGACAAATCGGCGGGTGAGCCATGGCAGGCGAGGCATGTTGTCATGGTCAGGACGGGACGATAGTAACGAATTTCTCTACGGCCGTCCTCCAGATCGACTTCGAGCATGACGGGTTTCGGTGGGGACCTGGGAGACCACGCTCTATGCCAATCCTCCAACACCCTGCGATCTGTCGTATCTGGCTTGTTGGCGGGGTTGCGGGTGCGGATGGCAGTCCGGCGTAGCGATTTTATTTGCGGAAAATTCAGCCCGACTTCTTTAGTGACCGGCAAAGCTTCCAAGCGGCAGTAAGCAATCGCCGCTTCGGCGCCGTCCGAGGCGATCTTCGTCTGTAGCACGGACATGAGCTGCCCGAAAAGCTCGCCGGACACCTGATCGCCGATGGCCAAATTTTCCTCCAGCGAATCACTCTGCGCGTGCGCGGACGAAAAAATACCCGCCATCAATACAGCGGCGAGGGCAACAGTTTTGTTCATGATTGTAGGCGGCTGATAATGCTGGCCTCCTCTTTTTTCAATTCCGCCGGAAACTTGTGGCCGATTTCGGAGAAGAAACTGTCGTTGGAATGGACTTGGTCGGCGAGGCGTGCCGGGTCTTCCGACATCAGCTCGGCAAAACGTTGTGCGGGATAGGACAGACCTTCCCAGTGCATATCGTGGTAACCGGGCACAATGCCGAGCGGGCTTTCCGCGCCTCCCGCTTGCCCACGACAGCGAGCAACGATCCAGGCCAGCACGCGCAGGTTTTCACCGAAGCCAGGCCAAAAGAATTTTCCGTTGCGATCTTTGCGGAACCAATTCACGTGGAAGATGCGCGGCTTATGGGTGTCAAATTTTTCGCCCATGTCGAGCCAGTGGCGGAAGTAATCGCCGATGTGGTATCCGCAGAACGGCAGCATCGCCATCGGGTCGCGCCGCAAAGCTCCGACTTGGCCCTCCGCGGCGGCTGTCTGTTCGGAGCTGAGGGTCGCTCCGACGAAGGTGCCGTGGTTCCAGTTGCGGGTTTCGAAAACGAGCGGAATGTCATTCATGCGGCGTCCGCCGAAGATGATCGCATCGATCGGGACCCCGTCGGGATTTTCCCATTCCGGATCGATACACGGACAGTTGCGGGCTGGCGCGGTGAAACGCGAATTCGGGTGCGAGGAGGGTTTGCCGCAGCCGGGAGTCCAGTCCTCGCCCAGCCAGCTGATCAAATGTTCAGGCGGCTCATCGGTCATTCCTTCCCACCAGACGTCACCGTCATCGGTGAGCGCGACGTTGGTGAAAATACTGTCGCGGCGGCAGGACTCCATGGCGTTGGGGTTCGTCTTGTAGGACGTGCCGGGAGCGACGCCAAACCAACCGGCTTCGGGGTTGATGGCATGGGGTTTTCCGTCTGCTCCCGGTTGAAGCCAGGCGATGTCATCGCCAACAGTGGTAACTTTGTATTCTTTCAGTGCCTCAGGGGGCACCAGCATGGCGAAGTTGGTCTTGCCGCATGCACTGGGAAAGGCTGCAGTGACGTAGCTTTTTTGCCCATCAGGAGTTTCGAGTCCAAGTATAAGCATGTGCTCGGCCATCCATCCCTCATCGCGCCCGATGACTGAGGCGATACGCAGGGCGAGGCATTTTTTTCCCAAGAGGGCGTTGCCGCCGTAGCCGCTGCCGTAGCTCATGATGAGGCGTTCCTCGGGGAAGTGGGTGATATAAGTGTTTTCCGGATTGCAGGGCCAGGCGACGTCGGAGCAACCGTCGTTAAGCGGGCAACCGACCGAGTGCAGGCATTTGACGTAGAATCCGTCGGTGCCGAGTGCATCGAGAACAGGTTGTCCTATGCGCGTCATGATGCGCATGTTGATGACGACGTAGGGTGAATCGGTGATCTCCACGCCGATGCGGGCGATTTTGGATCCGACGGGTCCCATGCTGAAAGGAATCACGTACATCGTGCGGCCGCGCATGCATCCGCGGTAGAGGCCGAGCATCTTTTGCTTCATCACAACCGGGTCCTCCCAGTTGTTTGTCGGCCCGGCGTCGTCTTTTGATTTGCTGCAGATGAAAGTCCGCTTTTCCACGCGGGCGACATCGCGCGGATCTGAACGGACGAGAAGGCTGTTCGGTCGTTTTTTTTTGTTGAGCCGGATCGCCGAACCCGCATCGACCATCACCTGCCTGAGATTTTGATCTTCGTCTTCGGAGCCATCGCACCAGCTGACATGGTCGGGTTGGCACAGCGTCATCATTTCGTCCACCCAAGCGAGCAGATCTTGATGACGGGTCTTCGTGAGCTTCAACGTAGTCATCTGGTTTCAGTTTGGGCGCCTGCGAGTTACAAGGCAATGTAAACGAGGACGGGTTTATTGCCGCGTATTACCGTCATTTACCCTCCCATCACGCTGTGCTTATGGTTTGGCAGATCATATGCGGTCCGGTTTTCTATTTTTTTTCGCAGCGGTCTTTGCTGTTTATTTTTCCATCCAAGTTTACCTCTTTGTGCGTGGTTGGCAGTCATTGGCTTGGAAACCGCGGTGGCGGTGGCCGTATGCGGTGCTGTTTTGGTGCGCCGCATTGGCTTTCCTAGCCGGGCGCAATTTGGAAAACATCGCGGTGAGCCCTTGGTCGTCTTCGCTTGTTTGGGTAGGAGCGTTCTGGTTTGCGTTAATGTACTACTTGTTTCTGGGGGCGTTGGCCCTCGATCTCGGAGGTCGCGTGCTGTTTTGTTTGCGCTGGCTTCCGGCATCATGGCTGGCGGCATGGTCGAGGACTAAATTTCGGGCGGCGACGATGCTTGTGGTTGCGGTGAGCGTGCTAGTTGTCTTTGGTTACTGGAACGCTTTGCATCCCCGGGTTGTCAAATTGGCGGTGTCTTTGCCCCCATCCCCCGGCGGCCCCGAAAGCTTGCGGGTGGCTGTTGCTTCGGATTGGCACCTGGGCACATTGGTTACACAGGCACGGGTACGGGCATGGGTTGACCAGATCAATTCTTTGGAGCCAGATTTGATTCTGCTGCCCGGCGATGTCATCGACGAGGATTTGCCGCCGGTTATTGAAAACAACCTAGGTGAATTTTTAAGAGACCTTGACGCCCCAATGGGGGTCTTCGCCGTTACGGGAAATCACGAATTTATCGGCGGGGTAGATACCGGTGTGCGATATCTCGAGGAACACAATGTGCGGGTGCTCCGCGACGAAGCTGTGCCGTTGGCGGGAGGTGCCGTGTGGTTGGCCGGACGGGAGGATTTCAGCGTGCGACGTTTTAAAGGTCGGGCGCGTCGTCCGCTCGACGAAATTCTCCGTTTGGTTCCTTCTACTGCTCCAGTGGTGTTGATGGACCATCAGCCTGTCGAATTGGCTGAAGCTGAAGCTCTCGGTGTGGCCATACAACTTTCCGGCCACACCCACGATGGCCAACTTTGGCCAAACAAGTATCTGGTGCGTGCTCTGTTCGGCTTCAGCAGCGGTTATTTAAAAATCGGGGAAATGCATGTCTACGTTTTGCCCGGCTTGGGTACATGGGGTCCGCCAGTGAGGGTTGGGACCCGCCCTGAAATCGTTGATTTGACTCTCCGCTTTGATCGGTCCCCGTACTCGCCACCTGTGCTACGCTGAAAGAGTGATGAACGGTTCACTGGACATTCAACGGGTGCGGTCCGATTTTCCTATTTTGGATACCAAGGTGAACGGTCATCCACTTGTTTATCTCGATAACGCGGCCACCTCGCAAAAGCCTCGGGCTGTTATTGATGCGCTGGACGAATACTACACGCGCCAGAATGGTAACATTCATCGCGGAGTCCATTACCTCAGCCAAGTTGCCACAGATGCCTATGACAGGGCGCGTGATACCGTGGCCCGTTTCATTGGTGCTTCTTCACAGCGGGAGGTTGTTTTTGTGCGCGGTGCGACCGAGGGAATCAACTTGGTCGCACAGGGATTGGCGCAGGACTGGTTGCGTCACGGTGACGAAATCCTCCTCACGCGCATGGAGCATCATGCCAATATCGTGCCTTGGCAGATTGCAGCACAGCGGACGGGAGCACGAATCGTGGTGGCGGAGGTCACTCCCGACGGCTCGCTTGATCTCGAGGATTTTTACCGGAAAATGACGCCTAAAACACGGGTTGTCGGACTGGTGCATGCGTCCAACGCACTTGGCACGATCAACCCGGTCGGCGAAATCATCCGCAGCGCACACCGTGCGGGTGCGGTCGTGCTGCTTGATGGGTGTCAGTCCACACCGCATTTCCGCATTGATGTTGCTGCTCTCGATTGCGACTTCTTTGTCTTCTCCGGGCACAAACTTTGTGGTCCTACCGGAATAGGCGTTCTTTACGGGAAACTTGCTTGGCTCAAAAGGTTGCCACCTTATCAAACGGGCGGCGATATGATCTCCAAAGTTTCCTTTGAAGGCGGAACGACCTTTCAAGAGCCGCCGCAAAAATTCGAGGCGGGCACGCCGGACATAGCTGGAGCGGTCGGCTTGGCAGCCGCGATTGACTACCTTGAAGGGATGGGTCTGTCGCGAATTGAGTCAGTCGAGCAAAGTGTTCTCAAGTATGCCACCGAAGGTATGAATGAAATTCCCGGACTTAAAATTTACGGTGATGTTGCCGATAAAGTTCCCGTTGTTTCTTTCACGATCGAGGGCGTCCATCCGCACGATATCGGAACGATTCTCGACACAGATGGTATTGCCGTCCGGGCCGGCCATCATTGTGCTCAGCCATTGATGAATTTTTACGCCATTCCCGGCACCGCAAGAGCTTCATTCGCTTTTTACAACACTACAGATGAAGCCGACCTGTTGGTTGCTTCCCTTCGCAAAATCCGCAAAATGTTCACATGATGTCCGAACTAGCCGATCTTTACCAAGAAATCATTCTTGATCACAACAAGCGTCCGAGGAACTTCCGTCCTATGCCCGGATGCACGTGCCATGCTGATGGCGATAATCCGCTTTGCGGGGACGAGGTCAAAGTTTTCGTGCAGTTGGAGGGCGACAGGCTCTTCGACGTTTCTTTCCAAGGCCAAGGATGCGCTATTTCCAAAGCCTCGGCATCGTTGATGACAGGCAAAACCAAGGGTCAAACCGCAGAGGAGGCGATCAATCTCAGCTCCTTGGTGCGCGATATGCTGCTTGGTCCAGAGTCTGACTCTCCATCTGTGCTTGGTGACTTGGCCGCGCTATCCGGAGTACGCAAATACCCCGCGCGCATCAAATGCGCCATGCTGCCCTGGCGCACTTTGGAAGCGGCACTAGCCGGTCAGTCTGGTGTGACCACCGAGTGATGGTGGCCTATTTACCTGGACAACAAGTTCGGCCCGACGCCTGATTCCACGGCATTTTGGCAATAACATTTGTCATCGGGCATATTCCTGAAATACCCGAAAAAACCAATCCTCCTCCCATGAGGAGCGGGATCCAAATGAAAGCAGGATTGACGGCGAGCGTAAGGAGCGATCCCAAGAAAATAAAAGCGCCAGCAACTGTGCGCATTTGTCTGTCCAGCGGGAGGACTTTGCGACCGAGGTGCTCGACGGGCAAGTCTGCGGCGATCCAAGCATCCGTGCCGCCCTCGACCACGACCGGCTTGGTGATCCCCACCTCGAGGAGCTTTTCAGCGGCTTGGGTGGAGCGCACTCCCGATTTGCAAAAAATGTAAACGGGGCGGTCTTTTGATCCGTGTTCCGAGACAAACTTGACTGCATCGAGTTCCTGCAGGGGATGTAATTTGACACCCCGCGCATGGACAGATTCGTATTCGCCGGCGGTGCGAACGTCGATCACGGCGAGTTCGGGGTTTTCTTTCCAGAGCTTCGCCAACTCGGCGACCTTGATGATTTCAATGCGTTTCGTTTCCATAAAGGCCGAATTTACAAGATGACGCCGGAGGGTGCAAATATTACCCGCAAGGAATATGCGCGGTGAGGGAATCGAACCCCCGACCAACTCGGTGTAAACGAGCCGCTCTACCGCTGAGCTAACCGCGCTTGCTCCTATACGATACTAACCTTTTTCGGATCGGCGGCATGCTTTTTTTTCTGAAACACCTCGGGCGTTGCATGGCCTGCGTGATAGGGGCAGCACAATGGAATTTGCTGTGAACGTTCCGAGGTAGTGAGGTTCTCTGAATTGATGCAGATATTTTCAACTAAGTTTTGGTTCATCTGTGCCAAGTCGCAGTGAGGTCTTCACCCCATAGAAAGAGTCAGATCCAGCTGATGCAATAGCGTCATGCGCGATTCCCAACCGTCGCTCAAAGTTGCGTTCCTCGGCGATTATCCCCCGCGACACTGCGGCTTGGCGACTTTTACGCGTGAACTACGTCAAGCTGTGGCCAGTGCCCAAACCGATTGGTCTTGTCAGGTCATCGCTGTTTCAGACCGCCCGGGAAGTTACGCATATGATGAATCGGTTCGATTCGAAGTTCCGCAGCCGGATGTGGCCTCTTATCTGCGTGCGGCTGATTTTCTCAATCTCGCTCATACCGATATACTATGTGTCCAGCATGAGTTCGGTATTTACGGGGGAGTGGCTGGCAGTCACGTGCTGGGTTTGATCCGTGCGGCAAGGATGCCTGTGGTGACCACGTTGCACACAGTGCTGGAAAAGCCTCAACCCGAGCAGAAGCGTGCTTTTGCGGAACTGCTTGATAACTCGACGCGTGTGGTTGTCATGGCCCGTCTTGCGCGGAATTTGCTGACTGATTTTTACCATGTTCCGGAGGAAAAAATAACCATTATACCTCATGGAATACCCAATTTGCCATTCACGGATTCGGGATATTTCAAAGACCAGTTCGATATCGCTGGAAGGACTGTTATTCTCACGTTTGGTCTGCTTTCACCCAATAAGGGCATCGAGTATGCCATCCGGGCTTTGCCCGCGATAAAGGCCCGGCATCCGGGTGTGATTTATATTATCTTGGGAGCCACGCATCCGAACGTCCTTCGAGAGAGCGGCGAGAATTACCGTCTTTCGCTGGAGCGCTTGGCCCGTTCTCTCGGCGTCGAAAGCAATGTGATGTTTGTGAACCGCTATGTGGGTGAAGCCGAGTTGGCCGACTTCATGGGAGCGGCCGACATTTATCTCACTCCCTATCTCAACGTTGAGCAAATCACATCTGGAACCCTTTCCTACTGCTATGGGACAGGCAAAGCCGTCGTTTCAACGCCTTATTGGCACGCAGGGGAACTACTGGCGGACAACAGGGGAGTTCTGGTCCCTTTTCGCGATGCTGACGCCATCGCGCGCGAGGTGAATGCCCTGCTGTCCGACGAGGCCCGTCTCCGGACCATGCGAAAGGACGCTTATGTCGCAGGACGGCAGATGATCTGGTCCGAGGTTGGCAAAGCCTACGCGCAGCTTTTTATTGAAGCACGTGAACACTATCACGCCACCGGGGCGGTGCAGCATGGCGGTCGGAGGGGCGCGTTACGTGATGATCGACTGCATTTGCCGCCGTGGAGATTCGACCATTTGCTGTGTCTGAGTGACAGCACCGGCATGTTCCAGCACGCGAATTTTTCCGTTCCGTGGTTTGAGCATGGATACTGTGCCGATGACAATGCCCGAGCGTTGCTTTTGAGTGTGCTTCTTGAGGAGCTGGGTGAGTGTCCGCCAGAGCTGCTCCATGCGAGATCGGCATACGCGGGGTTTATTTATGCGGCCTATTCTCCCGCCCGCGGTCGTTTCCGCAACTTCATGTCCTTTGGTCGGTCATGGCTCGACGAAGAAGGGTCCGAGGATGTGCAAGGTCGCGCTCTTTGGGCGCTGGGTGCCGTCGTTGGGCGTAGCCCGGGCGAAAGCTTGCGGGCTTGGGCCGCGCCATTGTTCGAAGCGGCATTGCCTGCAGTCGAGGAGTTCACGTCGCCCCGGGCTTGGGCTTTTGCCGTTCTGGGTCTGCATGAATACTTGAGGACTTTGTCGGGAGATTTGCTGGCGGCAAGATTGCGCGAATCTTTTTCATGGAAGCTCCTAGCTCTTTGGCAGGCTAACCGCGCAGACGACTGGCCTTGGTTTGAAGACATTGTTGCCTACGACAATGCGCGTCTTTCGCACGCGCTTATTCTTACCGGTCGCTGGACCGAAAATACCGAGATGCGTGACGCGGGGTTGGAGAGCTTGAAATGGCTGATGTCCAAACAGACTGGAGTTTCAGGATGCTTTCGCCCCATTGGATCGGAGGGCTTCTGGCGGCGTGGGCAGGAGTGTCCGGTGTTCGATCAGCAGCCGGTTGAAGCGGCTGCCTCGGTAAGTGCGTGCATCGAGGCCTATTTCACTACCAGTGATGATTTTTGGCGTGCTGAAGCCCGCCGCGCTTTTGAGTGGTATCTCGGGGCCAATGATATTGAGGAGCCTCTCTACGATCCGGCGACGGGAGGGTGCCGGGACGGCTTGCACGCCAATCGTGTCAATTTGAACCAAGGTGCCGAGTCCACTCTATCCTTCTGGCTTGCTTTGGCTGAGATGAAAGCGCTGGCCAATGTCTCTGCCGCTTACAACCGCACGCCGTGAAAATAGCCCGTCAAACTTTCGAAATTCGTCCGGATCCACGTCGTGTACTTCTGCGACCTTTCTTGCCCATGTTGGTGGTCAAACCATCATCGGCGGGCATCGCGAACGGACGGGTGCTTAATGTTTTTCTTCGTGTCCTGCTCGTTGACGAGGCTGCTGTGGAAGCCAAACTGCAGGAGGTCATGGCTGAATTTCAGGGTCGCCATATGGATATTCGGGCCATTTTTCTCGAACGTTTCAAGGCGGTGGAGCCGCTTCTCCCGGCCGATCGTCCATTGTCTGATGCACGTCAGATGCTCCTAGGTTCTTGTTTCATCAATGAATACTCGTTGGAATCAAGCGCATTGTTCAATCCGAGTATTGTGCCCGCGCCGGAGCAAACAGGGGTGTCAGCGGGTGAATTGCGCTGCGTGCTCAGCCTCAGAGCGACGGGAGAAGGGCACATATCGTCCATCACTTTCCGTTCCGGAATCGTCGACGCGGAAGGTCTTGTCCGAATCGACAACGTATCGCGCTATGTTCATTCGCCGAAACCGCGACCGGCCACCACATACGACCGGACTATTTTTCGTCGCAAACTGCGCGAGATGGGTTTGGGTGAGGACGAAATTCACTCCGCAACGGAAAGCTTGTCCGATTCATTTCGTTTGGAAGATCTTGTGAAGTATTCGGCGCATTTGCGCCGTGAGTCTGCTCCAGCCCTCATCCAGCAGGCGGTCGATCGTGCCATCATGCTGGCCGAGGCCAATTATGCCGTCCATTTTCCGAAGGGTTTGACCATGTGTGAGAAGGTCCTCTTTCCTTACTCTCCCGCCGAGAGCAATGGCATTGAGGATGCACGTTTCGTCCGTTTTATGGGCGATGATGGAGGGGTGATGTATTATGCAACATATACTGCCTACAACGGGAGTGTGGTTTTTCCGCAGATGGTCGAGACACGAGACTTTTGTGATTTCAACATCTGCACCCTCAACGGACCGGCCATAAGGAACAAAGGCTTGGCGCTTTTCCCGCGCAAGATCAATGGCCACTACGCCATGCTCGGACGTCAGGACGGTGAAAACATTCACCTGATGTTCTCGGAGCACCCGCATTTCTGGCACGACTCCAAAGTGATTCTGCGTCCGGCCGAGACGTGGGAATTTATCCAGCTTGGCAACTGCGGATCGCCCATAGAAACAGACGTTGGTTGGCTTGTTATAACGCACGGTGTCGGACCGATGCGCAAATACTGTCTGGGAGCAGCTTTGTTGGATCTCAACGATCCGTCTCGGGTTATCGGCCGCTTGCGCGAACCACTCCTCGGTCCCGAGGAGGATGAACGTGAGGGCTATGTGCCCAATGTGGTGTACAGCTGCGGGGCGCTAATTCATTCGGGACGGCTCGTTCTGCCCTACGCTGTATCCGACACGGCCACGCGTTTCGCGACGATCGATGTCGCCGAATTGATCGAAGCTCTACTTCACAGTCCGGCCAAGAATGCGGGTTAGACCCCATAGTCAGACCCCGCGACTTTTTTCATGCTGTCACCTCAATCAACCAAAACTCATGAAAAATAAAATTCTACTACTCGTCGGTGTCGTCACGGTTTTTACGGCGGCATTCACTCTTTCCCGAAACGTCAATGCGCAGGAGGCCATGCCCGAGACGGCGGGGGCTTCCGATATTGTGGTCGTGGCCGCAGACAACAGCAGCCTCAGCACACTTGTTGCCGCAATCAAAGCAGCTGGTTTGGTTGAGGCTTTGCAAGCCGACGGGCCTTTTACCGTTTTTGCGCCGAACAACGACGCATTTGCCAAGCTGCCGAACGGCGCCCTTGCGGATCTGCTCAAACCGGAAAACAAAAATAAACTCGCGGGCATTCTCAAAAATCACGTGGTCAAAGGGCGCGTGCTGGCGGCCGATGTCGAACCCGCCATGACCAAGACGCTGAACGGCAAGAAAGTCGAGCTGGCCAAACGCAACGGCAAGGTCTGCTACGGCGATGCCACGGTCTTGGAGGCTGATATCACGGGCTCCAACGGCGTGATCCACATTATCGACACGGTCGTTATGCCTGACTGATTTGTGCATGGGCGCGCGGCAAATCTTGCCGCGTTATGCACAGGGCCATCCTGCGGTGGGGCGGGATGGCCCAATTTTTGGCTGATTTGTGCTGTGGCGGGGATGAATCAAACGTTCATCCTTTTGACGCGTTGCCTCAAAACAATCGCAAGCAAGCCCAGAGCACTCAGGAGAAGCGTAGATGGTTCGGGCACTACAGTGAATGTTGCGGTGTAGCCATAATTTCCCGCACCTGTTTCGGCATATTCCGCACCGCCGATGTAAATCGTGTAATCGCCCGGGTTGAGGTTGAAAGACTTGCTGACGAAGCCGTCGGCATTCCCGTCACCAATGATCCCTGGGGTGGGTCCAAAGTTGTTGCTGGTTCCATCAACTGCATAGCCCATGAACGTGAAATAACGAAGGCTGGCTGCCGTGGTTCCATCATCGTTGCCGATCGCCCAATTACCCACAGCATTAAGCGCCCCTTCCTTGGTGGTGCCACCATTGCCATCGGGATAAGTGGCGTTGAGATACTCCACTGTTTTTGCCGCGCTGTCATGCGATGCCTGGTCCGGACTCAGGTGCGCCAGTCCTTGGTAAATGGAGAATCCGGGTAGCAGGCGGACGCCGGAGACATAGGTGGTGCTGCTCAGGCCTCCGCCGGTTACGGCAAAGTTGATGGTGGCCGCATGGTTGAGCGTGAAGCGGAAAAAGCGCCCGACGTGGCTGTCGCCGAAGTCGGCGTCGGCCGCATCGGCCCAGCCGTGACGTCCGGAGAGGTTGGCGTTCGAAATGGTGACGGAATTGTGATTGGTCAGGATACTCGAACCTGTAGATACATCAGCGGTGGACCATGAGCCATTGTCGTAGCTCCATGTTCCGAAATTGCGACCCGTATAGCCTATATGGGCCATAGTATGGGTGTTGAGTAAAAGGGCGGCGCAGGCCACCAGAATGAGATTTTTTTTCATGGGATAGGTGAGGTGTGTTTATGGGGTTGGATTGATCAAGCGGCTGTTTGGTGCCAGCAGACGTTGCTGGACTTCGGTCCACGCGAGACTTTCGGCGTGTCCGTCCGCAAAGAGATAATTGGAACGATCACCATGGCGTTCGACGGCTACCATGTGGGCAAATTCCTCGGGAGGAATCTCGTCGCCCCAGAACATCGAGAAGTGCAGATGGTCCGAGAAATTTATGTCTGACAACTCGGCAAAATAGATGGTTTTCGAGGGTGTAGAGATTTTGCTCAGGTGAGAATAATCCAAATGTGGTGCTTGGCACGGGTGCGGGGTGAGCAAGTCGTTGACTGCGTAGCTTGAAGGTCGCGGTGATGATTGCCCGTAGGCTGGTCGTGCTTTGTCTGCCGGGCATCGGAATTCCACATCGCCGGAGGAGTAAGGCTTGAGAGTTTCCTTCCACTGGGCCGAGGCTCCGCTGTGGGACGTCATGGGCAGTTTCATGCCGTTGTCAGACGCATAGCCCATGGCGGCGAGGCCAAGGGTGCGAAGGTTGCTCAAACACTTGGCTGATTGAGATGACTCAATGACACTCTTTCCCGCTGCGGTGGCGATGGCGCCAAGCAGCGCGACGATGGCCAACGAAACAAGTAGTTCGACAAGACTGAATCCGCTGAAATGGTTTTTTGTTTTCATGGTGAGTTGCTGAGGACAAGGCGGTGGAAATGATGGAGAGAGCAGGCAGACCACACGGACTGCCTGATGTGTAAGTTTCCGGCCGGGCCGATGGCCCGGGTGAGAGCAATTATTAGCTCAAGCCGCGAGAAGTCGCGGCGGTGGAAGGGCGGGTTGGGTGATGTGCCCTTCGAAGTAGCGCTGAGAAGCAAAATAAACCTGCGGAGCTGGGGAGGCGTCTTGTCTTGGTACAGAAATGACCACGGCTACCAAGTAAGTGATTTTGTTGGCCTGCAGGGATGTGGTCGATTTGGCGGAGGCTTCATCCTTGCGGGTTTGCGTGATGGTTTCGCACATCGAGCACGGGTGTTTGCCGTCAAAAGTCCGGCTGATGCCTTCGGTCAGCCCGTAACGAGAGCTGTAATCAACAACCATGCCAGTCCAGGCAACAACCTGCAGCAGTCCAAGCGGACCTGCCGATAGTAGAAATGCGAAAAAAGCTGCGGTGATCAGGCGCATACGCGAATGGCGCGGAAATTGAAGGACTTGCTGAAAAAGGGCAAGACGATTTGACCGATACTCAAACCTTCAACATCCAAGAGATCAGTGTTGTCTCATGGTGCATCTTTGGCGCAGCGGAAGCCGATGTGGCTGGTCGAGGATTTCGGATCGGAGCCGCGGCGGGCAGCCGGTCGGTAACTTTCGCAGTAGTCGGGGTGGCAAAGAAAGGACCCACCTTTGATCACGCGCCGCTCTTCGCCCGGCACCATGGGCGGGGAGGGGTCGCCTGGGATGCGTTGCTCGCCCTGCGTGCTTTCCGGGCCTTGGGGATCACAACAAGATGGAGGTTGGTGGGCCCGCATCAAGAAAGTGTCAGCGCGATAAAGGTCGCTGCACCAATTCCAGACGTTGCCGCCCATGTCATGAAGGCCGTAGCCGTTGGGCGGAAATGAGGCCACGGGAGAAGTTCCGACAAAGCCGTCCACCGCATCGTTGAAATACGGAAATTTTCCCGTCCATCGATTGACCATGAACTTTCCTTCGGGGTTCTCCTTGTTACCCCACGCGTAGCGTTGGTTTTCCTGTCCGCCGCGGGCGGCAAATTCCCACTCCGCCTCGGTGGGCAAACGTTTCCCGGCCCACTGGGCGTAAGCGTTGGCATCCTGCCATGCGATGTGGACGACGGGATGATGCTCGCGGCCCGTTATGGTGCTGCCCGGGCCTTCCGGATGCCGCCATGAGGCGCCGGTGGTCCAAAACCACCATTGCGCCATGTTGCGCAGGTCCACCGGGCCGGCTGTAGGGCGGAAGACGAGGGAACCGGGTTGCAGGGTTTCGTCGGGCGGCTTGGGTGTGCCGGGTGGCACTTGCTTTTTCATTTCCTCCCAGTCGATCGGCTTCTCCGCCACGGTGACATAACCCGTGTCTTCGACGAATGCGGCGAACTCGGCATTCGTTACCGGGTGAGTATCCAAGTAAAACGGAGCCACCGTGACCTGATGCATGGGCCTCTCGTTGGGAAAGGAATATTCGGCGTTTGATCCCATGTTGAAACTCCCACCGGGGATAAGGGTCATGTCGGCCGGCGGAGGTTCCGGTTGGCAGCCTCCGGCCAAAGCGAGAAGCGGCAAGAGGATTTTTTTTCTCACGGCGCAAAAACATTGCGCCAATCTACGGCCATGTCCACGACAACCCATCCGCGGCCCGGAGCATCCTTCAGGACCTCGACAAGTTTACCGCTGCTTTGCGGTTTTGCGTCGTAGGCGTATTCGCGCTCGGCATCGGTGTGGTGAATGATCATCCCCAAAGACGGACGCGGATTACTGATCGTGGTGTATTCGAGCATGGCTTTGTCACCGTCGCTGTTGCCGAAGCAGGCGATCGGGCGGCGACCGATGAACTGATGGATCCCGGCAGGCTTGGCCGATTTGTCGTCGATGAAAAGGTCGTTCATCGTTTTGACGAGAACAGGGCCGTCTTTGCGCAATTCGTAGACAACGCGGGTGTTGGAGCCGACAACTTGCTCTGGCGGAATGCCGTAGACGCGTTCGCTGAAGACGCGCATGAAGTCCGCGCCGCCGCCGGAGACGAGGAAGGTCTTGAAGCCGTTGGCGCGGAGGTAGGCGAGCAACTCAAGCATGGGTTGGTAAGCGAGCTGATCGTAGGGACGGTCGAACCGCGGGTGTTTGGCGGTGGCTAACCAGGCGCGCACGCGGTCGGCGAACTCGGCGGTGGTCATACTGGAACCGGTGAGTTCGATGATGCGGAAGAGACCTTGGTAGTGGTCAGCTAGCAGGGGATGGAGGTCGCCGGCCAAAGCGGCTTTAACGGCGGGATCGTCTTTCCACGCAGGCTCGTCGGGCAGGCGGCGTTTGAGTTCGTCGAGAGCAAAGGCGAGTTGGAAGGGTATCGGATTTTCCGGCCACAGGGTGCCATCATTGTCGAAAACGGCAATGCGCTCGGCGGGAGGGACAAAGTCGGAGGAGTCCTCTTCGGTGACTTTGGCGACGAAGTCGACGATGGCCTCTTTGGCTGCGGTGTCGTGCCACGAGGCGAGGGGTGCGGCTGCTTTGATAAGCTGAGCGCCGGGGGCTGTTATGACGGTGGCGAGGAAAGCAAAGAATACGGCGGCGCTCCGATGTGGCATTCGAGTCCGGCCCGGGGCTGTCTCAGGACGGATCATGCACTTCACTGCGGGGTCGGGGGTGGCTTGGGCGAAGGTGGTCATCGCGGTGATGGTGAGGTGAGTCGGTGCTGCTTGGGGTAACAAGGTCAGGGCCCGCTCGTGCGGGCCCTGACTGCTGAAGAATTGTCCCGCGGTGTTGATTACTGCTGGACGTTGGTGACCGCTTCCATCACTCGGTCGAGGTTGAAGCTGCCGGGCTTCTGTCGCGGCGGGAACTCCTTGAAGCTCTGCAGCCATTGCCCGACGTAGGCCGTGGCCGGCGCGATGACAAACATGTGCTCGAGATACCAGCGGCCGTAATCCATGCCGATATCTTGCGAGAGTTCGAACGGGTCCATGCGGAGGTTGTTGAGGATGGGGGCGCGGAGCTCGACGAAAGGTTGCTGCCACACATGCAGGCCGTGTGCCTGCTGCTCTAGGAAGGTGATCTTCCAGTTGTCATAGCGGAGAGCGGCGACGCTGCCGTCATCGGTCCAGTAAATGAAGTCGCGTCGAGGCCATTCGCTTTCGCCTTTCAGCGCAGGCAACAGATTGTAGCCATCGATGTGCACCTTGTAGGAGCGGTCGCCGACTTTGGCGCCTTTGAGGAGCTGCTCTTTGGCGTCCGGATTACCGGCGGCGGAGACGAGGGTCGGGAGCATGTCCTCATGGGCGCCGATGTCATTGATGATCGTGCCGGGTTGGATCACGCCGGGCCATTTGATCATGCAGGGAACGCGGTAACCGCCTTCCCACTGCGTGTTCTTCTCGCCACGGAACATGGTGGTACCTCCGTCGGGCCAGGTGAAAGCTTCCGCGCCATTGTCGGTTGAATACATGACGATGGTATTATCCTCGATACCGAGTTCCTTGAGTTTGGCGAGGATCAAGCCGACGTGCCCGTCGTGTTCGACCATGCCGTCGGCGTAGATGCCGAGGCCGGTTTTGCCGTCCGACTCATCTTTGAGGTGGGTGAAAATGTGCATACGGGTGGAGTTCCACCAGATGAAGAAAGGTTTGTCCTCTTTGACGGCTCGTTCCATGAAATCGACGGCCTTGGCATTGACTTCCTCGTCGATGGTTTCCATGCGCTTGCGGGTCAGCGGGCCGGTGTCCTCAATCTTGCCTCCGGCGAAACTGTGGATGACGCCGCGGGGTCCCCATTTCTTTTTGAATTCCGAGTCCTTCGGGTAGTCGGGATGCTCGGGTTCTTCCTCGGCGTTGAGGTGGTAAAGGTTGCCAAAGAATTCATCGAAGCCGTGGTTGGTCGGCAGCATGTCGTCGCGGTCACCGAGGTGGTTCTTGCCGAACTGACCGGTCACATAGCCCTGTGCCTTAAGCAGAGTTGCGATAGTCGGGTCTTCGATCTTCATGCCTTCGGGTGTGCCAGGTAGGCCGACTTTGGTCAGGCCGGTACGGATGGGCGACTGACCGGTGATGAAGGCGGCGCGGCCGGCGGTGCAGGATTGCTGGCCATACCAGTCGGTGAAGAGCGCGCCTTGTTTGGCGATGCTGTCGATGTTGGGTGTTTTGTAGCCCATCATGCCCATATTGTAGGCGCTGACGTTGAACTGGCCGATGTCATCGCCCCAGATGACAAGGATGTTCGGCTTTTTGGCTGCTTGCGCTGAGGCATTCGTGCATGTGAGCAAAAATGCGGTCAACGCAAGGGTGATGAGGTGGATCGATTTTTTCATGAGAACTTAGATTTCTTGTGTGTCTGGTCTGATTGGGAAGTGAATGGCTAAAGGATCAAAAGTCGCCGCGCTATGCAAAATGCGCAGAAAAGTCGGTGCGGTTGTTAAATTAAACTTTTACTAGGCTGGCGTGCTCTCGCGAAAGGTCGCATTAGGGTAAAAAGAGGTAATTTTTCCAAGCCTGCATGCGGATGAGAATTTTACGGATGACCTCTGTCGGCTTGCTGCGGCCCGTATAAACACAGACTTGGGCCGAAGACCCGACCGGCAGCTCGTAGGGCGACAAGTCATCGGTGATTTTTATGACGACGGCAGCGCGACCGGCAGGAAGGGGCTTGGTGGCTGAAATGAGGTCGGCACCCGGCGCAAGTTGTCCTTCGGCAATGACAGGCAAAATCTTTTCGACTTCGCCTCGGATCACCTTACCCGGTATGCCGTCGAAGGCCAGTTCGGCCGGATCACCTGGATCGATCTCCTGCAAAACGTTCTGGCGGAAGGAGGCGACAAAGTCTTGCTTTGAAGTGCTTACAAAAGTCATGAGCGGGGCGAGTGGCATAGGCACCGCCATGGTTCCAGGTTCAAGGCGAAGCTGTGTGATGAAACCGTCCGCCGGTGCACGCGCTACAGTGCGATCTAGGTCGTGCTGGGCGTCTTCCAGTGCGGACTGCAGACGCTTGGCTTCATTGTAAGCGACGGTCGCGGCGTCGCGTTTCATGTCAAAGTCTTGTTGAGAGATGGTTTGGTTTTGCAGCATGGTCATCGCACGTTCGTATTCGCGCTTGGTTCCCTCATAGGCGGCAAGGGCGCGATCGTAAGCGGCTTTGGCCGTCTCGACAGAGATTTTGTAACCCGTGTCGCCGAGGCGAAAAAGAACGTCGCCTTCTTTGATCGGTTCGTTTGGATTCACTGCGACCTCTTTGACGAGACCTTTGACCTCGCTGACGATCGGTGTCGTGTAAAAGTAGAAGCGGCCGTCGGGCGTGTAGGGTTGGTAAAGATTCATCATGAGGAGGATGAATCCGATCCCAAAGAACCCGAGGAGCGCGGAGGCCAAGCCCGTCCATTTGTTGAGCGAGAGCAGCTTGAATTGCCCGAATACCAGCCAAAGAAACGACGTGTAGATAAGTGCTAGCAGCGTGACCATGGCCGGTTAGGACGGTTTGTGAGAGGATTCAACCTTGAGAGTTAGCGGAACGGCCAACGACCAAATCAGTGCCAACGGCCACAGAGCGCCGAGTGTGAACAGACTCAGCCAACAAGCGGCATGGATCGCATCTCGCTGCGGGTGGTTGCGTTGGACGGCTACTTTGTAGGGAAGATCAAACAAAGCGATCACTGCCGCAGCCAAGGTGACAAACAGAAATATCAAAAGAATCAGTGCAATAGCGTCTAGCATCAGCGTAAATGAGCGACCATGGATTTTTCCATATCTGCTGCCAAGCGGCTATGCAGAATCAGCAATAAATATCAGGACCGTTCTTCTGAGATAATCAATAGCTATTAAGGATGCGTCGGAGTTCCTCGATGCCCTCTGGATGCTCGTTGGCTCCATGTCCCGAAGGTACGATTTTTTCGGATGCGGCTCCGGGCAAGTGAGAACTCCAGTAGGGTACGACACCGTCGGAACTTTCCGGCGTATCGCCTTTGCCGCGGTCGCCGATGATTGAGTGGTAGGGGATCGATTTTTTGAGCGGAAGCTTGAGGATGGCCATGAGCAGGGGTGATTTGGCGCGCAGAAAGACAAGGCTGTTGGCCGGCGTGACAAACAGTCCACGCAGATCCTCACGAATGGCTTGGGCGAAGGCCATGCGGTCTCGTTCGAATGGTGAAAACGGCAAACGCACAAGGCCGGCGAAAAATTTCGCCATAGGATTCACGGCCAAGCCGCTGCCTTGGTGCGGTGTGGCAAAAAAAACCACTCGCGCCACATCCCGCCGCGGCTTGAAATCGACGATCTCGATAATCTGGCGCTTTGCTTCCGCTGAGATGCGTAGGCTCTCCGGGGGCGTATCCATGAATTGCTGCCAAAGATTGCGTCCACCCTCGCGGATCTGGAGGCTGGAGATAAGGCCACCCATGCTGTGCCCGGCCAGCACCATACGGTCAAGGTTACGGTTGCGGAGCTGCGGATCAAAAGTGGCGCGGAAGCGGTCGAGTTCGCCGCGCAGTTTTGCGGCAGACGTCCAGACGGGTAATCCGGTGGGATACAGGAAAAACCAGAATTGGTAGCGCGCCCGGATTTCCTGATCCGATAAGAGTTGATTCACGGCTTGGGTCCATGTTTCCGGACGCGACATCAGCCCGTGGACAAAGACAACGGGGATTTTATCCGGATCGAAGCGTTCAAATTGATACAGACCGGCGTTGTCCATGTTGCGGTCGGTAAAAAGCAGTGCATTAATGTCGAGGTTTCGGTTGCGCCCCTGAGTGATCAGGTAAGCCAGTTGTCCGGAGTAATCGGCGGCCAGAGATAGATTCTTTCCCCCAATATTGACGTGGTCTGTTTGCAGTGTGCGGTAGAAAACCAACGCGGGTTGTCCGGCATGCGTCTCCACCACAGCGGTAACCGGTTCACTCAGTCCGGCTAATGGAGGGATGCCTGCTTGGCCGCGAAGAGAGGGTGACTTTGGTGCAAACCACGCGACATAGGGAACTCCTGATCCGCTCTGCTGCGTTCTACGGCGCAATCCGCGGATGCTGATCGTGTCGGCACGAATGAGTCGGTCGGATGTCTGGGGATTTAACGTATTTTTTGACTCACGGCGAATCGTCAACGGATGTTTGTATCCCGCGACGTCCAGTGGAGCAAAATTAGCGGCCTGCATGATGCTGACAATCTGGGTTGTGGCTGCCCTGTTGACTTCCGAGAGCGGGTTTCCCGGTGAGACCCCGTCGGTCAGCTGTATCGCTTCGATCAAAGCGGCCAATTTTTGGCTGGTTGCTATGCGCGGTTGGTTGGCGCGATCGAGTTGGACGGCAGCGACATGCAAGCCGTTGTCATGAGCAGCTGCCCGCGCATATCGGCGGATTGAGTTGGAGGATTCGTCTTGGATCCTGACCCCCACGACGGCACACCCGCTGACAAGGACGCAAGACACGGTCAAAAAAAACGCCCTAATGCTCGACGATTGGATCATTGGTTTTTTGCGTTTTTGTGCAGATAGCGTCCGGTCAAAACCGGCCCGACAATGGATGTGAGCAGCATCAAGACAATGATGGTGTTGACCACTGCCTGATCGAGAAGACGCTCTCCTTGTGCGTTCAAGGTCTGATGCCCGACAAGAGCCGCGGCCAGAGTTGCCGCAACCTGCGGTAAACTGAGAGAGGCGATGAGCGGCACCTCGTGAAGAGGGGCGCGACAAATAAGACTGTAGCCGAGCGCAGCCAGATACTTGCCGGCGAACAGGGCCAGCACGATTCCCGCCACAAAAGGCAGGTTCTCTCTCAGAGTTTGGAAAAATACCGGAATATCGATGATGAACCCGAGCGTCAGAAAAAACAGCGGGATGAAAAGACTGTTGCCGAGGAACTCCAGATTCTCCCGCGCGCGGCTTTGCCGGACCGCGCGGCTTACGGCCAAGCCGGCCAGAAACGCGCCGATGATGGCTTCGAGGTGAATCAACTCAGATGCCCAGGCTACAAAGCCAATGATAAAGAGCATCAAGACAAACTGGCTTTCGGTGGAATGTCCGTAGCGCAACATTGCTTTGCGTCCCAGCCATCCTCCGCCAAATAACACGGCGGGAATGAATAGTGACAACTCAAGCAGTTGGAAGCCTGTTGCCGCCGGTGAAAAACCTGTTTGAAAAATCGAGATGCAGATGGCCAGCGTGACCAAAGCCAGCATGTCAGTGATCAAAGTGGCGCCCAACGTAACAGTGACAGCTCGCGAACCGCCCAGCCCGGCTTCTCTCACTGCTGGGTAAGCAAGAAGTGTGTGGGAGGCGATGAGTGATCCGATGAGAATAGCGGCCAGCAGACTGTAGCCCGAGGCACTGGCAAGCCAGAGTCCCGCCCCGAGCGGCAAGACAAACGTCAGTAAGCCGAAGACCAGACACCGTGTGCGGGATTTGAGAAAGTCGTCCAGATCGATTTCCAGCCCGGCAAAAAACATCAGCATCAATTTTCCCAACTCGCCGAAAAACTCTACGACATGGGGTTCTTTCGGGAAAAAATGAATCCCGCTTGGTCCCAAAGCCAGCCCGCAAAGCATGAGGCCGACCACCGAAGGTATGCGGAACCTTTTGCAGTAGAGAGGCACCACCAAAAGCACGGCCATGACGATGGCAAACCTAGCCATCTGGGGAATGTGTTCCGATAGTTCAAAGGTGGTCTCGGTCATAAGGTGTCAAAATGAAAGGGGCAGAGAGTCAGCTCAGGTCTGGCGGGAAAGCAAGAACTTCGCCGGATGCTTAAGGCGCCAGTAGCGCAAACCGGTCAAAAAATAGTTGTGCATCCGAGACAAAAGGAGTTTCGTATTAGTCCCGATGAAATCACTCCTCACCATTACTGTTACGGCCATTTCTATGGCTGCGTTTGCCACCTCATCTTTTGCCGGTAGCTGTGGAAGCTGTGGCGATTGTAAAGATGGCAGCAAATCCAAGAAAGATAAGACCGAAGAAAAAACCCAGAGCTAATCTTCAGGGTTATAATTTTCATCACCACCCGCCCCGCATTTGTCGGGCGGGTGTTTTTTTGGCATACACAGGGCAAGATGAGTTGTTCGTTTGGATTGGGTGCAATTTGAAAGGGGGCATGAAGAGCTTTGTTGTCACTGTTTGGTTTTGGCTGAGCTTCCTCACGCCGGCATGGGCCGTGATGCCTTTGTCAGTAGATGCGGTGCGAAATGTTTTTGGCGGAATTGACGGGGTATTTGTGCTCCGAGATTGCGCGACAGGTGATTCAATGGTTTTCAATGAGGATACTGCCGCAGCACCGTTTGGACCTTGCTCGACGTTCAAAATTTGGAATTCGCTAATCGGTCTTGAAGAGGGTTTGATCAGAAAACCGGATGAAATTTTTTGGAGGTGGGACGGCATCAAGCGTGATTTTCCCGGCTGGGACGAGGACCGGACTTGGCGTGAAGCATTTGGGGTGTCATGTGTTCCTGCTTTCCAAGACTTGGCTCGAAGAATCGGGACGAAGCGCATGCAGATGTGGCTTGATAAGTTCAACTATGGCAACAAGGACCAGGCTGGACGCCCTGATAGCTTCTGGCTTCCGCGGGCAGGTGAACCGACCATCTTGATCACCCCTGCGCAGCAGACAGAATTGATTTGCCGCTTGGTCAACGGCCAGATGCCTGTGAGGGACGAATCGGTTGCATTGCTCCTTGATGTGATGAGGCTCGAATCCTCGGCAAATGGGACGCTTTACGGTAAAACTGGCAGCGGACTGCGCTCCTCGGTTGCTGGTCCCGGTTCGGATGTTGACTTTAATATGGGGTGGTTGGTCGGCTTTGTTGAGTCCGACAGGAAAAAATATGCATTTGCTTGTTTGGTGCTGGGTAATGGATTGAGCGGTAAAGATGCGCGTCGGATCACCACGAATATTTTCAAATCCAGCGGTTTGCTTTGAGAGAATCCGACCTTTTCTTGATGCGATCTTTGTTTCCAAAGATGGACAAAAAGGCTCTTTCTTTAGTTGGCAGGCTTGAACTTCGCTGCGCTGTTGCTTGATGCTCCGCGCTATGGAAAAGAAAGGAGCAAGCGTGAATCCAGAGGCCGCCGAAGCTGACTACGCCCAGTTTGCGCAACGCAACTTGGATAAAATGTCATGGCTTTATCCCTTGGTTAATAACCGGCTGGGTGAGCTGTTGCGGTTGCAACTGCGGCATGACCATCTGTTTTTCATGAAAGGCGGGTCGGTGGTGGAAGAAATTGGCTATGGTGACAATGGCCAGCGTTTCCACGAACGCGACATGGGAAAAGTGATGCGCACGCCGGTCGAGATCTCCGAGCAAGGGTATTGGTTTGTCGCGCCGCGTTTCAATGCGCGGGCCGCCTGTGAGGCTCTCGATGAGGTGGACGACGGGGCTTATTACTCACTCTTCAGCAACCAATGTCAGGATTGGGCCTACCGCGTGCGTCATAGGACCAAAGAATTGGAACGCGAGAGAGGATGGAGCCCGCCGGTGGGGGAGGAAGCTTTCACGCCGCTCTATAAACAAGTGCCCCCGACGGTCCCTGCGGCTTGGTATTTCGGAATGATTGCGGTAATTGTCGGGGCACTGGGTTTGGCCGCCCCGATGTTGACCGGTGCGCATTACTTGAAGTTTGTCGCTTTGCTGATCTTCGCGATTGGTGTTTCAGATATCATTTATGCTTTCTCCTCCAGGGCTTGGGGAACGTTTGTCTCGACAGTGATGTTCGGAGTTTTGTCCATGGCGGGCGGCGTAGTTATCTGGACAAACGATCACTTCTTACTGGCCAATAGTAACGGTGTGCTGGCCCTGGTTTTCGGCGTTTTCGGGGTGACGCGCGTCGCGGTGGCAGTGCAAAGTCGGCCCTTCAAGGCGTGGGTGGGAACTTTCGTGACGGGCTGGCTTTTGTTGGGGACAGGATGGGTTGCCTGGATGCACAAAGATGGATCAACTGCGGCATGGATTCTCGGCGCGGCTTTGTCGGTATCCTTTATATCCGCAGGCGTATCGACGATTTGGCTTAACTGGGAACTGCGAAGGAAGGGTATGGCTAATCAATCGGCTCCCAATCCGCAAAAGTAGCGGCTTGTCCGACGTAATGGCCGGTTTTGTCCTGCAGATTGAAAACGGTTGCGCCCAGGATACGGAAGCGACTACCCCGGCGACTGATGCGGATGCCCGCATAGTTCATGATATAGCCGTTCTGCTCGACTTCATCCAACAGCTCCCGCCGTTTGTCCTGATGCGCCGGTTCGGCGCTCCAGCTCGAAGGTAATCCGATGAATTGATCCCAAGTAGTCTCAAAAACGGAAAGGGCGGACCGATTGGCGTAATTAAACAAATGATCCGTGCCCGATGGCCCGAGAGCGCTCAGCACGGCACAAGGTGCTTGAAAAAGTGCCTCGACCGCACTGGCCGACTCATTGTTGGTCACCAAATCATGACCGAACAAGCGGCGGTAATTTTCCAAAATAAGTAGGGTTGGGGCCAAAAGTACTTCGCCGGAAACCTGCGAGGGCAAGGCACTCACTGATTGGTTGCCTCCACCCGCATAAAAACAAATGGCGTGGTCACGACACCATCGACACGATTTTGTTGATCGTGAACACGAATGACGCGGCGGAGCTGGCTTGTTGTGAGTCGTCGGGGAACCACGGCGCCGAGGTTGTGCAGATCGCGGAGGAGGTTGGCGGTGCTGGAGTGTTGCAATGAAAAGAGGCAAGTGTCGTGTCTTTGCACGGTCCATCCGCTTTGCTGCAAAATATCGCGCCACTCCTGCTCGCTGCGCCAGCATATGACGGAAGTTTCCGGGCATCCTTCGAACAGTTTCTGCATCGTTCCGTCAATAAACCAACCTGCAACGAGGTGTGCTCCTGGCGCCGCGACAGAGCGCCAGCGGGCGAAGGTGGTCTGGGGATTGGTGAGCCATTGCGCAAGACTGCAGCTGAAGATCCACCGGTAGACGCAATCGGTGGGAGGCTTGTTGGCGTCGCTGACAAGCCAGCGCGGTTTGCTCAGCTTGCGGGAGCCTCTCTCGACCATGCGTATGGAGATATCCGTGGCCAAAAGTTGGTCGCAGGCCGAGGCAATGAATTGCGTAAAAAGGCCCGTGCCGGCGCCGAGTTCCAGTGCCGGACCTTCAACGCGGCTGGGAACCCATTCGGCCAGCCACTGGGCGGCCCTGCGCTGCACTTGCGCGTGCTGCTCGTATTGCGTGGCGCGACGATCGAAATCCGGAACGGCCGCGAAGATTGTCATGAGCCGGCATTTTGCCGTAACCAGCCTGCCGCTGCGAGCAAAGGCTGCAGTTGGTGACCGCAATCAATCACCTGCAGACATGGGAGGTTTTTTTTCAAAGTCTCGGTGTCCAACAATGGATCGTTTTTTCCTGCCACGGCGATGCTGCCCGAAGGCAAGCGCCCCGATACTGGCGTAAGAGCAAGCATTTGCTCCAGCCCCCATGCGAGTTTAGGGATATCGTGTGGATCGGGCTGCGGTGGAGGCGAGGTACCGATGCGATGGTGATAGTCGGCAATCGCTGCAACAGGGTCGCGTTTCAACCAGCGCAGGAGATGTTTGATTTGCGTTGTGGCAACAGCGCCGCCAAGCCCGGCTTCGGATTTCAAATCCACAAATGGAGCAAGCAGGATACGCGGGCGTGGGTCATCAATACTCAAGAGGAGGTGGGCGCCGAAGGAAAAACCGCCGAGTATATCCGCTTCGGATTGCAATGCGCTGAAGACCGCTTCGGCGTCGGGTGTGATCGCTGAGTGTTCGTATTCCGGCAGGGCGGTGCGAGCTTCCCCGGCCAGCCAGGGTGCGGGCACGGACCACCCGGAAATCCAAAGGATGCGAGGTGATGACAGTCCGGGCATCAAATCTTAGTAGCCCCAATAGCCCCAGCCGCCCCAACGGCCGGGCATGCTGGCCATCTGTGCCGCCATCATGTTCTGGTCGGAGATCTGCTGCTGGACGATCAGGTTTTGGTAACGCGAGTAAGCGGCCTGATCGCCGATGTAGGCAAAATTTTGTTCCGGGCTGGCGTAGACGTAATAAACGTTGCTTCCACGAATTTCGCGATGGAGTTTGTAAGGCGGAAGTTCTGCCAGCGAGGTTTGGCGCTGTGGCGTGTCGGCGGGCAGGATTCGGAAACCGGCGGCGGACAAAAGCTGCTCGGTGCTGTTGCGTTCGGCGCGTTGGATGGCTGCGCAACCGGCAAGAAATGCCGCGCATAAGGAGAGAAGAACAAGACGTTTCATGCCTTTAGGTTGCGGTAGCCGGAGGGTGCTTTCACGCTAAAAATCAGAATGACAAAGGAATTGTCGCTCCAAGGCTCAATTCCGCTAAAATGAATGTTTCACATGACCCAACTCAACTCTTCACTCACACAGTCTCCGGCTTGGCAGGCGTTGCAGGAGCATTGTCGCGTGGTTTCGCCGCTGACGCTGGGCGGGCTTTTTGCCGACGATCCGCTGCGGGGCGAGCGTTTCACGACGGAGGGTGCGGGTCTTTTTCTCGATTACTCCAAAAACCGCGTCACGGCCGAAACGATGCGATTGCTTTTCGCGTTGGCGGAGCAGGCCGGGCTGAAAGACCGGATTGAAGCGATGTTCCGTGGCGACAAAATCAACATTACGGAGAACCGTGCTGTGCTCCACACGGCGCTGCGGGCCCCGCGCGGGACGCAAGTTTTCGTCGATGGGGAAGATGTCGTCCCCGGTGTTCACGAAGTGCTGGATAAAATGGCGGCTTTTGCCGGGCGCATCCGCTCCGGGGTATGGCTCGGTCAGACGGGTAAAAAAATCCGCAATGTGATCAATATCGGGATCGGCGGTTCCGATCTCGGGCCTGTCATGGCCTGTGAGGCGCTGAAGTTTTACAGTGACCGATCGCTGCGATACGGGTTCGTTTCCAACGTGGACAGCGATGACTTTGCCGAGGCGGTGCATGGTCTCGATCCGGCCGAAACGCTCTTCATTGTTTCGTCGAAGACTTTCACCACGCTGGAAACCATGACCAATGCGCACACGGCGAGAGAGTGGGTTTTGCGCGGGGTGGGCGGGGACAAGGCGGCCATTGCCAAGCACTTTGTGGCCGTCTCGACCAATGCCGCCAAGGTTTCGGAGTTTGGTATCGACACGGCCAATATGTTCGGCTTCTGGGACTGGGTCGGCGGTCGTTATTCGATGGATTCCGCCATCGGGCTTTCCACCATGATAGCCGTCGGACCGGACAACTTCCGTGCCATGCTGTCCGGATTTCGCTCGATGGATGAGCATTTCCGCACGGCGCCGTTCGAGAAAAACCTGCCGGTTATCATGGGACTCCTTGGCGTATGGTATGCCGATTTCTTCGGTGCAGCGACGGTGGCGGTGCTGCCTTATGAGCAGTATTTGAAGCGATTTCCCGCCTACCTCCAGCAGCTGACCATGGAGAGCAACGGTAAAAGCGTGACGCTCGACGGCCAGTGTGTGGATTACGAAACCGGCGCCGTATACTGGGGCGAACCCGGCACCAACGGGCAGCACTCATTTTACCAACTCATTCATCAAGGCACTCATTTGATCCCGTGCGACTTCATCGGTTTCGCCAAGACGCTGAATCCACTCGGGAGGCACCACGACATTCTGATGGCCAATATGTTCGCGCAGGCCGAGGCCCTCGCTTTCGGCAAGAACGCGGAGCAGGTAAAAGCTGAAGGCACGGTTGAGTCGCTCGTGCCGCACCGCGTTTTCAAAGGCAACCATCCCTCCAACACGATTCTGGCCGAGGTAGTCACGCCGGAGACGATTGGATCTCTCGTTGCGCTCTACGAGCACATCGTTTTCACCCAAGGGGTGATCTGGCGCATCAACTCCTTCGACCAATGGGGTGTCGAGCTGGGTAAAGTGCTTGCCTCGCGGATCATTCCCGAACTGGAGAGCGAGGCTGCGCCCGCATTGTCTCACGACAGCTCGACCAACGCCTTGATCAAACGTTACCGCTCAATGAGCCGTTGATATCTCATGAAAAATAATACCGCTGTCCTTCTGCTGGCGGTGCTCGTGGTGGCCGGATGCGATTCGGCGCAACGCACCGTAGACACTCTCCAAAAAGAAATAGCGACTTATCCGTCGGCTCCTTCCGCCGAGGCCGCGGAAAAGATCGAGCAGTCATTTGATCGGTTGGACCAAAAAATCGGGCGGCTCCGGAGTGCCGGTAAAATCCAAGAGGCGGAATCCCTCGATCAGCAGCGGCAGAACCTCCAAGCCCAATATCTTGCTGCTCGCATGACCGAAGGATTGCAAAAAATGAAGCAAGCAGCCGAAGGTCTTGGTGCGGCTTTCCGCGAAGCAGGAGAAGCGTTTGGCACGGCGATAAAATCTCAGCCGCCACCGTCCCCCGAACAATAAAGCCAACCTGCGTTCCTTGGGGTGGAAAGGCTAACCGTGGCAAGCTTCCCGTGCGGCGTCTACGACGACAGGCGGGAAGAAGCTGCGCTCCTGAGGTAGGATTCGAACCTACGACCAATCGGTTAACAGCCGACCGCTCTACCACTGAGCTACTCAGGATTTGTCAGCGCGGACTTGGGAAGGAATCAGTTGCGCGTCCTTGTGTCAAGATTGCGTCTGCCAGCCGTTGCCGAATTTTGCAAAAAAGGGGTTGCCCATAGCGCTGTCAGTAAGCACCGTTTGAATTGCTATGAAACCATACTTCACGTTCATTGTTGCTGCGGTCGCCGTACTCGGATTGTCCGCTTGTGATCAAGCTGCCCAAGACACCAAAACTGCTGCCGAAAAGGTAGGCGAAGCGACCGAGGGTGCTGCGGCCGTCACTGAAGGCGCATGGGATGCTTCAAAAGAAGCTGCCAAGACTGCGGCCGAAGAAACCAAGAAAGCTGCTGAAGCCACGACGGAAGCGGTCAAGGATGCCGCCGACAAAACGGCCGAAACCGTGGGGTCCGCCGTGGAAAGCGCCGGCGAAGCCGTCAAAGACGCTGCCGAAAGCGTGCAACCGACACGCTTATAAATTCGCTTTAACTATCAAAAACCGCCGCCTGCCACCAGGCGGCGGTTTTTTTGTTCAGGGTAAGGACAGCCTGTGTCCGAGGCCCCCCCGTAAAAGTCCGTGGATGAATATGCAACGGTGTCTTAAAGTAAGAATCTCATGCCGCTGACGTCACCCGCACCCCTTGTCTCGCTTACGAAACGTTCCATTCCTCTGGTCTCTGCCAAGGTGCAGGCGGGTTTTCCTTCGCCGGCGGATGACCATCTGGAGAGAGCTCTTGATTTGAACGAGCACTTGGTCCGCCATCCCTCTGCGACCTTTTTCGTGCGGGTGCAGGGGGAGTCGATGCGCGACGCCGGCATCAACAACGGCGACATTCTGGTGGTGGACCGGTCTCTCGTCGCCGCCAATGGTAACATTGTCGTGGCCATGCTCGACGGCGAATTCACGGTCAAGCGGCTGCGTAAAAAGAAAAACGGAATTTTTCTTGAGGCTGAGAGCGAGGGGTTTTCCTCCATTGAGATAACCGAGAGCTGCGATCTGGTGATTTGGGGAGTGGTTACCTTTATCATTCACCCGGCACGATGAGCACGCGTTTTGCTCTGGTTGACTGCAACAACTTCTACGCTTCCTGCGAGAGGGTGTTCGATCCGGCACTGATCGGCCAGCCGGTCGTTATTTTGAGTAATAACGACGGGTGCGTGATTGCCCGCAGCGAGGAATCGAAAAAGCTCGGCATTGTCATGGGGGCACCCGCCTTCCGGCACCGCGAGGTTTTCCGGCGCCACGGAGTGCGGGTGCTCAGTTCGAATTTTGCCCTTTATGGCGATATGTCGGCCCGGGTGATGAACGTCATTGCTCCGCTGGTCCCAGCCATGGAGATTTATTCGATCGATGAGGCGTTTTTGCGCATCGGGCCGGATCAAGGCGAAGATTTTGCCCGTTTTCTGCGGAAGACCGTGCGTCAATGGACCGGAATTCCTGTGTCTATCGGCATCGGGCCGACGAAGACGCTCGCCAAGATCGCCAACCGCATTGCCAAAAAACAACTGCAGCACAATGGTTTTTTCGAAATATCCGCGGCGGCGCAGGAAATTTTGTCGGGCCTGAATTGTGCGGATATCTGGGGCATCGGCCGCCGCACGGCCGCGAAACTGGCCCTTGCGGGCATTCGATCGGCACGGGATCTGCAACAGGCTGACATCGGCTGGGTGCGGCGAAAGCTTGGCGTGGTCGGTGAGCGCATCGTCCGGGAGTTGAACGGTTTTTCCTGTCTGGCCTTGGAGGAGATTCCACCCTCGAAGCAGAGCATCGCTACGGCGAGATCTTTCGGTCGCCGCATCGAATCGCTGGATGAACTAGAGGAAGCATTGGCTACTTACACCGCGCGGGTGGCTGAAAAATTGCGCGCCGCAAAACTCTTCGCCACCCATCTGCAAGTTTTTGTCGAAACCAACCCTTTCAATTCCAGCCAACCGCAGCACCATTCGGCCGCACAGACCGGTCTACCCGTGCCCTGCAATACCACACCAAGGCTGATCGCGCCGGCGTTGGAGTTACTGCGGCGCATTTACCGCTCCGGACACTTCTATAAAAAAACAGGAGTTATCGTGAGCGGCTTGGTCCCGGAAAGCAAAGCTCAACCTGACCTGTTCGTTGCTTCCGAAAATTCGTCACGGCAGGCGCTGGCCGTCGTGGTTGATCGTATCAACCGCAAACTCGGGTCTGGTGCGGTTCGCTACGGATCCATGGGCGTGGCCCAAAACTGGTCGATGCGCCAAGAGCGCCGTTCAAAAAAATTCACCACCCGCTGGAGCGATCTGCTCGTCGCCAAGGCTTGAATACAGTACTTCCCCTGCAGATGACTTTTGTCAGGTGGAACGGGGGGATCCTCGGCCCGCAAAAATGCTTTAACTCGGCTTCGTCGAGTGGCGGAGGGGGTGGGATTCGAACCCACGGACCCTTGCGGGTCTCCGGTTTTCAAGACCGGTGCAATAAACCGCTCTACCACCCCTCCAAAGTGTTGCGAAACTCCATACTAAGATGATCCAACCTGCCGCGCAAGCCCGCCGGGCGGCAGACGGCTGATTTGCGTGTTTGTCGCCGCTGGCTTTGTTTTGTAGCTTACAAGCCCTGCCACGATTACGTGAAAAAGCAGCCGCAACTTTATGAACCAGCAAGATTACGCACATCCAGAAGCTTTGGTCTCCACCGATTGGGTGGCTGAACATCTCAACGATCCATCGGTTCGTGTCATAGAAAGCAACGAGGATGTGCTGCTTTACGACACAGGGCATATTCCCGGGGCGGTGCACATCGATTGGCGGGCTGATTTGCAGGACCAGACGGTTCGCGATTACATCAGTCCCGCAGAGTTTGCGGCGTTGTGCGAGAAGAACGGCATCGGATCGGATACCGTCTGTGTGTTTTACGGCGACAAATCCAACTGGTGGGCTTGCTATGCACTATGGGTTTTCCGTCTTTTTGGTCATGAAAAGGTGAAAATCATGAATGGCGGTCGCGATAAATGGGTGGCCGAGGGTCGTCCGCTTGTCCGCGAGAAACCCAACTTCGTCATAGTGGAATATCCATTGCCGGCACGGCGGCGCGATGACGAAATCCGTGCGTTCTATGAAGATGCCAAGCGGCAGAGTGAGGCGAAGCTTCCTTTGATCGATGTGCGTTCGCCGGGTGAATTCCGCGGTGAGATCACCCATATGCCAGAGTATCCGCAAGAGGGTGTGCTGCGCGGCGGGCACGTTCCGGGGGCGCGCAGTGTGCCGTGGAAGACGGCGGTGAATGATGATGGCACATTCAAGTCGCGCGGGGAGTTGGAGAAAATTTACACCCAAGGGTGCGGATTGGGAGCCGACCGTGAGATCGTGGCATATTGCCGCATCGGCGAGCGATCCAGCCACACCTGGTTCGTGCTCACTTATCTGCTCGGCTACGGAAAAGTCCGCAACTATGACGGATCGTGGACCGAGTGGGGCAATCGCGTGCGTGCTCCGATCGCCACCGGAGACTGAATCGCCATGCGTAATTCACATCGAGCCAGGTCAGGCATGCGCATGGCATTCACCTGTGCTTTGCTGGGGATTTCCGGGTGTGTTTCCATGGAGTTTCCAGATGGTGGTCCTGCCGAGGCGCGCGCGGCGGGCGCGGAATTAAGTTTGGAGCAGCGGTGGCATCTGCGTACTGCGGCAAAGACTGGCGAACATGAGTTGGTTGCCACAGTCGGTCGGATGGCATGGGACAACCCCCAGCAATCTGGAGCCTTGGGTAACTATGCATCGGCACTGTTGCCGGATAGCGCGCCGCAGATCCAAGATGCGGTCGCCCGCGCGGTCCGATAGTTTCGCCGGCGCAAGGTTCAACGTCGGCCGATGCGCTGGCTCAAGACGCGGCCTTCTTTTTTTGCCAAAAGCCAGCTTCGACATCGTTGCGCGATAAATGCCAGGAAGGCGCTGATCCAGCCGGCGATGCCGCCACTGACAATGCTCATGAGCAGAACGGCGAGTTTGTTCTCGAGATTGGCTGGAGCTTTCATCAAGGCAAGCAGCACGGCGGAGGCTCCACCGCAAGTCATGGCGAGCAACGATCCCCACCGAAGCAGTTGGCTGTAATTGTCCCGAGGATCGCTCAAACGGTAGCCGAGCACCGATATCAAGACTCCGAGGCATGCGCCGGCAATGCCGCAGTAAATAGCGAGAAAAAGGGGGAAGTTTTCCGTACGGACTTTGTCGATGTATGCTGAGACAGCTTCGACGGCTGACTCGACTCGCTTATCAATGCTGAGCGACTGTTTTTCTTCGGAAATGCGGTTTTGTGCTGCGGCCGGGCTTCCGCTGGAGTTGTCGAGCTGGGCACTGAGATTTGCGACTGAAGCACAAAGAAGCAGTCCGAGAACCATGAGCAGGGCGACGGGCTTGCCGGGAATTTTCCGCAAGGAGGGTGCGATGTTGCCGAAGGCGCGGGGTGAAGGCACGGGTTTCAAAGCAAAGATGCGCAGTTGGGTGCTTGGGTTCAGTTTTTCGGAACAATATCAACTTGTTGTCTTAGCTTGGCAACAGATCGTTCCTCCAAAATGCCGCTCCAATGGGTTCCCGGATAAATCACGGAGTCGCGTCCGACGATCGAGCCAGGACTTATGACCGCATTGCAGCCAATTTCCGCCCGATCACCCACGATAGCCCCGAATTTACGCAACCCGGTGCGAGTGGAGGCGTCGCCACTCCGCACAATGACCTCGCCATGATCAAGGCGGACATTCGAAAGAATAACGCCCGCCCCCAAGTGAGCTTTGTGTCCCAAGATGGAATCGCCGACGTAATTAAAGTGCGGCACTTGGGCTTCGTCGAAGACGATGCTGTTTTTGAACTCGCACGAATTACCGAGCACTGCGCCATTGCCGACGATGACATTTTCGCGGATGTAACAACCGGCCCTGACTTCGCAGCGGTCGCCGATCCAAGCAGGACCTTTGATCATGGCGCCCTGTTCAATCACCGTGCCGTGTCCGATGTATACGGCGTTGCTGATGAAGGGGCGTCCAATTTGTTTTCCATTGATGGCCGGTTTCAACCGGAACTGGAGGTAGGAGGCGATGAGCGAAAGCGCTTCCCAAACGTTGGTAACTTTGTCGAAGAGCGACCGGTGATCGGTGTGATCGAGATCGAGAAGGTTTTGCGGAAGATAGTTCATGATCCAATGCGGGTAAGTTTGGTTCCGTCTTTGGTGTCTTTTACCATCCATCCGCGCCCGAGCAATTCATCCCTGAGAGCATCGCTGCGCGCCCAGTCTTTGGCGACACGCGCGGCCAGGCGTTCTTCAACCAAAGCGGTGATTTCCGCTGGGACTGAGGAAGCTTCAGTTTCGAGCGAAAGGATGGAGTTGAGGCGTTGCCAGTAATCGAGAAGCCCTCGCGCTTGCTCGGGAGAGGTCTCACCGGTGTCCATGGTGCGGTTGGTATCGCGGACAAGATCAAAGAGTGATCCCAAAGCGGCAGAGATGTTCAGGTCGTCATCCAAGAACTTACCGAAAGCATCTTTGATGGCCGCGTGGTGGGGTTCGCTTGATTTTGCAGTGGAGGCAAGTTCGGCAAGCCTGAGCCGCCAATCGTCCAACCGCTGCAGCGAACTCCGGGCGGCGGCAAGACCTTCGAAAGTGAAGTTAAGTGGCAGTCGGTAGTGCGCCGAAAGAAGCACATATCGGACCTCGCGCCCGCTCCAGCCTTTGTCGAGGAGGTCGCGCAGCGTGTAAAAATTTCCGAAGGATTTGGCCATCTTGCGACCGTCCACCATGAGGTGAGCACAGTGCATCCACAGCTTGACGAATTGTTGGCCGGTGCAGCACTCGGTCTGGGCAATCTCGGCTTCATGATGCGGAAAAATATTATCCACGCCGCCGCAGTGGATATCGATGCGGTTGCCCAGCAAGCCGGTGGCCATGGCACTGCATTCGATGTGCCAACCGGGGCGTCCGGGGCCCCAAGGACTGTCCCATTTCACGTCACCATCACCGGCGTCATGCGCTTTCCATAGGGCGAAGTCGCCGATGTTTTCCTTCTCGTATTCGTCGGAGCGAACGCGACCGGAGGGTCGAAGCTCTTCGAGGTTGAGGTGGGCGAGTTGACCATATGCGGGGAAGCTGGCAATGCGAAAATAGACCGACTTGTCGTCCGCTTGGTAAGCATGGCCGTCGGCAACAAGTTGCCCGATCATGGAAATCATTCGGGCGATGTGCGCGGGATCGGTCGCGCAGGGAAATTCTTTCGCGGGTTTGATGCGCAGTGTCTTCAAATCATCAAAGAATGCGGCTTTGAACGGCGCGGTGAAGTCGGCCAAAGCAACGCCATGCTCACGGGCGCCGCGGATGGTTTTGTCATCGACGTCGGTGAGATTCATGACGCGCTCTACCTGATAGCCACGGTATTCCAAGTGGCGCTGTAGGAGGTCCTCAAAAATGTAGGCACGAAAGTTGCCGATGTGGGCGTGGTTGTATACGGTGGGACCGCAGGTGTAGAGCTTCACCGCGCGCCCGGCGGGGTCGAGCGGGGCAAATGGTTCGATGGTGCGGGTGAGTGTGTTGTGGAGCTGCAGCATGGATCAGTGAAGGTCGATGGAGGCTACGGCCATGGCGGCGATTCCCTCACCCCGACCGATGGCGCCGAGGCCCTCGTTGGTGGTGGCTTTGAGGCCGATACGCGAGGCGTCAAGGCTGAGCGCCTCAGCCAGCTTGGTGCGCATCGCTTGGAGGTATGGAGCGATTTTGGGGGCTTCGGCTATGAGGGTGGAGTCGATGTTGTTGATGCGCCCGCCACGAGCATTGAGCAGACTCAGTGCTTGGCGAATAATCTCCATGCTGCTGATGCCGCGGATGGAGTCATCCGTGTTGGGAAAATGGTGGCCGATGTCGCGTTCGCCGATCGCACCCAGAATCGCGTCGGCGATGGCGTGGCTGAGCACATCGGCATCAGAGTGGCCTTCAAGTCCCAGTTCATAAGGTATGGGGACTCCGCCCAAGATGAGCGGACGTCCTGGAGTGAAACGATGGATGTCGTAACCGAGTCCCGTGACAGTCATGGTCGGCGAGTCAGGGAATCAAAGTCGGCATGTCCGCTGGTGGCTGCGATGCTGAATTTGTTCGGATGATCGGCATGCGGTTTCAAATCAACAAGTCCCCCGGCACCCCGGACGAGGAGTACGCCGGCGGCAATGTCCCAAAGGCTGATGGAGCTTTCGATGTAGGCGTCAAGGCGGCCGGTAGCAACATACGCGATGTCAAGAGCAGCGCTTCCGAGCATGCGCATTTTTTTCACGCGCCGGATGGCTTGGTTGAAGACGGGAAGCGTGTTGTCGATTGTATCGATGGTTTTCGAAACGCCCATCGAGACGATGCAATCCCGCAGATCCGTGCGCTTACTTACTTCGATGCTTTTCCCGTTCATGAGAGATGGTCCATCAAGTTCGGCCGTCCAAGTTTCATCGCGCATGGGGTCATGGATTACGCCGGCGAGAAGAGTGTTGTTGCGCCGAACAGCGATCGTCGTGGCGAAATGGGGGATTCCGTAAAAATAATTCACCGTGCCGTCGAGGGGATCGATGATCCACTCGTATTCTCCCGTGCCTCCCCGCATTCCTTCTTCCCCGAGAATGGCGTGACCGGGATGTCGCGCCAGGATGTGTGTCTCGATGAGTTGCTGGGTGCGGCGGTCGAGTTCCAGTTTGATATCATGCGCATGCATGGCATCGACTTGGAGAGGCTTTTCGAAATTTTCGCGGAGAAGTCTCCCGGCAAGAAGTGCTGCGTCAGCGGCGGTCGTCAGAAACTCAGACATGTGTGGAGGAAGCAATTAGCAGAGTAAAGGCGCGTAGCGGACAAAAAAAAATTGGGAGGGGAACGAATCCCCTCCCATGAAGTAACAAGAATTCTCTGGGGAATTACTTGCGTTTCTTGGCGACTTTTTTCTTCGCAACCTTCTTAGCAGGTTTCTTCGCAGCTTTCTTGACTGGTTTCTTCGCAGCTTTCTTGGCGGCTTTCTTTTTAACGGGCATCCAATATCCCTCCTTTCGAACCGCAGTGGCGGGTTTGGATGTTGCTGTGTTTGCAACTCACAAGTTCGTTGGTATGTCTCGCGTGCAAATGCGTCAACGAATTTTTGTGATGTTTATCAATTTTTTTTCGCGTCAATCACGCGAGTGCTCGCGAAGTGCGACACAAAATCTGAAGTGCCCGCAATGCCGTCAGCTGCTGATCAATATTTCATCAACCTTCGCGACGATGTCTTCAACCGGCCAAAGGCGACCTGTACCTTCGTAACCGCAGGCGAGCAGGCCTTCGTCGGGGCCGATGAAAATTGCCCCGCGTGCACGAAGTGTCGCTGCGTTGTGCCCTGTTGCGGGATGCGACCACATTTTTCCATTCATCGCTGGTGCGATGACAAGCGGCGCGCGTGTGGCGAGAGCGATGCACGTCAGCGCGTCTTCGGCCAGACCGAAAGCAAGCCGCGCCAGCGCGGCCGCGGAGGCAGGGGCAACCAGCAGCAAGTCCGCGCGATCGGCCAAGGCGATGTGACCCGGGCACCAATTTTCCTGTTCGGCAAAAAGATCAGTTGTCACCGGGTTTTTGCTGAGTGTTTGCAGCGTGAGCGGGCTGATGAATTTCTGAGCGGCCTCGGTCATGACGGCGAAGACGTCGTGACCCCGTTTGACGAGCAGGCTGGCCAGATCGGCGGCTTTGTAAGCGGCGATGGATCCGGTGACTCCGAGAATGATTGTCTTGCGTGCCGACATTTCAGGATGCGAGAGCGATAATGCGGCGGCTGAGGTAACGCTCGGCGCGGGTGATGGCCCGAAACTTTTGCAAATCCTCCTCCATGGAGCCGCTGATGATGGTGTATTTGTACTCGCGCCAGCACTTCATCTCGGAAGCCGCTGTGGCCAGGCGGAGTTCGATTTGTTCGGTGGTCTCCGTGCCTCGTTTGAGCAGTCGGTGGCGTAGCTCCTCGATGCTGGGGGGCATGATAAAGATATCGGCCAAAGAGTCTTTTATGAATGGATCATTCGACCGGCGGATTGTGGCTGCACCCTGAGTGTCGATATCAACAAGCACATCGATGCCGTTGCGCAAATGGTCGGTGATGGTCTGTCGGAGTGTCCCGTAGTAGCGGTCGTGCACGCGGGCGTATTCCAAAAAATCCCCGGCGGCGATGCGCCGTTCAAACTCGGATGTTTCCATGAAATTGTAATCCTTGCCATCCAACTCCCCCGGGCGCGGCTGCCGCGTGGTGCAGGAGACGGAGTAAACGGTGTCGGGCGTCTGCCGGAGAGCGCTCACAATGGTGGATTTGCCGGCGCCGGACGGGGCAGAGATGACGAAAAGGATGCCGAGTCGTTTCATCGGTGTTACTCCACATTCTGCACCTGCTCGCGAATGCGCTCCAGTTCTGTTTTGGCGGTGATAACACGCTGGGCGATTTGCGCGGAGTTTGCTTTGGCGCCGATTGTGTTGCACTCGCGGAACATTTCCTGCGCAAGAAAATCGAGGGAGCGGCCCTGGGCGCCGCCGGAGGAAAGACCGGCGCGGAATTGTTTCAAGTGGCTTTCCAAGCGGCTGAGCTCTTCTGTGATGTCAGATCGGTCGGCAAAAAGGGCGAGCTCGCGTGCCAAGCGATCGTCGTCGGTGGCGAAAGTCGGAGTGATTTCAGCCAAGCGCTCACGCAAGGCGGCGCGGTGCTTTGCGATGACCTGTGGGGCCAGCTTGCGGATCGCCGAAATTTCTTTGGCAAAGCGATCTAGTAATCGGCCTAGTTCCCCCGCCAGATGGTTTCCTTCCCGAGCGCGCATCGCATCCATTGCTTGAAGGGCCGCGCGCGTGGCTTTGATGACCGCTTTGGTGTCGGGCGGAATCACCGCAGCTGCATCGCGCACCGCGGTTGCATAAAGACGCACCAGATCGGACAGCGCCGGGGTGCCTGGAATTTTCAACGTACGCTGCACCTGGGTAAGTTCGTCGCGCAAACGCCGGAACAGTGACGGGTCCAGCATGGGGCGCGGGGAATCGCCCGAGGAGACCGCAGCGGTGATGGTGGCGCGACCGCGGACGATGGCCGGCGAGATGACGTCGCGGAGGACGCTTTCCAGACTGGAAATTTCCCGCGGAAGGTTAAAGACAATTTCGGCGTTACGACGATTGACGGTGGAGATTTCCACAGAATATCGGATACCGCGACTGATGGATTCGCCGCGCCCGAAGCCGGTCATGCTTTTCATGATCCGAGATGACACCTTGCCGTCGGGCTTGTGTCGAGCTTGAGCGGATTTGTGCGTTGCCTGAGCGAGAGCTTGTCGGCAACGTTGCCGCATGGCTTCAGAAGACAGCTTCATGCAGGCGGCGATTGCAGAGGCTCACCGTGGTCTTTCCGAGGGCGGGATTCCTATTGGGGCGGTGCTGGTGCTTGACGGCAAGATTATCGGGCGTGGGCATAACCGTCGTGTACAGGATGGCAGCGTGATCCACCATGCAGAGATGAATTGTCTGGAAAATGCCGGGCGGTTGTCAGCGGCGGAGTATCGCCGCTGCACGTTATACTCCACGCTCTCTCCGTGTCCCATGTGCAGCGGGGCGATCCTGCTTTACGGAATCCCGAAAGTCGTGGTCGGCGAGAATGTCACCTTCACCGGACCGGAGGACTACGTCCGCTCGCAAGGTGTGCAAGTAGAGGTGATGCAAAACGAAGAGTGCATCCGTCTCATGAATGAATTTATCGCTGCGGATCCCCAGTTGCGGAACGAAGATATCGGCAAATGAGGACCCAGTGGATATGAAGAAGCTTGGTGGATTGATAGTGTGGGTTGCCGTTGGATTTTTTGCATCCGGATGTGAGTTGGCGCCTCGCACAGGCAATGTGATTTTTTTCCATGTGGATGGGGCAGGCGTCTCGGCATGGCAGATGGCGCGGATGGTTATCGTCGGGCCTGATGGTGAGTTGCGCTGGGATCGCTTGCCTTATTTGGCGTTGTACCGTGGTCATGCCGAGGATTCTTTGACTCCATCCTCGAATGCCGGAGCAACGATGCACGCCTATGGGGTCAAGGCGCCTTATCGCTCATTCGGAACCGACAGTGGTGGTGAGCCGCCCGTCGCGCCGTCAGGTCGGCGTCGCAGTATCATGCAAGAGGCCCAAGCTCGCGGCGTGGCTGTTGGTGTTGTCAATAGCGGCAGCGCCGTGGAACCCGGGACGGCATGTTTTCTGGCCAGTGTGGATGGGCGTGAGGATGCGGAACAAATCGTTGCGCGGTTGGTTTCTTCAGGTGCTGACGTGATCCTTGCCGGCGGGGAAGAGTGGTATCTGCCGGAGGGAGTCCATGGACATTTCGGCATCGGTAAGCGGAAAGACGGGCGCAACTTGATCGAAGAGGCGAAGGTCTCCGGCTACCATGTCGTGTTCACGCATGATGAGCTGGTCGCATTGCCTGATGATGCTGGAAAAGTGCTTGGCATTTTTGCGCGTCAGCACACGTTCAACGATGCGCCCGAGGAGGTGCTTGCCGATCAAAGCTTGCCGACCTACGACCCAGCTGTTCCGACGATTGCCGATATGACATCGGCTGCGCTCAGGTTTCTCGCCGGCCGCCGATTTTTGCTCGTGATTGAGGAAGAGGGGGCGGACAACTTCGGCAACTGCAACAATGCGACAGGGCTGATTGATGCTTTGCGGCGTGGTGACGAGGGGCTTGGTGTCGCGCTGGATTTTGTCGAAAAGCACCCCGACACGCTGCTTGTGACATGCGCCGACAGCGAGGCCGGCGATCCGGATATTATCGGTCTGCACGGGGCCAAAAATGAAGCGGAGATGTTGAGATCGGGGCTTGATATGAATGGCGCTCCGCTCGATGGAGCCGGGCGCGCTTCCGATGGCGGGGTGGCCAGACCTTTCACCAGCGCTCCGGACAAAACCGGCAGAAGTCATGATTTTGTGGTCACGTGGGGATCGAGGCTCGACACCGCCGGAGCGATTCTCGTTCGTGCCGCCGGTTTCAACGCGGATAAGGTCAGCGGCTCCTTCGATAACACGGCGTTTTATCCGCTTTTTTACGAGACGCTGTTCGGTGAAAAGCCGGAGGCTGAAAATGACTGATTTTGCCGAGGTGGTTTGTCCGACCTGCGGCGAGATTTTCGCGGTGCCTCCGCCGGATGTTTCCGAAGTTCCCTGCGAGTGGGACTACGATTGCGAAATTTGTTGCGCGCCGATGCGGATTGTTTTTACGTGCGACGACGGTGTGGTCACGGCCGAGGCGTGCGGATTGGGGGAATAGCCTCGGCACAATCTGGTGCCATAAAGCAGCAAGCTCGCGGCTTCTTTATGTGAGTTTGATTTCGCCCTTGAGGCGCGAGCTTCAGCAAGTCGCGGCCAAGTGGTTGTGGGCTGCTGTTTGTATACAGAATTCCGTCATCCATCGCTTTTTTGACAACGGCATACTGTTGATCCTCTTGCATACGGATGCCAGATCAAAGGCCGTCTTATTGAACGATATTTTGCCGTGGCTGCAATTGTGGTGCTGCATAAAAGAAAACCCGCGGCTTCCGCCGCGGGTTTTCAAATTGAATTGGTCCGACGTGTTATGCGACGTGCCGAGACTTGTTTTGGCAGGAAGAGTTGATGGGCACATCGACCGGGGTGTCGCTGCGCGCGATCAGATCGTTGGAAACGAGCCAGTTTTCGAGTTCCTCGCCGCTGAGGTCGGGTAGCATGTGCTCATTGACGACAATGCAGGGCGAGAGTTTCTGGCCGCTGAGCTGCTCCATCTCAGCACGGAACTCGGGGTTTTTAAGGATATCCTTCTCTTCATAGGGAAGGTTGTATTTGGCCAAGATGGCGCGGACGCCATTGCTCCAGCCGCAGCTGGTCTTGAGATAGGCGGTGATTTTTGGTTTTTCCATAACTTGGTGAAATTGGGCGGGCGGCGGGTTTTGTCAACCGCACCGCCCGCGCGAGTGTTGCTATTTCTTTTTGCCTTCTCCGGGACGGTATTCGTCGAGTTCGGCGTTTTGGAAGGCTTGGGCGAGTCCGACCATCTCTTCGCCGGAGCGCATGGAATTGTCCATTGCTTCGGTTTCGCGGCGGAGGGCTTCCTCGCTGTAATGGGCGGCTTTGATCGAAAGACCGATTCGGCGTTCGACTTTGTCCACTTTGATGACACGGGCTTCGACTTCGTCGTCCACTTTGATGACGTCTTTGACTTTGGCCACATGGTCCTCGCTGAGTTGCGAGATATGGACGAGGCCGTCGATGTCGTGCTCGAGGGCCACGAACGCGCCGAAGTTGGCCAGCTTGGTGACCTTGCCTTTGACGAGGTCGCCGATCTTGTAGAGTCGGTCGATTTCCTTCCAGGGATCTTCGTCGAGCTGTTTGACGCCGAGGGCGATGCGCTGGTTGGCTTTGTCGATATCGATGACCACGGCTTCGATCTCGTCGCCTTTCTTGAGGACTTCGCTCGGATGGTTGATCTTGCGTGTCCAGCTGAGGTCGGAGACGTGCACCATGCCGTCGATGCCTTCCTCGAGTTCCACGAAAGCGCCGTAGGCGGTCATGTTGCGAACGATGCCTTTGACCTGTTTGCCGATGATGTAGCGCTGTTCGATCTCGTCCCACGGGTTGGGTTCGAGTTGGCGGACCCCGAGAGAGATTTTTTGCTCCTCTTTGTTGACGCCGAGCACAACGGCTTCGACTTCCTGGCCGGCGGTGAGAACGTCCGATGGGCGTGTGATGCGCTTGGTCCAAGAAAGTTCGGAAACGTGAATAAGGCCCTCGACCCCGGACTCGATTTCCACGAATGCCCCGTAGGGAACGAGATTCGTGATCTTTCCTTTGACTTTGGTGCCGGTGGGGAAGCGTTCCTCGATCTTATCCCACGGGTTGTGCGTGGTTTGCTTGAGGCCGAGGGAGACGCGTTCCTTGTCCTTGTTGATTTCGAGGACTTGCAGGGTGATCTCCTGTCCCACTTTGAGCAATTCGCTCGGGTGGGTGAGGCGGCCCCAAGTCATGTCGGTGATATGGAGCAAGCCGTCCATCCCGCCAAGGTCGATGAACGCCCCGAAGTCGGTGAGGTTTTTCACCGAACCGGTGACCATCGAGCCCACTTCCGTGCTGTCCATGAACTGCTGGCGTTTCTCGCTGCGCTCCTGCTCAATGAGTTCGCGGCGGCTGAGCACGACATTTTTGCGATCGTCGTTGAGTTTGACGATTTTGAAGTCGTAGGTATTGCCGACGAACTGGTTGAGATCCTTGGGTGGGATGATGTCGATTTGCGACGACGGGAGAAACGCTTCGACACCGATGTTGACGAGCAAGCCGCCTTTGACCACGGCTTTGACGCGGCCTTTGATGATGCCTTCGTTTTCGAAAACTTTGCTGATTTTGTCCCAGTTCTGGCGGTAGGCGGCTTTCTCCTTCGAAAGGATGACCATGCCTTCGTCATTTTCGAGGCGGACGAGAAGCACCTCGACTTCATCGCCGACGGCGACTTCGGATGGGTCGTCGAATTCGGCGGCAGGAATGGTGCCTTCCGATTTGTAGCCGATGTCGACGAGAAATTCGCGGGGACGAACCTCCAGGATGCGGCCTTTGACGATGCTGCCTTCTTTGAAATGTTTGGTCGCGTTGGCGATCAGTTCTTTGACTTCAATCATGATGAATTCCGCACGCGGGCGGATAATGGACTAACTTTGGATACCTCGGTTCCGGTTTGGTTTTCACTCCGTGATCGGTGATCCCTGTCGGGGTCGAGCGGAGCGGTTGGACAAGATGACAAGGGTGAGGGTTTCGTGCAAGCTGGAAAAGGCTGTCATGGCTGAATAGGATGTGCCGATGGAGCAACTTCAGACGACCTTGGCAGCCCGTTACCACAGCACGGGCAAACCTGCCGATGTGATTCAAGTTGATGCATTGCCCTACAATTCTCCCGGGCCGGGCCAGGTGCATTTACAAATGCTCTACGCGCCCATTAATCCGGCCGATCTCAACATGATTGAGGGCAAATACGGCGAAGCAAGGCCTCTGCCTGATGTCCCTGGCAACGAGGGGGCAGGCCGGGTGGTGGAACTGGGAGCTGGCGTCACAAACCTGGCTCTGGGGCAGATCGTGCTGGTGGATCGCGAGGCATGGCGCGAGAGCGGGAATTGGGACGCGCTGGGATTGATTCCGGTGCCGGAGGGGCTGGATCCAAGATGCGCCAGCATGTTGCGCGTCAACCCCCCGACGGCATGGCGGATGCTCCACGACTTTGTATCATTGCAACCGGGTGACTGGATCGTGCAAAACGCCGCCACCTCGGGTGTGGGGCGGGCTGTCATCGGGATCGCCAAAAGCCGTGGTTGGAAAACGCTATGTGTGGTCCGCCGTCCGGAGTCTGCCGAAGGGTTGCGGTCTCTCGGTGCCGATGCAGTTGTCCTGGACGCTGACGAACTAGCCAGCGAGGCAAAAAATGCCTTGGGAGGCGCCCGGCCGAAACTTGCTCTCAATGCCGTGGGCGGTGAGTCCGCTACACGTCTGGCCGCTCTGCTGGCCACGGGTGGCACGCTGGTGACTTACGGGGCCATGAGCAAGGAGGCTCTCAAAATCCCCAACGGATTTTTAATTTTTCGAAATTTGCGCATCTGCGGCTTTTGGCTCACCCGCTGGCTTCGCGAGGCGAGTGATGCGCAGCGCCGTGAAATGTTCGGCGAGATTTTTCGTTTGGCTGCCGGGGGGCGTTTTCCACCGCGGGTCGGGTCGGAGTTCGCTCTCGAAGAAGTGAAGCAAGCCTTGGATGCTGCCGGGTCCGGATCAGCGGGCGGCAAAATCCTGTTGCGCCTCGGAGTGTGAAACTTTTCGACATCCGACCACCCTCGGGATAACCAGAAAGGCTTATTTATGAGTGCTCCGCATCTCGATGTCCGATATGTTGCCAATCTCGTCCGCTTGCGGCTGACGGAGGAGGAAATTGCCGAATTCCAGCCGCAGCTCGACCATGTGCTCTCGTACATCGAGCAACTCAATGAGGTGAAAACCGACGGCATCGAGCCGACCGCGCACGCATCGGCTGTTTACAACGTCTTTCGACCTGATGTGCCGCGCGATGGTTTTACGCAGGAGCAGGCCACGGCCAACGCGCCGCATTCCGGCAGCGGACTCTTTCTCGTTCCCAAAGTCGTGGAGGGTTGATGGATATCGCCCGACTCACTATCGCCCGGGCCCGCCGCATGATGAAGGCGGGAGAACTTTCCCCAGTTGATTTACTGGAATCCGTCAATGCCGCCATTGCAAAGATCGATCCGGAGATCCGCGGCTATCTTTCCCGGGATTTCGCGCAGGCCAAAGCCGCCGCGGAAAAGGCTGATATCAATCTCCCTCTCGGGGGTATTCCGATCGCTATCAAAGACGTGATCAATGTTGATGGTGAGCCTTGCACATGTTCCTCGAAAATTTTGCAGGGATACACTTCGCCCTACGACGCCACGGTCATCGCCAAGCTGCGGGCGGCGGGGGCCATTCCCTTCGGTCGCACGAATATGGACGAGTTTGCCATGGGGTCGTCCACCGAGAACTCGGCCATTCAGATCACCCGCAATCCGCGTGATCCCGAGAGGATTCCCGGAGGTTCGAGCGGAGGTTCGGCGGCGGTGGTGGCGGCGGGCGAGGCGTTGGCGTCGTTGGGCTCCGACACCGGCGGATCCATCCGACAACCTGCCGCACTTTGCGGCTGCGTGGGTCTGAAGCCCAGCTATGGTCGGGTTTCGCGCTACGGCTTGGTGGCCTTTGCCTCGTCCTTGGATCAAATCGGGCCGTTCACGCATACAGTCGAGGATGCCGCTCTGGTCTTGCAGGCTATCGCCGGACATGATCCTCATGATTCGACGTCGCTCGATGTTCCGGTGCCCGATTACACGGCCGAACTGGAGGCCGGCGTCAAAGGAATGAAGCTCGGTGTGCCCAAGGAGTATTTTGTCGAGGGCACGGATCCGCAGGTGGCGGCTCGGGTGCGGGAGGCCATCGAAGTGTATCGCTCACTCGGGGCTGAGATCGTGGAGGTTTCCTTGCCGCACACGAAATATGCCGTGGCGGACTATTACATCATCGCCACCGCCGAGGCGTCGGCGAATTTGGCCCGATTCGATGGGGTGCGCTACGGCCACCGGGCAAGCGGCGCGCAAGATTTGGCCGATCATTACGGGCGAACCCGTGGCGAGGGATTCGGCAAGGAGGTAAAGCGCCGCATCATTCTTGGTACCTACGTGCTCAGCTCCGGATACTACGACGCATATTATCTGCGAGCCCAAAAGGTCCGCACCCTCATCCGCCGTGATTTCGAAGAAGCTTTCCAAAGTGTCGATGGTCTCATTTCTCCGACCTCGCCGGTGCCGGCTTTCAAAATCGGGGAACGGATGTCCGATCCCTTGCAGATGTATCTGGCGGACATCTTCACTATTGCGGCGAACTTGGCCGGTATCTGTGGAATCAGTATCCCGTGCGGTGATGCCGTGGTGGACGGCAAGAACTTGCCGGTCGGCTTGCAGTTGATGGCGCCGGCTTTCATGGAGGCCCGGTTGTTCCGCATCGCACGTGCCTACGAGGCAACGCGGAAACTTTGATGGATCATTTGGCCCAATCCCAACCGGTGGCCTGGGCGGTGCTCGTGCTTTCGGCCGTTGCTGTATTGGGCTTGGCTTTCGCGGTCATCAAAGTCCGCGGGGTGGGTATCGGGATCGCCGGCGTTTTGTTTGCAGGTATTTTGCTCGGGCACTGGGGCTTCGCGATCAACGAAGACATCCTCGCCTTTGTCCGTGAGTTCGGGCTGATCTTGTTTGTTTTCACTATTGGTCTGCAGCTTGGGCCGAGCTTCTTCGCCTCGCTGCGCCGTCATGGGCTGAAATTGAACGCTTTGGCTGTAGCGCTGGTCTTGCTCGGTGTGGCGGCCACGCTGTTGGTCGCGGCTGTGGCCGGATTGGATGTTTTCTCTGCGGTTGGTTTGTTCAGCGGTGCAACGACCAACACTCCCGCATTGGGCGCAGCGCAGCAAACCGTTACCTTGCTGGCCAGCCAGCCGGGGAGCGGGATCGACGGCGCGCGGTCGGCTTTGCCTGCGTTGGCCTACGGCATCGGCTATCCCGTGGGTGTTTTCGGTATCATCGGGATGATTCTGCTGTTGCAGAAAATCTTCCGTATCGATTTGGAGCGTGAGACAGCCGACTTCAACGCAGCCCAACGCGCCGGTATCGAGCCGATCCAACGTATGAATTTGCTGGTGGAAAATACCAACTTGGACGGTTTGGAACTCGGCGCTTTGCCGGGGCGTCGCCAGACCGGTGTGAGCGTTTCGCGCATCAAGCGTGTCGGCAGCGATCACGTCGAGGTAGCCTCCGAATACACAGTGTTGCACGTGGGCGACACGATTCTGGCTGTGGGGCCGGCCAAACACCTTGAGGCCTTCCGTTTGATCGTTGGACGATTGAGTGATGTTGATTTGATGCGTGCTCCCGGTCAGGTGGCTTTCCGCCGGGTTGTCGTGACGCGCAAAGACGTCCTTGGCAAAACCATCGCTGAGTTGGGCTTGGATTCACTCTACGGTGTGGCGATTTCCAGGGTTTTGCGCGCAGATGTTGAGGTGACGGCCGTCCCCGACATTCGTTTGCAGTTCGGAGATTTTCTCCACGTCGTCGGCGACGAAGCCAATATAGCAAAGGCCGCCAATGTATTGGGGAACTCGCTAAAAGCTCTCAACGAAACCAATTTTATCCCCGTTTTTCTCGGCATCCTGTTGGGCGTTTCCGCTGGCTTGGTGCCCTTGCATTTTCCGGGATTACCTGTTCCGGTGAGACTCGGGTTGGCTGGAGGTCCGCTGGTTTTGGCTATCTTGCTCGGTAGGTTGGGACGATTGGGGCCGCTGGTCTGGACGATGCCGGCGACGGCCAGCACGGCCATGCGTGAAATGGGTATCGTGCTCTTTCTTGCTTGCGTGGGACTGAAGGCCGGTGAGCAGTTTTTGCCGATGCTGCTGAGTCAGGATGGTTTGGTGCTGCTTGGTGGCGCGGCGGTGATCACGCTGCTGCCTTTGTTGTTGGTGGGCGTCTTTGCCCGATTGGTTTTGCGCACCAACTTTGTCGCTCTCTCGGGGGTCCTTGCCGGGGGCATGACTGATCCTCCGGCGCTGGCTTTTGCCAATACGATCTGCAAATCCGACGCTCCCTCCGAGGCGTACGCTACAGTTTATCCGCTCACCATGCTGCTGCGCATCATGTCTGCGCAGATGCTGGTGCTATTGTTGGCCAGTTGAGCGCTGCTCAGGGTTTGCCGCCGACAATTTTTTCGATTTGCTCGAGCACTTCCGCGGGATGTTGCCATTCGTTACCCGGCTTGTCGGTCAATGCTTTACCCTCTTTATCTACCAAGACCAGGTAGGGAATTCCTTGGGAAGCGTATTTTTGAAAGAGCTCGTTTTGGCGCTTGTCGTAGGCGACCACGGGCCAAGGCATGCCATCGTCTTTAATGTATTTGCTCATCGAAGCTTCGTCCCGGTCGCCGCTCACGAAAACCAATTCAAAATCAGGGTGCTCTGCTTTGAATTTTTTGTACCAATCAACAAGCTTTGGCGTGAACATCCGGCAAGGAGGGCACCATTGTGCGGAAAAATAGAGGGCGGTGTATTTCGGGGCGGATCCCTCCGGAGCCGATTTGAGATCGCCCTTGATCTGCTCGAAGTAGTTGGCGTTGGCTGAAGCCAAGGTTGCGGCCAGCAGGAAAACAAACAATAATTGCTTTATTCGATCCATTGCAGGAATTTGTGTCAGGTTTTGTGTTATGGCAACGTGATTTTTACCGTTTGTTTACGACCGCGATTCGTTTGATATTTTAATCCTATGAAGTCGGTCCTTCCTATCTTGGTTTCCATGGTTAGTTGCTGCTGCGGAGTTTGGGCCGGCCCGATCGCCCGTGAGGCAGGTGCGATTTATTTGGCTGACTTCGCGAAGCAGTTGCCGCGGGTGAAACTCAACGGGGCGGCTCCTTGTTACTTCGATGCAGACATGCGGCGCTATGCCGGCACACTGCGTTTTCCCCAGACGGTCCAATTGGACGCAGTCTCATCTGGCGGGAAAATTCGCGTGCGTGGCAATGCCCGCCAGGGTGGGGTGGCGGCATGGATCGAGCCAACCTTCCTCGATGGAATACCTCCCGATTTTATGGAAAACCTTCGCCGCGCCGATGCTCGCCGTCGCCAAGTCGAAGAACTGATCGCCCGCCGTGAGGTAGCGATCGGCATGAGCCTCGATGAAGTCGCGCGAAGCTTAGGCAAGCCACAAAAACGAACCAGCAGGGTCGGCCCGGATGGCGCCAGGCAAATTTACGAATACATCAAATACGATTTGGTCCCTCAAACCGCCTACATGCCCGGATATGCTCAGACCACAGTGAGGGAAACATGGCAACCGGAATCCGGGCGGAAGCTGGATACCTTGGTGGTCCAATCTTCGTCCGGCTACAACGCAGCCACCGTGTATGTGAAGGTCCCGGTCGGCACGTTGATCGTGATTTTTGAAGAGGGCGTCGTCGAGTCGATCGAGCAGACCGAGGGAACTTTGGTCGGGGCCAAAACCTCGATGGTTGTTCCGCCCATCAATGTCTATTGGTAATTTTTTATTTTACCCTTGCCGGAGAAAGAAGCGTTGGGAAAATTGCTTGCATCTGCGGGTGTAGTTCAATGGTAGAACGGCAGCTTCCCAAGCTGCATACGAGGGTTCGATTCCCTTCACCCGCTCCACTTTTCCTGAACGCGTTCCATCCGGTTCGTATCTTATCTTCCTAATGATCCGTCTTCTTTTTTTTACGCACATTCTTTTGGCCGGTCCTCTTGCCGCAATGGAAATCAACAAATCAACTCAGGTGCCGGCGCCGGTTATCCCCTTGCGTGATTTTTTCCGCAATCCGGTGGCGGCGGGCTATCAAGTCAGCCCGGGTGGTGACTTCATCTCTTGGATGGCACCTTGGGAAAACCGCCTGAACCTTTATGTCCAGCCAGTGGACGGTAAAAGTGAACCGCTTCGCCTGACTGATGCCACCAAAAGGGACATATCAGGTTATTTTTGGGCGGCCAAAGATCAGATTGTTTATCTGCAGGACGATGGAGGGGATGAAAACTTCCATCTTTACGCGGTGAATGCGGATGGCACCGGCCGGCGGGATCTGACGCCCTTCCCCGGTGTCCGCGTCGGGGTGGTTGATGATCTGCGGGACGATGAAGATCATCTGCTCGTCAGCATGAACAAGCGTGATGCCCGTGTTTTCGATGTCTTTCGCCTCAATACCCGAACAGGCGAGATGGAGTTGGTCGCAGAAAATCCGGGAGCAGTCTCGTCTTGGGTCACCGACCACGACGGCAAGGTGCGCATGGCGGTGCAGACCGACGGGGTAAACTCGGAATTGCTCTACCGCGACAACGAAAGCGAACCTTTCCGCAAGGTGCTCGTCACGAATTTTCGCGAGAGTGTCGACCCGCTGTTTTTCAGCTACGACAACAAAGAGATCTATGCCTCGTCCAATCTGGGGCGCGACAAATCAGCCATTGTCCGCATGAATCCGGTCACCGGCCAAGAGGAGGAAGTGCTTTTCGAACACCCCGAAGTGGATGTGGGCGGCCTGCTCTCATCGGATAAGCGCAAGGTGCTCACGGCAGCTACTTACACCAGGGACAAGCGTGAATACCATTTCTTCGATGAATGGCGCCGCAAGCTGCAGGAGAGGCTCGAGAAGAAACTGCCCGGCATGGAAGTGGCCTTGGTTTCGATGAACCGCAACGAGGATAAATTCATTGTCAGGAGTCACAGCGACCGCTCTCTCGGAGCCTCATGGTTTTATGACGAGAAGACCGGCGAGCTGCGCAAGTTGGCCGATGTCTCGCCATGGCTCAACGAAGATCAGCTCGCCCCGATGCAGCCGGTGCGTATCCCCGCGCGCGACGGTCTGGAATTGCCCGCCTACCTGACGCTTCCGCCGGGCATCGCCCCGCGGAACCTTCCAGCGGTTCTCTATGTTCACGGTGGGCCGTGGTTGAGGGATAGGTGGGGGTTTGACGGGACAGCGCAGTTTTTGGCCAACCGGGGCTACGCGGTTCTTCAGGTCAATTACCGCGGATCCACGGGCTACGGGCGCGCTTTTTGGGAGAAGGGTTTCAAGCAATGGGGCAAGAGCATGCAGGACGACCTGACCGATTCTGCCAAGTGGCTCGTGGACAATGGTATCGCCGACCGCGAGCGCATCGCCATCTACGGCGGCAGTTATGGCGGCTATGCCGCCTTGGCCGGCATGGCTTTCACGCCCGATGTTTATGCGGCGGGGATCAGCTTTGTCGGTCCCTCCAACATCTTCACCTTGTTGTCCAGCATCCCGCCTTACTGGGAACCCTACCGCCAGATGCAGTATGAAATGATTGGCAACCCGGAGACCGAGAAGGAGCTGCTTACTGCCGCGTCGCCGCTGTTTTCGGCCGACAAAATCAAAGCGCCGCTTCTGATCGCCCAAGGGGCTAACGATCCGCGGGTCAAAAAAGCCGAGAGCGACCAGATTGTCGCAGCGCTGCAAAAGCGGGGGGTCGACGTGCCCTATATCGTCAAGGACAACGAAGGCCACGGTTTCGCCAATGAGGAGAATCGCCTCTACTTTTACCGCGCCGTGGAGCGCTTCCTGGCCAAGCATCTGGGCGGACGCATGGAGGCGTCAGACGAAAAAATCCCCGAACTCGAGGGCGCGGGTGGCCGTTGATCAAATAATCATTCGAGCCACGCCGACCGCGAGCGCCACGGTGATCACCGCCGGCACAGACCAACGCCGCCCGACCAATAGCCACAGGGCAATCACGGCCATCACGCCGGGCAGCAGCCATGGTTGACCATAGGCGAACACCCCTCCCGCAAACCATGCTGCCAGATTGGCAACAACCCCGATGACGGTTGCCGACAGGGTGCCCAGAATCGTCCGGGCACGCCCGCTGTGCGACAATCGTTCCACGTAAGGCGCGCCAGCGAGGATCAAGAGAAAGCCCGGCAGAAAGGTCACCCAAGTGGTGATCGCCGCACCCAACGTGGCCATGGCGAGCGGGGCGAGTGGCGCGGGTTGGTTCCATCCGGCAAGAAAGCCGACAAATTGCAGCACGATGATCAGCGGTCCGGGTGTGGTCTCAGCCAGAGCGAGCCCGTCTTGCATCGTCGTCGAGGAGATCCATCCGGCTTGGTTCACCGCGTGGTCGGCGACGTAGGGGAGCACGGCGTACGCTCCGCCGAAAGTCAGCACAGCGGTCTTGCTGAAAAACAGCCCCAGCACCGTCAAGATATGGCCCGTCCCGCACAACACTGCTGCCAGCCCCACCGGCAGCGCCCACAGCATTACTCCGACCATCAACCACCACCAGGGCCGCTTCCGCGCGGGCAAGGTTTCCGCAAGGTCGGCGGGCGGGGAGGGCGGCGTGGTGAGGTGTTTCACTGCTCCAAGTCCGAGGGCCGTCGCGATGATCCAAGGAAAAGCGACATCGAACAAAAACATCGCGGAGAACGCTCCCAGCGCCAGCAACCGGGAACGCGTGTCCCTGAGATGAAGCTGACCCATGCGCCACAGTGCAGCTATGATAATCGCCAGCACGGCCGGCCGGACCGCGCCGAATAAAGTTTGCGCCCACGCGAGTTGACCATAGCAGGCATAAAGCCATGCCAGCGCCCACAGCAGCAGCGCCGCCGGCAGCACAAACAAGGTGCCCGCAGCCACCGCACCGCGCAAGCCGTGGAGCTTCCAACCGGTATAAATCACCAGTTGGTGGGCCTCCGGCCCCGGCAACAGCAGGCAATAGTTGAGTCCGGCCGAAAATTCCCGACTGCTCAACCACTGCCGCTTATCGACCAACTCCTCCCTCAGGATGGCGATCTGCCCGGCCGGGCCCCCGAAGCTGATCAAGCCCAGCCAAGCGAAGAAGCGGGCCACCTCAGGAAAGTCCGGCGCGGCTTTTACTTGGCAGGATGCTGGCATCTTTTTATCTTCTCCGTTCGAATTATCCAAGTCATGGCCGAAATCGAAAATAAATATCCCGAAAACGTTCCCGGTAAATTCTACGTGGACGACCAATGCATCGACTGCGACCTCTGCCGCGAGACGGCACCGGATAACTTCACCCGCCACGATGATGGGGGCTACTCTTACGTTTACAAACAGCCGGCCACCCCGGAGGAGCAGGCCAAGTGCCAAGAAGCCATGGAAGGTTGCCCGGTCGAAGCCATCGGCGACAACGGCGCATAGCGTCAATCTTTCAACGCCGCGCCAGATGATCTGCTGCGGCCCTCTACGCATTGCATGAACCGCTGGGCCGACACCGTCTTGGCTGAGTGGCGCCGTTACCGCGAGCCTCGCGATACCAGCCAACGGCTCTCGGGTTTTTCCGAGGCCTTACGTGGTCTGCTGCCCAAGCTGGGGTTGGGACAGGCGATGGATGAGAACGCGATCCGCTGCTCCTGGTCGGAGATCGTCGGCCCATTCATCGCCGCGCAATCCGTTCCGGATCGCCTCCGGGGCGGTATTCTCTATGTGCGGGTGCACCAATCGAGCGTCCGCTTCGAGTTGGAGCGCATGTGGAAGGCGGAGATTGCGGTAAAGCTCGGGGAAAAATTCGGCGCGGACAAAATCCGCGAGGTGAAATTTTTCAACTGATCATGCTGCGCAATCTTCTGCTCGATTGGTCCGGCACGCTGGCGGATGACATGCCGCCTGTGATCCGGGCCACCAATCACGTCCTCGGGCTCTACGGACGCCCCGCTTTGAACCGTGAGGAATTCCGGCGCCACTTCCGTTTGCCCTTCACCGAGTTTTACGAGGAGTTTTTGCCCGCAGTGCCGATCGATGAGTTGGAGGAGCTTTTTCATCGCCACTTTGTCGGGATTCAGGATGACGTCACTCCACTGCCCGGCCTGTTCGAGTTTCTGGAGTTTTGCCGCGAGAGCGGTCGGCGCCTTTTTCTTCTCAGCTCGGTGCGAACCGAGCACTTTGACGTGCAGGCCGGGCGCCTCGGCGTGGCGCATTATTTCGAACAAGCCTACGCCGGTGTCCGCGACAAGCGCGCCAAGATCGGCGAAGTTCTGGCCGTGCATGGTCTCCGGCGGGAGGAGACAGCTTTTGTTGGCGACATGATCCACGACATCGAGACGGCCCGACACGGCGGCGTGATGAGTATCGCCGTCCTCACCGGTTACGACTCCATCGAAAAACTCACGCCGGCCAAGCCTGATGTTGTGGTGGCCTCGTTGCACGAGCTTCGCCGCCTGCTCGGCGACGACCTTTACGCCCGCCCGCTACCAACCGTAGGCTGCTTGATTTTTCATCGCGGCCGAGTCCTCATGATCCGCACGCGGAAGTGGAGGGGCAAATGGGGTATTCCCGGAGGAAAGATCGCACGTGGTGAAAGCGCCGAGGAAGCCTTGCGGCGTGAGGTGAAAGAGGAAACGGCGCTGGCTTTGCGCGACATCCGTTTTGTGATGGTGCAAGATTGCGTGGATTCCGGCGAGTTTCATCGTCCAGCGCATTTTCTCCTCCTCAACTACACGGCCCAGGCCGACAGTGACAGCGTCGTGCTCAACGAGGAGGCCGAGGAATTCCGCTGGGTGCTGCCGGACGAGGCCCTCGCGTTGGAACTTAACCTGCCCACCCAGATCTTGCTGGGGAAAGTTTTCGCCGTATGAGCGACCGCATCATCATCAAAAGTCTCGAGGCCTTTGCCCGCATCGGTGTTCCGGATGAGGAGCGCTCGCGTCCGCAGCGCTTGGAGATGGATCTCCTGCTGGAGACCGATTTTCGGGGGATCGGGGATGAGGTGAGTCGGACGACCGACTACGCCGTGGTGGCCGATTGGGTAAACGCCGAATGCGCCCGCAGCGAGTGCCGGCTCATCGAAACCCTGGCGGAGAACCTTGCGGGCGGTGTTTTGCTGGCGTTTCCTTTGGTGCAGGCGGTCGATCTGGAAATTCGCAAATTCATCCTCCCCCACACCCGGCATGTCGCCGTGCGCTTGCGACGCGAACGGCATTGACAGCTCCGCGGCTCTCTCGCATATTCCTCACTCTCTCCGCGGGTGTAGCTCAGTTGGTAGAGCACTTCCTTGCCAAGGAAGATGTCGCGAGTTCGAGTCTCGTCACCCGCTTTTTCTTTTTCTAATTGGGGTGGTTCGGTTTATTAAGTGCGCCCGTGAAAAGATCTTCATCCGTCGTCCTGTCCTGCCTGCTGCCGCTTTTTTTGGTTTCTTGCGACCAAAAGCCCTCCGAGGAACCTGTGGCCGCAGTCAAAGAAATCCCCGAGAAAAAGACTGATGATGAGGCTGCATCGGCGGAACTCGTGATCGAGGCTCCGGAAGTGGCGCCACCGGCGGAGACGGATACTTCAGGTCCTCCGATCGACCCGAAAAATGTGGCCGGTTCCTACCGTGACCCGTCGGTGCCGGAGTTGGTCTATGAGTTGCATCCTGGCAACACGTTCACCGCCACCTGGCAGGCGGCGGACGGTTCTCGCGGTCTGCGCATCGAGGGGCTTTACCAAGTGGAGCGGGGCGAGGTGGTTTATTTGATGGGGCTGACTTTTCTCCGCAAATCGTCCTTCTTGGGAAGCTTCGACGACAGCCGTGTGCCCACCCGCAAGCCCAAGTGTTACTTCCGTATCGAGGGCTCCATGCTGCGGATGATCGAGGACAAAACCGACGCGCCTTTCAAAGTCGCGCCCTTCACGGCGACGCAGCTGGTGCGTGATTCCAAATAAATCCCACCGCGTCATGAAAAAACTCGTGTTGCTTTTTTGCGCCTTGGCCGGTGTCCAAGTCGGTTGCAGTCGCGTCCCTGCCGAACTGGCCGAAGTCTCGCTGGTGCCCGTGCCTTACGCCCTGCGTGTGCCCGCGCCGCTGGCGTCATTTTTGTCCACCGGTCCCGTCGAGGGGCCCTTCGGTGAGCAGGTGATGAAGGATGGCGCGCAGGCAGCCACGACATTGTATTACCAGCCGATCGGCGGCGCGCGAACCATCTTCATGACCGCGTATTATTTTCCGGAAGATAAATTCGATGCTTGGCAAAATCCGGAGGAGCCGCCGCTTTATGGCTTCGAGGTCATCCGAACTGGTGGCCATGTGCTCAGTGTGGCGGGTCCGCAGGACACAATTTTTGCACCGGACAGCCCGGATGGACGCAATCTCGAAACGCTTTACGGATTGATCAATCTTCCGGAGACCTACCGGGCGGCTGATTAGTATGCGGGCCTGATTCGCATGGCGATTTAGCGGATCATGTCCGATTCTTTGAGTTTACTCAGCGCCGGCGTGGCGAAATGGCAGACGCAACGGACTTAAAATCCGTTGGGACGAAAGTCCCGTGTGGGTTCGAGTCCCACCGCCGGTAGTTTACAGGCAGTCCACGGGGGCTTGCTCAGTGAACCGCGGTCAGAGTTGTCCGGCAAGGAGGGCGTGGAGCTGGGTCAGGTCGAGAAAACCGCCGAGCGATGCGCTTCCCGGGCCGGAGGCCAGGACGAGGGAGTCTTCGGCCACGGGCAACGGTCGCTGGCTGGGCGCCGCGACGACCTCAAGGATGGCATTGGAGGGGTCGGTTACGGGTGCTCCGGGTCCGGAAGACCAAGTGAGGGCGGCCACCCCGGCTGAGCTGGGCCCAAGCACGGCCATGCCACGGTCGGCAGCGAAGGAGAAACTGTTGAGGCGGAGACCGCCGGTGTTGGAGAGTCCGCTGACCACGATGAGAGCATTTTCACCGGCGTATCGACGGGCGGTGTCCACGGCTTGGTCGAGTTCGGTGATTTCACGCAGCAGGGTTTCGCCTCGGCTGGTTTCGGCGGCACGGCCGGCGAGGCCCGCATGCACCACGAGCAAGTAACCCTTGCGGTTGAACTGCAGCAACTCGATGCCGCGGCGCACCAAATCGGCGAGTCGGGGCTGGGAGGCATAGCGGGACTGCTCCTCGACAAAGGCGAGGTCGCCCTCGGCAAAAACGCCAAACACTTTCTGCCTGCGCCAGCTCGGAGTGTTGTCCAGCTCTTCTTTGGAGCGGACGATATCGAAGCCGCGCTGACGCATCTCCAGCAAAAGGTCGCGTCCATCGCGGCGCGTGCCGCCTTGACTCTCGGGCAGCAGTTGACGTGATCCGCCGCCCAGCAAAACGTCGGGCGAGCCGTCTTCCATCAATTGGATGGCCAACGCATTCCCATCATGTGCATCGCTGGCTCTGGCGTAAAAGGCCGCCGGAGCGGGGTCGGTGAGCGGCGTGTTGGAGACGAGGCCGGTGGCGCGTCCATGGCGGCGCGCCAGGTCGAAGATGCTTTCGAGGGTTTGTCCCTCGGGAGTGAGACGCAGTGCACCACGGTTCACGGTGTGGCCGGTCGCGAGGGCGGTGGCGGCGGCGGGTGCATCGGCGACGGCATAGTCGGCGGCCCGTGCCGAGGCCAAGGCCATGCGGGGGAGCGTCTCCATCTTGAGTTGCTGGGTGGCTCCCCCGGAGAAAAGACGCGCGGCGGAAACTTGGGACGGCGAGAGATTTTCCGAGACAAAGAGAATAACGGCGAAAGGCTTTTGCACCACCCACTCGCGGTAAATGACGAGGCCCAGGCCGACGAAGGCGAAAACACAAGCGAGGAAGATGACTTTGTTGCGGAGTTGAGTAGGCATGGGACGGTTAAGGAATGCAGTGTTCAATTTCCTGGGTCCTAGTAAAGGCTTTGCTGCTTGCAGGCCTTGTCTAAGCTCCGAGGTATGCCGCGGACGATCTGGATTCTGGGTGATCAACTGGGGCCCGATAATGCGGCGTGGGCGGAGGCGCGCCGGGGCGATGTGCTGCTTTTTATCGAGAGTGATCTTGGTCTGCGCAAGTTGCGGTATCACCAACAGAGGCTGGTTTTGCTTTTATCGGCCCAGCGGCATTTCGCCGCGGAGTGCGAAGCGGGCGGATGGACGGTGGATTACCACCGGTTGGGGGCGGGGATGACGTGGGAACGGGCGTTGACCGCGCATGTGCAGAAATACGGACCGGAGAAAATCCTGCTCACGCAACCGAACAATTACGACGAGCACGAGGCGGCGGAGAAGTTGGCCCGGAATTTTCCGCTGCAAATCATGCCGACGCGGCAGTTTCTCGTGCCGAGGGAGGATTTCCTCGCTTGGGCCAAGGGCAAGAAATCGCTCTTGATGGAAACGCATTACCGCCGGGTCCGCACGGAGTTCGGCTTCCTCATGCAGCCCGATGGTCAACCGGTGGGAGGGCGCTGGAATTTCGACGAGGAAAACCGCCTAACATTCCGCGACTGGACGAAAGCGGGACACCCCCGGGCCGCTGTCGAGCCCGTGACCCCCGACAAAATCACCCGCGACGTGATGCAGTTGGTGCAGATGGAGTTTCCGCAGCATCCGGGATCGACGAAGGGGTTCTGGCTGCCGGTGGACCGCGCCGGGGCCTTGCTTTGGTTGGAGGATTTTATCGCGCGGCGCTTGCCGGAGTTCGGGCCGTGGGAGGATTTGATGGTCGAGGGCGACGACGTTCTCTTCCACTCGGTGCTTTCACCCATGCTCAATCTCGGCCTGCTTACCCCGCGCGAATGCATCGAGGCGGCGACCCAGGCCTACCATTCCGGGCGGGCGCCTTTGGCCAGCGTGGAGGGCTTCGTGCGCCAGATCGCCGGCTGGCGCGAATTTGTCAACGGTGTCTATTGGCTCAAGATGCCCGACTACGCGAAGGTCAACGGACTCGGGGCCGGGCGTCCGCTGCCGGAATTTTTCTACACGGCGGAGACGGACCTGAACTGTATGCGGCAATGCCTGCGGCAAGTGCTCGCGACGGGTTTCAACCACCATATCCAGCGGCTCATGGTGTTGGGGAACTTCTTGTTGCTGGCGGGGGTGCGTCCGCAGGAAGCCTTGCGTTGGTATCTCGAAATGTATGTAGATGCCCACGACTGGGTGATGGCAGCCAACGTGCTCGGCATGGTGCTGCATGCGGATGGCGGATTCATGGCGACCAAGCCCTATGCGGCGGGCTCCGGCTACATCTCTCGCATGAGTAATTATTGCGCCGGGTGTCGCTACAAGCGGGAGTTGAAGACCGGCCGCGATGCGTGCCCTTTCAATTATCTGTATTGGGACTTCTATGCACGGCATGCCGGGCGTTTCGCCAAAAACCCGCGCGTGGGCATGGCGCTCAAGACTCTGGCAAAAAAGACTGCGGCGGAGCGACAGGCCATCGGTGAGTCGGCTGCTGCGTTTCTGGACGCGATCTGATCACAGTGGCGCTCGCCTTGGCGTTGCCACTCTCCGCTTACGACGCTGCCGGGAGAATGTCCGCCAAGCGCTATCCCGACGGCTCGGTTGAGTCGGCGGCATACAACTTGGCGGGCGAGCCAATCACGCGCATCAACCGTGCCGGGCAGATCCAGAGCCTGC
>JBIJDZ010000021.1:0-30494 GCA_044343805.1 Chthoniobacterales bacterium | reverse complement strand
GTTCCTCGAACAAGTGCGTCGCGCCAGGGATTATCGAGATCTTCACCTCACAGGTCATCCGTTTTTGTGCCTGCTCGTTGAGGGCCAGAACTTCATCGTCATCGCCTCCGACTATCAGCAAGGTCGGACACTTGACGCGTGGTAAAAATTTATCGGCAAGATCGGGGCGACCTCCCCGGGAAACAACTGTTCGTATTACATCGGGAGGCAATTCAGCCGCCGCTATCAAAGCCGCGGACGCTCCAGTGCTCGAACCGAAAAGACCGATTAAAAACCCGCTCAATTCCGGATGTAATCGGACCCAATTTACTACCTGAACCACTCGCCCGGCCAACAAGGGAATATTGAAGCGAATCTCACGAGTGAACTCATCGATACGCTCCTCCTTCACCGTAAGCAAATCCATCAATAGTGTGCCAACACCCGCCTCATTGATGCGTTCGGCGACATATCGATTGCGCGGGCTGTGTCTGCTGCTGCCGCTGCCATGCGCAAAAATCACCAGCCCTGTGGCTTCTGCAGGAATCGACAAATCACCATTTAAAACAACTTCAGGAAGATCAATGGTGACACCTTTTCTCACGATCGCTCCTTGCGAGATTGCGCCAGCAAAGACCGGACCTCATCGTCGGGGATTTGCCGGAAATCCTCGTACCATTGACCAACGGATTGAAACCAGTCGGGAACCTCGAGCAACACGACTTTATCTGCTAAATCCCCCAACGATGCCGAAATATCCGGCGCGCCGACTGGAGCTGCCGCGATGATCTGCGACGCCCCCATGGCCCGTAAAGTCTGTAACCCCGCTCGCATCGTAGCACCTGTCGCCACACCGTCATCAACGAGGATCACGGTCCGGTCCTTCACGATCAAAGGCTCATGCCCGCATCGATAGGCTTGCACTCGCTGCTCAAGCGTGCGCTCCTCAAGGGTGGCCAGCCTCTCGATGTCGGCATCCGAGAGACCCAAGGTGTGTTGCAAGCCCCTGTTCACCACACGAACTCCGCCTTCGGCAATGGCGCCGACCGCCAACTCCTCATGGCCGGGGGCGCCGAGCTTTCGCACAATGAGCACGTCCAATGGAGCTTTCAGCGACTTGGCCACCTCAGCTGCCACTGGAACGCCACCCCGCGGCAAGCCCAGCACTACCACGTCATTGCGTCCCGCATACTCACGCAGAGCACCCGCCAACATTCGCCCAGCCTCGACCCGGTCGGGCATGACCTGTAAACCGCTCGCCGTATCGAATCTTGTCACGGGAACAATATCCACCCATGACCCCATCACCTGCAAGATGCAGACGCGCAAAAATGCCTGGGGTAATCACCCCACTAACGCTTCTGTATCCAGCTCCATGTGTTGTTGTCCTGCAACGTCTCAACCCACTCCCCGCTGAACGAACGGTTGCGCCACAACTCGCCCTGCTGAGCCTGCACATCAGCCATCGATATTTTGCGCTCCGCAGCCAGTTGACGCATCACGACAACACGGTCCGCATTTTCTTCAGCGACGGTCTTGATCACATACGCGCCATAACTTCCCTCCGGGTGACTCAAGACCGTCAACAGCCCGTCGCGTCCCTCGCCAACCAACCGCGAGTTTTTGAACGTCTGGATATCGCCCATACGGGAGCGCCGGCGTGCATCGGCCGCGGGCAAATCTGCACCCGGTGACGGTTTGCCGGACCCAGAACCCCCGCTCCGCTCGTAAATGTCGACCCGCATATTCACATCGACCACGATCGGCTCAGGAGTGGAGAGACTCACGGTGGGGCCACGGCACCCGACTCCGACCCACAATGAGATAAGGGCAAGCACACGCAGAGTCATCGTCGTCCCCCCTGTTGCCACTTCGCAGTGCGTTTGACATCTCGCCCGTGAAACACCAACTCAAGGTTGCGTGCTCCGCCCGGCCCTATCATGCGAATATCAACTATGCCTTGTTTTCCCACAAACCAGAATTCCGATCTGGCTTCCGTGTAGTCGAAGTCACGTAGGGCCTCAAGGCTGACGCGACTGATTTCGCTTTTTACGGCCGACCAATCTTCCGGCAAGGCTTCGAGCAAATCGTTGAGCTTGTTGATCACCATCCTCCCCTGCCCTCGGCCGGAGAGTTCCCCGCGCACTCTTTCGATTATGGTCGCACGCCCGTTGGCCTCGGCCTTGAAATCGGCCAGACCGTCCATAACAAAATGTTGTGGCGCCCCGTCTGCAGTCAACGGAGCCAGATCAACCCCTTGTCCCGTGATCCACCCGGTCCATGGCGAATCCGGCTGAAGGAAAAAACTGAAACCCCCGTTGATGAACCCACGGTAAGCGCGTCCGCCGAATTCACCGTTAATCCCCTCACGGTCAAAAGTCACCGAAAGCCATAGGTCAGAAGTCCGGAAATTCCGCCAGCGAGCACGACCGAAACGCACGACATTTACCAAGTTGTTTCGCAGAGGATCGGGTGGGTAATTGAAGAGCAGTTCCCCCCGCACATTGCCCAGGGCCAGATCATAGGCCGGAAACTCGTAATCCTCATTCGGAACCTTGAGCGCAAGCTCTACGTTTAGTCCCGCCAAAGAGGAGAGCGAAAGATTCCGCGCCGTGGTGTAAAAAGCCAGAGGCAGGCCGACTTGGGAGCGGCCGCCCACCGCAATGATCACGCGACCGAAATTCACCCGGAGCGTGTTCACACTCCACCCCTCGCTTTCTGTCACCGCCGCAGGCGCTGAAGTCGATTCATCCGCGCTTCGCATGTATTCGAATAAAGGCTCTCCCACGTAAACAGTCGGGCCGAGGAGTTTGACCTCCTCCAATTCTCGCCGGGCCAGACCTGACAGCGTAAATATAACAAAGGCTGACCTCACAGTTACAGCGCGCCGCAATGGGTCGGTCGGCGAGAGCAGCTCAATGTTGCTGAACTCCACTTGATGCTTGATCTCGCCCAACTCCTTGGCGATCGAGCCAAAGGGGACATTCCGCAGGGCCGTGCTCACCTCCAAGCTGATGGCCGGTAGCCCCCCCGGCAACCCGTCGGGTTGCACCTGCAGGTTGACCAAGTCAATTGACTCGATCTCCACCGCTGCACTCGACTCGTCCGCAACAGCCTCTGAGCCTGTGGCCATCAGACGCTCCAAGCCCAGACCGGCAATCATCCATCCTTCCTCGATCCGCAACCCCGCTAATCGCCCCTGTTCCAAGTCTGCCATAGTGAAGGTCACTTCCGAGCGTCCCGCGCCCATCACAGGCAGACTCCCCGCGCGGTCGTGGCTGGCCAGATAGAAATTGTAGACCATCAAACGCTGCGGCTGTTCGGCTTCAGCCGGCCCCAGCGAAGTGAGCGCCCCATCGATTCCGGCTGATATGTCCAAGCCCGACTTGCCGAAGTTTGCCGCCCACAGATGTCCGCGCTCGATCACAACCTCGCCGATCTCCCAAGGAAAACTGGCGCTCCCTCCGCCGCTGCTTCGGGAAAAGTGGTCGACTGCGTTCGGGTCGAGGCGCAGAAATGGCTCCACCAAACGGAGAGAGCCTAATTTTCCTTGCCGCCAATGCGGACCAATGCTGAGGCGTAATTCATCTGCCACCAGCAACGGATCGGGGCTACCATGCAGCGCGAGAATCACATTCTGGAGTATCCACTCTCCATCGCGATAGTTACTGCTTCCGATCTTCAACCGCAGGGCTGGATCCCATGTCCGCACGGCCCACCGGAGAAGGCTTTTCGGTCCTATGGAGACAGCAGACGCGGTAGCCAGCAGAACCACGACAGCAACCAGCATCCAGCAGCGCCAAAACCTCCAGAGGCGCTTGGTGCTTTTGCCGTGCTTTAAGTCCGTCATCGCAGGAATAATAAAATCACATCCTTGGCAAATGTCAGCTCGGAGCACAGGCCCCTCAATTTCTACTTTTGCTTACCGCGCCCTCTGCGCTTAGTCTCCGCGGTTCGCATGAGCAAGGATTACAAAAAAACGCTCAACCTTCCGCGCACGGATTTCCCCATGAAAGCCGGTCTCACTGCGCGTGAACCTCTGCAACTCGCAGCTTGGGAAAAGGACCGGATCTACGACCGCATCCAGCAGGCCCGCAAGGACGCGCCGCTTTTTGTCCTGCACGATGGTCCCCCTTTTGCCAATGGCGACGTGCACATGGGAACGGCGCTCAACAAAATCCTCAAGGATATCATCGTAAAATCCAAAACGATGGCTGGCTTCCGAGCTCCTTTCATTCCCGGTTGGGACTGCCACGGACTCCCGATCGAGTTCAAAGTCGTGAAGGAAAAAGCCGGCCTTTCGCCCGTCGAAGTGCGTCAACGTTCCGAGGCCTACGCACGCAAATATATCGACCTCCAACGCCAGCAGTTTCGTCGCCTCGGCGTCTTTGGCGATTGGGATCACCCCTACCTCACTCTTGATCCGTCCTACGAGGCCGACATCATCCGTGCCTTCGCGGTGTTCGTGGAGAAAGGTCTTGTTTACCGCAGCAAGAAGCCCGTGCTCTGGAGCATTGGCGCCCAGACCGCCCTCGCCGAAGCCGAGGTCGAATACAAAGATAAGGAGTCTCCTGCTATCCACGTCGCTTTGGAAATCACCCAAAGCGACACGCTTCCCTCCGGCGCGTCGATTGTCATTTGGACCACCACGCCATGGACACTGCCGGCTAACTTGGCTGTCGCCGTCAGTCCGAAGCACAACTACATCGTCCAGCCGTTCACGCGCAACGGTGAAATCCGCTGCCTTGTTCTTGCTGCCGATCGCGCGTCCTCTTTCATCTCCGAAACCGGCTGGCAACCCTCCGGCGAAGCGCAGAAAATTTCCGGCGCCCAGCTCGAAGGCTCGATCGCACGTCATCCTTTCCTCGATCGCAACTCGCCCGTCTTCACCGCCGATTTTGTCACGATGGACACCGGCACCGGCTGTGTTCATATCGCGCCGGGGCACGGTGCGGATGACTTCCAACTCGGTAAAGCCCGCGGCCTCGACATTCTTTGCCCCGTGGATGATCTGGGTCGCTTCACCGCCGAATGCGGCGTGCCGGAGTGGATCGGCAAACCAGTTTTCGAAGCCAACCCGCTAGTGGTCGAACATGTGAAGTCGCATGGTGCTCTGCTTGGATCGACGCCTTACCAGCACGCTTATCCGCATTGCTGGCGCTCGAAAACACCGGTCATATTCCGCACCGTCGAGCAGTTCTTCATCCGCATCGACGACCTCCGCGCGGACGCTCTCAAAGCCATCAAAGCCACAAAATGGATTCCCGATTGGGGTCTCAAACGCATCACTGGCACCGTGGAGTCGCGTCCGGATTGGTGCATCAGCCGCCAGCGCAGCTGGGGCGTGCCGCTGCCCGTCTTTTTCTCACCGGACGGCCAACTCATCCTCGACGCAACTCTCATTCGTCGCGTGGCAGACTTGGTCGAAAAACACGGAACCAATGCATGGTTCGAAATGTCCGATGCGGAGCTGTCTGCCTTACTGGGGCTACCCACCGGCACAATCCGTGGGCACGACACATTGGACGTTTGGATCGACTCCGGTGTGAGTCACCAAGCCGTCCTCCGTCGCCGCGCCGAACTTCGCTACCCGGCCGATCTTTATCTCGAAGCGACCGATCAGCATCGCGGTTGGTTCCAATCCTCGCTCATGACGGCCGTCGCCATCGAAGGTGAGTCTCCCTACCGCACCTGCCTCACCCACGGCTTCGTCGTGGACGTGGACACACGCGAGAAAATCTCCAAGTCCGCACAAGGCGGGTACCAAAAACCGACGGAGGCCACGCACTTCGTCGAAAAATCCGGCGCCGACCTCGTCCGTCTCTGGGTCAGCAGCGTCAATTTCACCGATGATGTTCCGTTTTCCGAAGAAATGTTCAACCGTCTCGGCGATACCTACCGCCGCATCCGCAACACGCTGCGCATTCTCCTCGGCAACCTGCACGACTACGCCCCCTCAGCACCGACCTCCCCGACGGCCATCGACCACTGGATCATCGCCCGCTTGGCCGAGGTGGAAAAAACCTGCCGCGAGGCCTACGAGGCGTACGAATTTCACCGCGTTTATCACACGATCAACCAATTCTGCGCCGTCGATCTGAGCAGCCTTTACGTGGATATCACGAAGGACCGCATGTATTGCGACGGTCCCGAAAGCCAGCGACGCCAAGCTACCCAGGCCGCCATGCATAATGTGCTCTCCTCGTTGACCCGACTCCTGGCGCCTATCTTGGCCTTCACCGCCGAGGAAGCATGGAGCTACTTCGAGCCCGGCGAATCCGTTCACTTGCAACTTTTCCCGGAACCCCGCCCGCTCGATCCCTCGGACCTCGAGAACGGTGAGCGTTTGTTGCAACTTCGCGCCCTTATTTCCCAAGCGCTGGAAAAAGCCCGTGCGGAAAAACATATCACGAACAACCTCGAAGCCGCCGTCACCCTGCAAATAGCCGATGCCGGTTGGCTGGAAAAATGGCAACCGCGTCTAGGCGAACTTGAGGAGTTTTTCATCCTCAGCGAACTTCAGCTCATGCCCGGCGCAGCTGACGCTGCTTTCGTGGACAAGACTTCCGCGCAAAAGTGTGAACGCTGCTGGCGTCACCGGCGATCCGTCGGACAAAACACCGCCCACTCGGGCCTCTGCGATCGCTGTGCCGAGGCGGTGGAAGCCCAAACCACCGCCGTTTGATGAAACCGCTTCTTCTGGTGCTGACGGTGACCTTCCCGCTGTACGTGTTGGATCAACTCACTAAATGGGCCACGCTTCAACACATTCCCCTGCATCACGAAATACCGGTCATCCCCGGCCTTTTCAACCTCGTTCATGTCACCAACACCGGTTCCGCATTCGGCCTTATGCGCGGATGGTTCAATTTCCACGTTATCTTCGGGAGCCTGATGGCTGTCATCATGACTTGGATGCTTTTCGGAAAACAATCCGACAAAATAACCCGTCTGGCCTGCTCGTTAATTCTTGCGGGTATCTTCGGCAATATTACGGACCGCATTGCACACGGACATGTTATAGATTTTCTCGACTTCCATATCGGACGATATCACTGGCCAGCCTTTAACATTGCCGATTCAGCCATTGTTATTGCCGTTGGCATGTTTATTTGGACCTCGTTTAAACAGCCACAGACAAAGAACGCTTGACTACAAGTCGAATTCTGCTAACTTAAAAAATCAATCGCGGGGTGGAGCAGCCTGGTAGCTCGTCAGGCTCATAACCTGAAGGTCGCGGGTTCAAATCCCGCCCCCGCAACCAGTTTTTTCAGTTGCACGATTTTTCATGGCCCGCATTACCGGCCTTGTTTTGTGTTCAAGGTTTCACTGCGGTGGCGCACATAATCACTGCATAAATGGCATGGGGAGTGTTTGGCGCGTGCCGCATAGCCGGTTTTTTTTACCTTCAGCAGCGAGTATACAAACGACCCAAACCAAAAGGCATTCCCTCTCCAGCCTATCGAAATCGGTCATCTGAAGGTTTGATGCGCCACACCGGAAGCAGTAGACGCAAGCCACAATAAGTTCGCGGCGACAATGGCCCGAGTTTGTGGCCAAGTCTGCGCAGAGTTGGCTGGTCCTCGCCCGGGTCGGGTCCGGATCACCGCGCGCCCGGCACCACGTGGGAATCGAGGTTAGAGAGATTGCCTGCCGCAGGCAGCCGCAGTGCAAAGCGCAGGCCGAGGCAAATCGCCGACGTGGAAAGACTCCATACCCAGAGCGCTAGGAACTCTCACACCAGGAAATCTTTTTCAACCAGCCGATGTCAGCGCAGCAACCTGCAACTACGCCTCAATACAACCTCAAACAACCGCACGTTAGTCTGGGCAAAAGTATCCGGGCTTGGCGGCACAAGACAAACTTCTCCTCCAGCCGGTGGCCTCGCTCCAGTTCGCGTTAATATTGCTCTCCCACGAACAACTAAAAAAACCTGCATACAGACGCTCACCACAATGCGTCAAGTCGCAGGGGTCGGATCAACTCACAGAATGCGATGCAATGCCCGAAACCGATAAAGCCATCAGAGCCGATGGCATAGGACTTATTGAGTCAGGCGAGAAACGCCCAATGGTGCAGTAAGCGTGCGTACTTTTCTTCCGCAAAACACTTGATAAGGAAAAGTGCAGCCATGAGGACTCGAACCTCAAACCTTCTGATCCGTAGTCAGATGCTCTATCCAATTGAGCTATGGCTGCTGGTGAGCATTTAAAGCTAAAGACCCTGTCTCTCCGGGTCAAATAATTTTCCCCGGATGTTGATGGAGAATTGATCTGGCTGGGGCAGACGCTATCGTGCGCGAGTGCCCGATCTAACCCGTCAAACTGTTCTGCTCAATCTACAAAAAGCCGCAGGCGCCCGCTGCATTATTTTCGGCGGATGGGACATGCCGGTACAATTCACTTCGATCATCGACGAGCACCAAGCGGTCCGGCAGAAGTGCGGCGTTTTCGACATCTCGCACATGGGTGAGATCTTTGTCAGCGGCCTCGAATCCTTGTCATGGCTGCAGCACATGCTGACCAATAATCTGTCGAAGTGCGCGAAGGGCGAAGCCCAATACACATTTCTGCTCAATGATCGCGGCGGCATTATCGACGACCTAATTGTTTACCGATTGCGCGCAGATGAATTTCTCCTATTGGTCAACGCGGCGAAGATCGAGGAGGACATGGTATGGCTTAACGCCCACCTCGTTGAGGGTGTAACGATCGACAATCGCAGCGACGCGATGAGCGCGCTGGCGCTCCAAGGACCCCAAAGCGCCCGAATTTTCTCCGAGGTCTTCGGCCAACAAATGCCGTCGCGGAACACCATCACCCGGCTTGGTGACATCTGGGCCGCGGGGACTGGATATACGGGAGAAGCAGGCTGCGAGCTGTTTGTTGCGAATGAAAAAGCGCCGGATTTGTGGACTTTGCTGATTGATTCCGGCGCGAAACCCTGTGGCCTGGGGGCTCGTGACACACTGCGCTTGGAAATGTGTTATCCGCTCAATGGTTCAGATCTCTCCTCCGAGCGCACTCCTCTCGAAGCGGGGCTCGGCATGTTTGTTGATTTAGATAAGCCGGAGTTCATTGGTCGCGAGGCAATGGTGCATCAGAAGAAATTTGGAACTACTGTCCGCTTGGCCGCAATTCGCATGACGGAAAATTCTCCCCCGCCACGTGCCCATTATCCGGTGATGGTAAATGGTGCCGTTGTTGCTGAAACGACCAGCGGTGCATTATCTCCCAGCACTGGCAACGGTATTGCATTGGCATATCTGCCAGCTGCGTTGTGCCACCCGGGTCAGCCGGTCTCAATCGACATCCGAGGCAAACAGTTCACCGCCGTGGTTGAAAAGAAACCATTTTATCGTCCATCATTATCTCACACCGCGTAAATACCTGCACCTTGACTCAATATTATGAACGTTCCCGAAAACCTAAAATACGCTGAAACCCATGAATGGATACGTGTCGAAGGCGACACTGGTATTATCGGTATTACCGACCACGCACAAAACGAGCTGACAGATATCGTTTATGTTGATCCACCGAAAGTGGGCTCAACTGTGGGTGCCGGACAGGCCGCCGCCGTGGTTGAGTCCGTGAAAGCAGCCAGTGACATTTACGCCCCGGTGGATGGCGAGGTCATCGAAGTCAACGAAGCCTTGGCGAGTAGTCCGGCTTTGGTCAATACGGCGCCTTTTGCTGAGGGTTGGCTTTTCAAAGTCCGCCTCAGCAACCCGTCACAGCTGGAAAACCTCAAATCACCCGACGCCTACCGCGCGCAAATCAGCTGAAGATGAACGGATCGACCTCGTCCCACGTCTCCCCGTTTGCCCGTCGTCACATCGGCCCCGATGATGCCGAAATAACCCGCATGCTTGGCGTAATCGGTTGCGGTTCGCTGGATGAATTGATCAATGCGACGGTGCCTGAGTCGATCCGTCGCCGCCATCCGCTTAGTCTGCCCTCGCCGCTTGACGAACACGAGGCGCTGTCAGCGATCTCCCGCTTGGCTGCGATGAACCGCCCCGTCCCCACCTATCTCGGCATGGGCTACAACAACTGCCATACGCCGCCGGTTATCCTGCGTAATATTTTGGAAAACCCAGGTTGGTATACGGCCTATACGCCCTATCAAGCAGAGATTGCCCAAGGCCGGCTCGAAGCATTGCTGAATTTTCAGACAATGGTGACGGACCTCACCGGGATGGAAATTGCCAACGCATCGCTGCTCGACGAGGCAACTGCCGCCGCCGAAGCGATGGCTATGGCTCACGGGATCAAAGGATCGGGGAGTAAATTTTTCGTAGCGGACAACGTCCATCCCCAGACTCTGTCGCTATTGCGAACACGCGCGGAGCCGCTGGGGATCGAGATCATCACCGGATTTTGGGACGAAGCGACATTTGACGACTCTTGCTTCGGCGCTCTCGTTCAATACCCGGCAACCGATGGGAAAATTGAAGACTATACAGGCTTGGCGACCCGCTTGCATGCCGCTGGCGCCACTTTGGTCGTAGCGACCGACCTGCTCGCACTCACATTGCTGAAACCGCCCGGTGAATTCGGAGCCGACATCGTGGTCGGTAGCGCCCAGCGCTTCGGCGTGCCGCTTGGTTACGGCGGTCCACACGCTGCCTATTTGGCCACCAGCGACGAGCAAAAACGTCGCTTGCCCGGGCGCCTCATCGGTATCTCCAAGGATGCTGATGGGAATCCGGCGCTCCGGCTTTCACTGCAGACCCGTGAACAACACATCCGCCGCGACAAGGCGACGAGCAATATTTGCACCGCTCAGGTTCTGCTGGCCGTGATGGCTTCAATGTATGCCGTGTATCACGGGCCTGATGGGCTGAGGAAATTGGCCCGCCGCGCGCACGATAATGCCCGCCGCCTCGCCAGTGGACTGGGTGCCGCGGGACACCAAGTTCATCATGAGTGCTACTTTGACACGGTCCGCTTCACCCCGGTTGGTGACTCCCGGAGGTTTCTGGAACAAGCCAAAGCCCAAGACATCATCCTGCGGGAGTTTGCCGACGGGTCCATCGGAATTACTGTGGACGAAACCGCCTCACCTGATGAGCTGAGCGCTCTGCTGAGCGTCTTCGGCGCAGTATTGCCGGACACCTCGGCGGAATCAGGTATAGTGCCAGCCTTTGTACGCACTTCGGACTTTCTCTCACATCCGGTCTTCAATACGCATCACACCGAGACGCAGATGATGCGTTACATACGTCAACTCGAAAGCCGCGACTTGGCGCTCAACCACAGCATGATCCCTTTGGGATCTTGCACGATGAAGCTCAATGCGGCCGCCGAGATGATACCGGTGACTTGGCCCGGCTTTGGAGCTTTGCATCCGTTTCTTCCTCGTGACTATGCCGCTGGCTACGGCAAGCTGTTCGCCGACTTGGAAGAATGGTTGGCGGAGATAACCGGATTCGCCGCTATTTCTCTCCAGCCCAACGCCGGATCACAGGGCGAATACGCTGGACTTCTCGTCATCCGTGCCTGGCATCAATCGCGTGGCGATACTCATAGAACCATTTGCCTCATCCCCACCTCGGCACACGGCACCAACCCGGCCAGTGCCGTCATGGCCGGGATGACCGTTGTTCCCGTGGCCTGCGACAACCATGGAAACATCGACGTGGAGGACCTGCGCAAAAAAATCGCTGAGTATGGCCCCAACCTTGCAGCGCTCATGGTGACTTACCCGTCCACCCACGGCGTTTTTGAGGAGAATGTCACTGAAATTTGCGCTCTGGTCCATGCCGCAGGCGGCCAAGTTTACATGGATGGCGCCAACCTCAACGCTCAGGTCGCTCTTTGCCGTCCTGGCGACATCGGTGCCGATGTCTGCCATCTCAATCTCCACAAAACTTTTTGTATCCCCCACGGTGGAGGTGGTCCGGGAATGGGGCCGATCGGCGTCGCCGCGCATTTGGCGCCGTTCCTGCCCACGCATTCGATCATTCCTACCGGTGGAAAGCTGGCCATTGGCGAGGTCTCGGCCGCCCCATGGGGCAGCGCGAGCATCCTGCCCATCTCATGGATGTATATCCGCATGATGGGAGCTGAGGGTCTGGCCCAAGCGACCAAAGCTGCCATACTCAATGCCAACTATGTAGCCAAGCGCCTCGATCCCCATTTCCCGGTCCTCTACAAGGGGTCGAACGGCTATGTTGCTCATGAGTGCATCCTGGATCTGCGTGAATGGAAAAACCGCGCCGGTATAGAGGTCGAAGATGTCGCCAAGCGACTCATCGATTACGGTTTCCACGCGCCGACCATGAGCTGGCCGGTGCCCGGCACACTTATGATCGAGCCAACCGAGAGCGAATCTCTCGACGAACTCGACCGGTTTTGTGATGCCATGATCGCGATCCATGGTGAATTGGTTGCCATTGAAGAAGGCCGTTTGGACAAATCGGACAACCCGCTCAAGAACGCCCCGCATACTGCATGCTGCGTGACGGCGGACGAATGGGCTCATTCTTACTCGCGCGAGGTTGCGGCATTTCCCCTGCCCTGGTTGCGAACCAACAAATTCTGGCCGTCGGTCCGTCGCGTGGACAACGTTTATGGAGACCGCAATTTGTTCTGTACCTGCGCTCCAGTCGAATCCGCCGCTTGATCAGCGCGTCTCTGGCGCCTGCAGCCCCACAAGTCCACCGGCGTAACCGGTCATCTCCAGATAGCCGCGTGCCGTGACGGATTGCTCTCCCCGCTGTCCGTTGGCACGCACGCTACCCTCCCAGTAGGCGATAGGATTCAGGACCAATTCTTGGCCATCAAGCGCGGCTTCAACCTCCAACTCCAACCCGAGCTTGGGAATTCGTATCTTCCACTCCACAGGATAATCGCCACCGGTCTCACGGCTGTTCCACACTCTTCCCGGCACCAGCTCAAAATCTTCGTTTTTCACCGGTATCGTCTGGCCGTCGGCGCCGATCCATGTGCCATGCGAAAAAGAGTCACGCCCTCCATCCTTCAACCGGATCTGGAAAAGCATCAGCTCCGTATTGTCCTCGAACTGCAAGCTCAACCAATCCCACCCCGTCTGGCTTTCCGTGAGCTGGTTTGTCGCCCATTCTTGATCGAACCATGACCAACCGCGCACCGGAATCGAGCGACCTTCCATAGTCAGCGTTCCGGTCGCCTCCAACCGCGTGAAGGAATAATAGTGAGAAGCCCGCCCCTCGCCCGCAGACTTCTGGCTCACCCCGTTCTCCCCATGAATAACTTCCTTTTTGCGCGGGAGCAGTTCGAGTGACAAAGCAAAATCCCGGTCGGCGGCACGAATCACAAAATGGCCTTCGTTCGCCAAGACGAGTGACCAATCACCGATCCAAGCAATTCTTCGTCCTTCGGAAAACCCCGCCTCACCGAAGCTGCCCCGCGAAACTTTTTGGGCGAAACGAAACTTGTTATTATCGATATCGGTTACAGCAAAATGCGCCAGCTTGATGTCCCGGACGGCAAAGGGTGTGGCCACCTTGTACCCTCTCAGCACACCCTGTCGGAAGAAAGTAAGTTGGAACCCGTATTGGCAGCCATCATCACCGGTGAGATTTCCGGTGAAATACCACCACTCAGTCTTGAAATCCGGGTGCGCGTAATGATCACGGGGAAACTCGTAAACCCACCCGGGTTTCGCCACCTGCCATGAAGGCTCGGCCACAGCCGTCGCTGCAAACCAAACCGCCAAGCAATTAATACAGAAAAGTCTCACGCGGCACCTCAACTTGTTCAATTTCATCCGCCTCCAAACGCGGTTCATATCTGCCGTTCTTAAGATCGAAACGAGCTACGCCGGTGATTCGCACCCAGCCCATGCGCGGCACTTCGACCACTTCGGACGACTCAATATTGATCCCCAATGGCCGCGCATCGGCGGCGCAACAAACGACAAACATTCGTACCAAATCAAAACCTCCGGTCTTGTCGCCCCGTGGGGGGATATACTGCCCAACGATAGAGACCCGTTGATCGGCAAATTGCTCGCGAAGCACAGCTTCTTCCGCTGCAAAAAGTAAATCGATGGTCTCCAGCTGGATGGCCCCATCCGGACCTCTGGTAAAATATTCTACTCCTTCCTCGCCGGCGAAATCTGTCACGTCAGGAATCCCCTCATCTCCGATCAAAGGAGCATCGGCCCATGAACCGAATGAGGGCGAGGCCGATGGCAACTGCGAAACATCAGTCACAATCCCGCGATTCATCACGGCCGCTTCACCGAATTGGCTGGGTGAGATGAGCGCGGCCCCCGTCACCGGCACCAACAACACCGCGAAAGAAAAAATCAAACCGGCGGAATTTGTGCGGGGTTCATCTCCAGCGTGGTCGGTACAGCAAACGCAGCCATCGTCGGTGACCCCTGATGCCCACAACCAAAGCGGAGCCAGAATCGCCAGAGAAATGCCGGCAAAAAAAACGTAGGCGTGGAACTGAGGATGCAGATACGAAACCACGCGCCCGCTGCCCCAAAACCAGAGAAGCAATCCGGACCAAACCGATAGCGTCGCTAAAGTTGGCCAGAGCTTCATCATCCGCGAAAATTATTAATCGGCAGGAAAGAGCAACAGGCCCAGACCAGAGCGGTCAATCCCGCAACGAGAGCAAAAATAAAGCCTTTCCGAAAAACCAATCCATAAATGAAGACCAGCTTGAGATCAACCATCGGTCCAAAAACAAGAAAGGCCAATTTGGAGGCAGACGGAAAAGCGGTGAAGGTTGCCGCCACAAATGCGTCGGAGGTGCTACAGAGCGAAAGCAAACCCGCTAAGCCCATCATGCTAAGCACCGCTAATTGGCGGTTTTCCGCCAAGGGCATGATGATTTGCTGGTTCACGCTGGTGTTGAAAAGGGTCGCCACAGCAGCACCCAAAATAAAAAAAACCGTTACATCCATGAAGTCGCTAACCGTAGCCCGGACCGCAGCAGCGACCTTCAGGCGGATCGGCTTGCTCTCCTCATGATGGTGAACCTCAGGAAGAACGGTTTGCAGAAGATCATCCCGCAACACATACGATTTTCGCACGAAATGAACAATGGACGCTGCCGTGACAGCGACACCGAAAGCCAACCCCATCCGCCAAAACATCATCTCCAGAGGTCCTTGCCCTCGAAAAGCGGCGTAAGTGCTCATCGCAACAATAGGATTCACCACCGGCGCCGCCAGCATGTAGGCCATGGCGTTGGAAAGAGGCAGCCCCTTTTTCAGCAGGCGACGAATTACAACGACGATGCCGCACTCGCACATCGGAAGGACCGCCCCGAGAAAACCTCCAAGCAAAATTCCCGCTGCGGGGTTAGTCGGGAGGAGCCGTGACAGCAACTTTGGCGGGAGAAAAACATCGATCACTCCGCTGAGAAGAACGCCGGCCAAAATGAATGGAACGCCCTCCAAGACTACACTGAGGAAGGAGTAGGCAAAATCAGGCAGACTGAACCAAATCCAATGATCCATGGGCACAGCGATATGATGCCAGAATCAGACTTAGTGCAACTCGCGCGAGCGTTTCAGCTCTCGACAGACTCCAGCTCACTTATGGCCGCGGAAGCTTCATCCATCGGCTTGGCCGGAATCACCTTGGCCATGCGCCCGTCCGAATCGACAAACTTTACACTGACCAGCTTGCTCACGCCCCTTTCTTCCATGGTTACACCATAAAGCACATCGGCACGGGAAATTGTGCGTTTGTTGTGAGTGATGACGAGGAATTGGCTCTGCCGGACAAAGCGATCGAGCATAGCAAGGAAGCGATTGATATTCGACTCATCCAACGGCGCATCCATTTCGTCTAAAATGCAAAAAGGACTGGGCTTGACCATGTAGATAGCGAAAAGAAGGGCTACGGCTGTCATCGTCCGTTCTCCGCCTGAGAGAAGCGAAACCGACTGCAGCTGCTTGCCAGGGGGCTTTGCCGTAATCTCGATGCCGCTTTCCAGCGGGTCTCCCCCGTCCATCAAAACCAAATCGGATTTTCCGCCGCCGAACAGCTCCTTGAATGTTTCGCGGAAATTGATGCGAATCTTCTCGAATGTATCTGCAAACAAAGTCGTCGTCGTGGAATTGATCTTTTTGATGACTTCGAGCAGTTCATCTTTGGAGCTCGCAAGATCGGTAAACTGCTGGTCGAGGAATTTTTGACGATCAAGCAGATCGTCAAATTCCTGGATAGCGTCAATGTTTACTGGCCCCATGGAATCAAGCTTTTCGCGAAGCTCGCTGACGAAAGTTTCAATTTCGGCCCAATCGAGTTCCGCTTCGACAAAGGCATCATGATTGCTCGCCAAAGCCTCACCGTCTTCCGGCGCCGTCTGACAAACTTCGGCCGCAGCGGAAGGAGATGAATCGTCATCAGAAGACACCGCTACAACGACCGATTTGCGACGCTTACGATGATCCCGGACGGCACAATGCAAGCCGTAGGAATCAAGTTGGACTTCGCCCAACTCGACGTGGTGACGTCGGCGGATGTCATCCTGCATATTTTCCGTTTTGAGGCGAAGTTCGGCCGCTTGGACCTCGAAACGGCCTCGCTGATCCTGAATTTCACCGTGCTCACGTCGTTGATGGCGAAGACTTTCCTCGGCCTCCTGAACTTGGGCTTGCAACCGCGCCCGCTCCGTTTGGAGGTCATCGAGACCTCTCTGCCGGAGCTCGAGGTCGGACTGCAGAGCGGCGGCATCTTGGCGGAGAGTTTCATTTTGTTCGCCAACGGAACGAACACGATCGGCCGAAACATTTTTTTGCTGTTCTCGTTGACGGATCGTCTCTTCCAACTCCTCAATGCGGCTGAGCATGGGAGCCCGTTGCGATTGGAGATTTTCTTCCATTTGTCGCGCAGTGGCGAGTTGGACGCGAAGTTCGTTGAACTGCCCGGAAGCGGCTTCCTCCTCACTGGCGAAACGCTGGGCCTCTTCCATGACTAAGGCAGATTTCGCTGTTGCGACCTCGGCCAAGCGCCGGCATTCGGTGATCCGCGCCGTTAAACCCTCCGACCTTTGCCTGGCCGCCTCCAGGTCTTGATTCGCGCGTTCTTGTTCTCGAGAGAGCGAGGATTTGCGGTTTTCCGCCTCCTGCAATTCTTTTTCCAAGAGACCATGACTGGCGCGCAGGGCGGCCAACTCGTTTTGGCGAGAACGGGAATTGGCGCGGGCGGTTTCAACGGCAGCCTTACGCACCTCGCGCGCGTCCAGCACAACTTGCCGGGCGGACTCGAGTCGGGTTAATTCGGCCCGCAATTTGGACAGCTGATTTCCGAGCACAAGAATCTCATCGCGGCGTTGCAGCGCCGATGTGACACCTTCTCCGGCACGTCCGCCGCTGATGATCCCGGCAGCATCGATCAACTCGCCGTGCTGCGTGGCAAAGGCTGTTGTGGGATACTGCGCCCGGAGACCGGTTGCATGATCAATATTAGTCGCCAAAGCCACTCCATGCAGGATTCTCCGCACTAAACGTTGCACATCGTCTCCCTCACAGCGGACGCGATCTGCCGCCCATCCAAGCGAGCCCGAAGGAGCGGGAATCTGATCGGGTTGATGCGTATCGTCGGGTGCAACCAAGCTGGCCCGCCCCATTTTGTGGTCGTACAGGGATTGCAGAATCTCGCTCACGCTCGACTTCTCATTGAGAACAATGGTGTCTCCACGAAATCCGAGAGCCGCCTCAATGGCGCCAAGAAAGCCGCTCTCCACCTGCAAAAGACTGCCGAGCATTCCGCGGATGGCTGGCTTGAAATGGTCGGGCCGATCAAGGCCGCGCAAGACAGCCTGTGCTCCCGGCGTGGCGCCTTCGCCTTCAAGGTTAAGCTGCTCCAGCACCTCCAGCCGCGATTGAATCTGGGCCAAGCCGCGTTGTGCCTCGGATATTTCTTTCTCGACGCGTTGACGCTCTAATTCGCTGCTTTCCAGCGTCGCTTCCGCATGGGCGGAGTCCGTTTCGGCGGCTCGCAGAGAGTCTGCGGCAACCTGCACGTGAGACGACATCTCTTCCAGACGTTGCCGGACCTCGGTCTGCTGCGTGAAAAGTTGTCGCCCTTCGGCTTCGAGTGACTCGATTCGATTTTGGGCCGCCTCGCGACGGGCCTCCAATCCGGCCAACTCGCCCTGCAAACGAAGGGATTCGTTCTCTGCCTTGCTGATTTCCGCACGCAGCGCTTCGAGCGATTGCTGCGTGGACTGTCTCCGGCCGGCGCTATCGCGTAAACGGGCTTGCAGGGCGTCAAGTGAAGCCGCGCGCTCGGCCAACTCTGAGGAGATCTTGGCTAGCTGCTGGTCGGCCCTCGCCATTTCATCGCGTTGTCCTTGCTGACGCTCGCGAGCAGCCTGAATCTCTGACTCACAACGCGCAATATTTTCGCGGAGCTGGGCGCACGTTTCCTCGTTGTGGGCTGCCCGGCTTTGCGCCTGAACCATCCGGTCGCGGGAGGATTGCATCGATTGACGGGATGCTTCAACCTGTTGCTCCAATTCGGTCAGTCGGCTGCGGTGTCCGGCCACAACTCTTTCACCGTCTTCCAAAGCATTCGAAGTCTCGTTCCAGCGGGCTTCGAGAGATTTCAGTTTGTCCTGTAAATCCTCATGGGCCAAACGCAGTTCTTCATGCTGGCGATGAACAAAATTAAGCTCCAACACCCTGAGGTCGGATGACAAGGATTGATAGCGACGAGCCTTGCCGGCTTGGCGCTGCAGAGAACCGATCTGACGTTTGACCTCGCGCATGATGTCATTGACGCGCACAAGGTTGGCCTCGGTGTATTCGAGCTTGCGAAGGGCTTCTTTTTTCTGCGCCTTGAACTTCGTGATGCCGGCGGCTTCTTCAAACACCGCCCGCCTGTCTTCTGGGCGGCTGCTCAAGATCAGGTCGATTTTGCCCTGCTCCATTATGGAGTAACTGCTGCGACCGATGCCTGTATCCATGAAGAGTTCATGGATGTCACGTAGCCGGCAAGGAGTCTTGTTCAGCAAGTACTCACCCTTGCCGTCACGAAAAATACGGCGCGTCACCCGCACCTCATTGTACTCCGTGCCCAAATGCTCTTCACATCCACCGAAGGTCAGAGAAACCTCCGCCATCCCGACCGGCGCCCTTGAATCTGTTCCGCTGAAGATGACGTCTGCCATTTCGCCACCGCGCAGGGCTTTGGCCGACTGCTCACCCAGACACCATCGGATCGCGTCAAGGATATTTGATTTGCCGCACCCGTTGGGGCCTACTACCGAGGTGATACCCTCGTGAAATTCAAGATGCGTCTTGTTGACAAACGATTTGAAGCCGACAATTTCGAGAGATTTGAGAAACATGGGGAAGAATTTGCTTCTTGTAATTTTAGGCCGTGTCGAGCGGCTTGGCAATCAACTATACCACTAATTGTGGTGATTTGCCCAGTATCCACAATATCTAGGATCAATGCCTCCGCAAACGAACAAACATTATCAAGCAAATCCGAATTGCATATGTTCTTGAGGCGGCAGCGTTTTCCGAGCGAGTCCGCGCATCAGGCGATCTCCTCTAATACACCTGCCCGTACATATCCCCTCAGGTCAATATGCTACTCCCAGCCGGTCCAGCCTCGGCGAATGCTCGGCCAGCCGCACAGCGAATTCCGTCCATGCCTCGCGTACATCCACCATCTACCGTACTTGCGCCAACGCGCAAGTATGCGGATACAGCATATAACCCGAGGTGTCGCTGCGTCGGGATGAACACCGTCCACACGTAAACCTGCGGGCCGAGCAGCAGGTCGAGCGATTCCTCCCGCCAACCGCTGAACTGGTCGCCATTCATAGACGCGTTCGATCGGCAAGTTTCCAGAAATCTGCAGCCAGCACGTGAACACACTCTGTACTTCGCGGTCCTCGAGCAACCCGAGTTCTCGCTTGCGTGCCTAGCACCCCGCGCGCCGCCTCATAGGACACCACCTCGCGAATCTCCTGCTCCCTATATATGCCTCCGTGACGCACGTCATCCGTAGGGTTTTTTCCGGTCGCAATCATGCCCGACCACCGTGCCCTCGCGCCAAGCCGCCACTCCGCTAAGCGCGGATATCCCGGCACCGCCAGCCCTGATCGTCGGCTAGGCGCCAATGGAAGATGTTCAACTTATGGAAGCCGCGAGGTCCACGAAGACCATGGCGATGCTGCCAAGCCCAGGCGCGTGACTTATCCGCAAACGCCGTCCGGGGGAAAAATGGCCGCCATCCATCCGGAAAACCCATGGTTCGCCGCCTGTGAGCGTCACCTTCTTCGGCTGAGGGGGGGGCAAGGTACTGGGGGCTATCGCGATTGCTTCGATTTATTCGGCAAACACCGGCCAGCGCGCCAGCGTCTCGAGCGCGGCATATTCCGCCCAGCCCAGCTTGCGGTAAAGCTCCGCCGCCTCCCGCGTGCGATCTTCCGCGCGCTGCCAAAACTCGCGGGTGTCGCCGCCAAGGAAAGGCGTCTCGTCCTTCTGGCTTTGATGACGCAGTATCGCCCGGCGCTTCTGCAACACTTCCGACGGACTGAGCGGAATCGCGCGGTCGATCTCGTGCGGGCGCCAGTCGCCCCAAGCCCCGCGATAAAGCCAACCCTCGCACTCGCACGTCCACGCCGCGCCCGCCGCGCGCTCCTCACGAATCGCCGCCTCGAGTAAATCCAAGCAAATCCGGTGCGTACCGTGCGGATCTGCCAGATCCCCCGCCGCATAGATCTGCTCCGGGGACAACTCCTTCAGCAGCGTGCGCAAAATCGCCAAATCGGCCGAACCCGTTTGTCGCCCCGGGCTCTCGTAAAAGGGCAAATCAAGGAAGTGGCAGCGTGCTGCCGGCACGCCGGCCACCGCCGCTGCACTGCGCGCTTCAGCGCGCCGCACCGCCGCTGCCAACTGCCGCCGTTCCATTATAGGCAACGCGTCCACGTCGATCGGCGCCACCGCACCAAGAACGCCTGCCGCTTCGCCAACGAAATCGAGCTGCCGAGCGAGAAAATCGCGCGACACGGCATTCGCACCCGAAACCAGATAGGCCACGTGCACATCGTGGCCCTGATTCGCCAGACGGGCCAACGTCCCGCCCATAGAAATCACGTCATCATCTGGATGCGGCGAAAACACCAGCACACGCCGGGGGACTGGGGAGGAAGCACCCGCTGCCGGCCGCCCCGCCGGCCAGCCACTCACCGTTGCCTGCAGCGCGCGAAACACTTGCAGGTTGAGCGCGTTGGCTACACCGCCCTGCGCGAGCAGATCTTCCAACCCATGCCGTGTATAGTCCTCGTCTTCGAGCCGCAGGATGGGTTTGCCTGTCTCCAGCGAAAGCCAGGCCACGGCCTGCCGCGTGCGCGAATCCGTCCACTCAAGCCCTTGCAATCCGACAGGCCCGAGCAGCCAAGGCGCATGGGAGCGAGTGAGGTCTCCCGCTGCCGACTCATCCAGCACCGCTATCGCCGCGGGATGATTTTGTAGAAAACTTGCCGTTACCTCGCCACTCACCGGACCCTCGATGGCCGATCGCACGATGGACCGGTTGTGCTCGCCCAGCGCCAGCATGATCACGCGGCGCGCCTCGAGAATAGTGCCGACACCTATCGTGATCGCCTGGGCAGGAATCGTCCCGCCCGCGACCAGCAACCGGTTGTCCGCCCGCGTCATGGGATGCAATGTCACGAGCCGCGTGCGCGACGCGCCCGAGGCGCCGGGTTCGTTAAAGGCGATATGCCCCGTGCGCCCGATACCCACAAGCTGCAAGTCTATCCCACCCGCCGCGCGTATCCGCGCCTCGTAACTCGCGCAGTGCGCCGGCACTGACGAACGCGGCAGCGAGCCGTCAGGCACATGCGTATGTTTCGGATCGATGTCTAAATGATCGAATAAATTTTCCTGCATGAAACGCCGATAGCCATGCACTTCCATCGGCCCGCAAGGATAATACTCGTCAAGGTTGAAGGTCGTGACGCCCATGAAAGAAAGGCCCTCCTCGCGGTGCATTCTCACCAGCTCGCGATATACCGCGATATGTGTGGAGCCCGCCGCCAGCCCGAGAACGCAGGGCCGTCCTTCAGCGGCGCGTGCACGCACCAGTCGAGCAATTTCCCGCGCCACGGTGCGCGCAGCCTCGCCTGCTGTGGGAAGGACCAACGTCGGTATTTTCTCGCAGGCATTGGCGCCGGATTGCGCCACCAAATCAAACAGATCGCTGGATTCAGGTTTCATAACACACTCATTCTGTCTTCGCTTCCCCCAAACGGATAGTGATTTGATTTCCCGCTACGCAGGACCAAAGCAGGATGCTTACACACGCCCCCAAAATGGCCTCGAGCAATTTAAGTATGCTTTTACCAGTGAGACCGACCACCATGCTTAGGACAACCTTAGGACAACCAGAGATTCCCATGCCGTTTTGTTGGTGCAAGACTTGAAACCTACGAGATCGAATGACATGCGATTCACGTAGATAAGCTACTTTTTAGAAGTCTTAGGCGTTACCGAGGGCTTGGCGAACCACGGTTAGGCTAGTTGTGGTATTAATGCCCTCAATCGGCCATAATAGAGTATATGCCTTCCGCAAGCCAGCCGACATTTTCAAGCAAATCTGACCTAGATCTGCTATCGGATCTGCTACGGTTTCCAAGCGTCTCCACCCAGCCGGAGCACTCCCCCGACATGCGCGCCTGCGCCAACTGGTTGTGTGCGCTGCTCAAAAACGGCGGCTTCCAAGCAGAGGTTGCGGAAACAGGAGGTGCCCCAGCCGTCTTAGCACACGGACCCGTAGTTCCCGGCAAGCCGACCGTACTTATTTACGGACACTATGACGTGCAACCCGAGGATCCGCTGAATCATTGGACCTCCCCACCTTTTGAACCCACCATTCGCAACAAACGCATTTACGCCCGCGGATCCACCGACAACAAAGGTCAACACCTCGCCCACATCCTTGGGGCCATCCATCTTCTCCGCAAGGACGGAACATTGCCGGTCAATCTCATCTTTTTGATCGAAGGCGAAGAGGAGATCGGCAGCACACATTTGGCCGACTTCATCCGCGCCCATCGCAACCGCCTCCGCTGTGACATCGTCGCCATCTCCGACACCGGAATGATCGCCGAAAGCTACCCCACCCTCACTCAAAGTTTGCGCGGCATCGCCGCCATGGAAGTCACCGTGCGCGGCCCCTCTGCCGACTTGCATTCCGGCATCTTCGGTGGCGCCGTAGTCAACCCCGCCGCTGTACTTTGCCGGATGTTGGCCTCGTTGCATGATGGGCATGGACGCATCGCCGTACCCGGATTTTACGACGATGTGCTGCCAATCGATCCGGCCGAACGCGAGGCTTTGGCTTCGCTTCCCATGAGCGAGGAGACAATTCGTCACGAAACTGGCGTCAACGCCCTCGGCGGCGAGGACGGCTTCACTGCGCTCGAGCGCATCGGGATTCGTCCGACCGCCGAGATCAACGGGCTCACGTCCGGATACCAAGGCCAGGGAACCAAGACGGTGTTGCCCTCGTCGGCTTCGGCTAAGTTGACCTTCCGACTTGTCCCGAACCAACGCCCTGAGCGCGCTCTCAACTTGGTCGAGATATTTCTTCAGCGCCAACTTGTGCCCGGTGTTGAGATGGAAATCATCCGTGGCCACGGCGGCTTGCCCTACGTGATTGATGTCAAAAGCCCGTGGTGCACTGCTGCGTTGCGCGCACTCGAGCAGACCTTCGGCCATCCTCCCGCAATGATGCGAGAGGGCGGAAGCATCCCCATTGTGCAAACATTTCGCGAGCTGCTCGGCGTGGACACGCTACTGCTTGGACTCGCTTCCCCCGACTGCCGCGCCCATGCTCCGGACGAAAACTTTCCGATTGAACACTTCGAAGTCGGCATCCGCTTGCATCAAGCCCTGCTGAGGGAACTCGCCGTCATATCTTGATGAGCCAAGAATCGTCAGACACAGCCGATGTGCTAATCATAGGTGCGGGCATCGCTGGGCTTGAAGCTGCCAAGGAACTTCACATCTCCGGTTGCAATGTGCTTGTCCTGGAAAAAAGCCGCGGTTTGGGCGGACGTTCCGCGACGCGCCGGTGGGAGGGGCTACCGGTCGATCATGGATCCCAATTTTTCACCGTTAGGTCTGCTGCGTTTCGAGAACAAGTGGATGATTGGCTGCGAAGGGGAATTTGCCACGAGTGGGCCCGAGGGCTGCACCAATATTCGAATGGTTCCCTGTGCTCCCCAGAGAAAGAGTCTCACCCCCGCTACGCTTGCCGCCAAGGCATGTCCTCTCTCGGTCGCGACTTGGCCGGAGTTGAATGCGACTACGTACTCAGCCGCACAAAAGTTACAGCCATCAGTTTGAAAGATCGCCTGTGGACACTTGCCACAGAGGAGGGCAGGACGTTCAAGGCCAAATGTCTTGTCGTTACCGCCCCCCCTCCCCAGGGTGCATTGCTACTTTCTCAAGCTGCTCCCGAAGCAGCAGAGAAGCTCTCCCGTATCACCATGGCACCGTGCTTGGCGGTTGCTGCTCGTTATTCGCGTCGCCTCATTCCCTGGGATGGAGTTCAGTGCCATGATCACCCCATTTTATCATGGATCGGGCATGATTCCTCCAAACGACAAGATCTCCATCCGCAGAGCACGATCCTTGTGTTTCACACGACAGCTGAGTTCAGCGATGTAAACTACGCATCTGAAGAAACACAGGTGACGGAAGCAATAATTCGCGCTGCAAGTGAGGTCGTCGGCGAGGATCTATCGGCCCCGCAGACATCATTTTTTCATCGCTGGCGCTATGCTACGGCAGCCCAAACATCTGATTTAAATCAGCAGATTGTGTCCTATGGCTTACCTGCCAAGCTTGTATTGGCCGGAGATGCCATTGCGGGAGGCAAAGTCGAAGGCGCTTGGCTTTCCGGCTTGAGCGCAGCTCAGCACCTAAAAACTTGCGCGGTCTGAGCGCCGCGTTATGATCGAATTCATTGCTCGGGTGGTGAAATGGCAGACACGTACGTTTGAGGGGCGTATGCCGCAAGGCATGGGGGTTCAAGTCCCCCCCCGAGCACCATTCCTCTTATCTTGCCTGGCAGAAGCAAGCTCACACTTTTCTCATGAAGACACGCACTGAAACTGACAGCATGGGCAGCATCGAAGTCCCGTCCGAACGCTACTACGGGGCCCAAACCGCCCGGTCTTTGATTCACTTCAATATCGGACTCGACAAGAAACCCCGCGAACTTGTCCGTGCCCTCGGCATCCTCAAAAAAGCCTGTGCCTTGGTCAATCAGGACTTGGGAAAACTTCCACCCGAAAAAGCTAAACTCATAGCCCTAGCTGCGGACGAAGTCATCGAAGGCAAGCTTGACGAGCATTTTCCATTACGCATCTGGCAAACCGGTTCCGGAACACAGAGCAATATGAACGCCAACGAGGTCATTTCAAACCGTGCCATCGAGATAGCCGGAGGAGAGATGGGCTCGAAAAAACCGGTGCACCCCAACGACGACGTCAATATGTCGCAGTCGTCCAACGACACGTTTCCCACCGCCATGTCCATCGCCGCTGCCGAGGTCGTCGTGCACAACCTGCTCCCTGCCGTGCGCGAACTGCGCGACTCGCTCGACGCCAAGGCCCAAGCTTTCGCCTCCATCGTCAAAATCGGTCGCACCCATCTGCAGGATGCGACACCGGTTACCCTCGGGCAGGAGTTCTCCGGCTACGTCGCCCTCCTCGACGCCGACCTGGCCCGAATCGAAATGGCGCTACCCGGTGTCATGTCCCTTGCCATCGGTGGAACCGCCGTGGGAACCGGTCTTAACTCGCACCCGGAATTTGGCGAACGCGCCGCCCGAAAAATTTCCGAACTAACCGGCCTGCCCTTCACCTCGAATCCGAACAAATTTGCCGCGCTCTCGGCTCATGATGAATTTGTCTTTGCCTCTGGGGCCCTCAAGACGCTTGCCTGTTCGCTTATGAAGATTGCCAACGACATCCGTTGGCTGGCCAGCGGACCGCGCTGCGGCCTCGGCGAAATCATCATCCCTGAAAACGAACCCGGCTCTTCCATTATGCCCGGAAAAGTGAATCCGACACAAAGTGAGGCGATGACGATGGTCTGCTGCCAAGTTATGGGTAACGACGCTGCTATCGGGTTTGCCGGATCGCAAGGCAACTTCGAGCTTAATGTTTTCAAGCCGGTCATCATTTTTAACTTCCTTCACTCCGTGCGCTTGCTGACCGATTCATGCCATTCATTTACGCACCACTGCGCCGCCGGTATCGAACCCAACCTCGACCGGATCAACCACTACGTGAGCGACTCACTCATGCTTGTGACGGCACTCAATCCGCACATCGGCTACGACAAAGCGGCACAAATCGCCAAGAATGCGCACAAGGAAAAGACGAGCCTGCGTGAGGCCGCTGTTGCTTCCGGGTACCTCACCGGCGAGCAGTTCGACTCCTGGGTCAAACCCGAAGCGATGACGCATCCTTGACCAAGGCGTCTTTTCCCCTTCAACTTCCGATTTTCAACCACCAACCACTCACATGCTTACCACCGGCTCCCAAGCTCCTGACTTCGCCCTCACCACCAAAAATGCCGACGGCTTACATTTGGTCAAACTCTCCGAATACAAAGGCAAAAATGTCGTCCTGCTATTCTTCCCGATGGTTTACACCAGCGTTTGCACTGACGAATTTTGTTCTGTTTCCAAAGGCCTCGCCGACTTCCATGGCGCCAGCGTTATCGGAATCAGCGGTGACAATCCCTTCGCGCAGGAAGCTTGGGCGCAAAAAGAGGACATCAACGTTACCCTGGCCAGTGACTACGACCACAAAGTTGCGCAAGCTTATGGTATCGCCTACGATCAATTCGCACCGCAACTGAATCTCCCCATGGGTGGTGTGGCCAAACGATCTGCCTTCGTTGTGGACAAAAACGGCACCATCCAATACGCCGAATCCCACGATGACCCACGCCAGCTACCCGACTTCGCCGCGATCAAAGCGAAGCTGGCCGAACTGAAATAACCTCGGGCGCCGCCTCTCCCGGCAAAGGGTGTTATCCACCATGGAGGGCATGACACCCGCGGTGAGTTATCCAGCTACCGCCGCACCCTCCAAGAAACCGCCCCATGCGGGATCTCATCTGGATGCTCACCTCTTTCCATCGCCGGCCTTGCTCCCAGCAGTGATTCGGCACACAAAGTGCGTAAGTCCCCAAAGCTCCACGATGCGTAATTGCATGACACGAGCAGCCATCCGCCGGGTGCAAGCAATTCATAACACCCGAGCACCATCTGCGGTAAATCCTTCTCGATCCGAAACACTCGCCCGGCAGCCCGCCCGAAAGTCGGTGGATCCAGCACGATTAGATCAAAAGTTTCACCCCGTCTGGCTAATCGAGGTAAAACTTTTGTCGCATCGTCAGCCAGAAATCGATGGCCTGCCGCTGGATCAAGACCGTTCTGCTTAAGATTCCGACGCCCAGTGGCCAGCACACTTTTGGACACATCGACACTGCAGGTCTGCGCGCCGTTTACCGCTGCACAAACCGTGAAACTACAGGTGTAAGCAAATAGATTGAGCATCCGCTTGGAGCCAAATGTTGTGACCCAACGGCGGTTCAATCGCTGGTCGAGGAACAAGCCAGACGAATAGCCGGCGGCCGGCTCGACCGCGTATAAGATCCCCCGCTCCCGAACCACGATCTCTTGCGGGTCTTCACCCGCGACAAGTCTCGCGGGTTTCTGTTCGGCTGCTTTTTTAACCAGCGTTCGTTCAAGATAGCCTCGCGGCGCAAACCCGTAGCGATGGTCAATTTCAGCACGCAAAAGGTCCACCCCTGGGTATCGTTCACCGCTCCACAAAATCCACTCCCCATAGCGATCCAAATAACCATCACTGCCGGTCGCCAAACGATGAACGTCAGTATCTTCTTGGGCCAGAGCCATCCATTGGTCCGAGGAAATCCAGTTCATAAACGAGAAGATGCATCAGATGGTTTGCCGCGCCAACTCTCCCCTTGCATCCTTCTTTTTATGCCGCCGCGCCTTCGCTGCTTCTACCACCCCGGATTTTATCTCCCACTCCCCACAGGCCACCCCTTCCCAATGGAAAAGTTCCTGCAAGCGCACGATCTTCTCGTTGCCGAGGAAAGCCCGGTAGAAATCACCCCTGTCGCCCAAGCTTCTCTGCGCCAACTTCTTCGAGTCCACACCAGCGAGTACCTCCGAAAACTCACCCACGGAACCCTTGACGAACTGGAGATCTACAAGCTCGGCCTGCCCTGGCATCCTCGCCTTCTCTATCGTTCGTCGCTGGAGACGGCCGCGACCATCGCCGCTTGCTATCACGCTCTTGCGCACGGGATGGCTGCCAATCTTGCCGGAGGCACCCACCATGCCTTCCCCGATCACGGCCTTGGCTACTGTGTGCTCAACGACGTGAGCGTCGCTATTCGCGACCTGCACGAAAACCACCCCTCGCTCCGCGTTCTGGTGGCCGATACTGACGCTCATCAAGGAAATGGTACGCACGCCATCTTCCGCCGTGACAGCCGGGTCTTTACCTACTCCATCCACGGTGAGAGAAATTATCCTAGCGCCAAAGAACCGGGTTCGGCCGACGTCGGGCTGCCGCGGCAGGTTTCCGGTAAAGCTTATCTCAAAGCTTTGAGTGACTCACTGCCTGTAGCTTTGGATGATTTTATGCCGGACTTGGTCATTTGGATCTCCGGTGCCGATGTGCACCGCGAGGATCGCTTTGGTCAGATGGAATTGTCGACTGAACAAATGCAAGAACGTGACCGCGGCATGATTACTTGGTGCACCACTCGAGAGTTGCCTCTGGTTGTCCTGTATGGTGGCGGATATCATCGGACACCCGGAATGACAGCTCGTTTACATGCCAATACCATCCAACTGGCCGCCGAGGAATATCTGCAAATCGCTTCATGACATAATGCAGACACTTGAATTGGTTATTGCCCATTGCGACGAGGATCTGGCCTGGCTGAGGAGGGTTTCCCCGCAGTTTCGTGTCACCGTCTACCACAAAGGCGCAGAGGGAGGCAGTGGCACACGTTTGCCCAACGTCGGCCGCGAAGCCCATACCTATTTGCATCACTTGGCCGAGCGCCGCGATAATTTGGCCGACGTTACAGTTTTTGTCCAAGGACACCCTTTCGATCACGCACCCGATTTACATGCAAGGCTGCGTGATTTGGCGAACGGCGGCCATAAGGTTGTCGATTTTTGGTGGCTCGGATTTGTCGCCGATACCGATGATGCGCGGGGTAGAAGACTGTTTGTGCCGTGGAGCAAAAACCTCGCGCGAGAGGAATTGCAACTGGAGGAATTTCATCGCCGACTTTTCGGGTCCACGGGCCCTCCTGAATACCGCTTTTTTGTCGGGGCTCAGTTTATCCTTTCACGGCAGGCGGCTAAAAGACGAGCAACCACCTTCTATGAGACGGCCCGGGAGTTGGCGGCGGACTTTCCCATGGCTCCCCACTGCTTTGAACGCTCTTGGGACCGGGTATTCATGTCTGACGGAACAAGCGGGCGCCTCCCCGCCGGGCAAATGACGGCTTACTTCAAACCTCTGCGACGCCTTGCGCAGTCGGCTTGCGCGCGGTAGTTTCCCACTCGTGATCGCCCGCAGAACACCCGAGAGTCACGACCCCATCACATGGATCGGGCGATTGCCGATTTATGTCACAACCCTGATTGTGGGTGTTTATGTCGCGGCCATGATTTCTCTCACCTTGATACTGGCCGCAGGTGGTGAAGCATTCGTTTCCAGATTGACCACCTTCTCCAGCGTGGCCGTGCTCGAACAATTCGAAATCTGGCGCTGTTTAACCTACGCCCTGCCGAGTCAGCCCGATCCTTGGTTCATTGTCTCTTTGGTTGTTCTCTATATTTTTGGACGTGACTTGGAGCAATATCTGGGGCGCGGACGCTTCCTCCGTCTCTACTTTGGCTTTCTTTTGCTGGGACCCGCGCTGTTGATAATCGGGACGCTCATCACCGGACGGTCCTACACACTCCAACAAAGCTGGGCCAATCTCGCCGTTTTTCTCGCGTTCGCCACTTTGTATCCTGGCGCGCAATTGATTTTCCAGATACCCGCCAAAATCTTTGCCTGGATTCTGCTGGGTGTTGCCGTCTTGCAACTGCTTGCAGGGCGCAGTTGGCCTGAGCTATTGGTTCTCGGTTCGACCGCGCTTCTTGCTTGGTATGGTATCCGCGAACCGGTCAAGCATATTGATCTCACAAGATTTCTTCCGAGACGCAACCGACCTCGTCTGAGTCACCTTGAGCACCCTGCAACAAAAGAAGCCGATCCAGACGAGGAAATCGACCGGATTTTGGAAAAAATATCCCGCCGAGGACTCGCCAGCTTGACTGTAAGCGAGCGAAAACAATTGGAGCGCATGCGCGAATCGCTTCTCGCCAAAGATAAATAATGGAACCCCAACCTGCTGCCCATCAATCCCATGCTCTGGCATTGGAAGACCCATGCTACGTCAATGCCATG
>JBIJDZ010000066.1:0-11128 GCA_044343805.1 Chthoniobacterales bacterium | reverse complement strand
TTCTCCCCGCAGATCCACCCTCCGTCACCCCGGCGACGAAGCAGCTCTCCGCCGCTCATCCCCGCCCGACGTTCCCCCGCCGCGAGCCTGAGGGCTCACCCGGCGTCGGCTTCCGTCCTCTTAGGCGGAAGGAAAACAGAAACGAAACCTCAACGGAGAATTCTACAATGAAAAAAATACTCTTCGCGATCATGGCCGTCGTCGCCTTGGCCTTCACGGCCTCGGCGAAAGAAGCCTGCCAGTGCACCGACTGTGGCGGCAAATGCTGCCCCTGTGAGTGCCAAGCCGGCTGCTGCTAAGACAGCAACCTGTTGAAATCACACGCGCGCCCCGGGAAACCGGGGCGCGTCTTTTTTGGCATGGAGCGGCTGGCAGCCGTTTTCCTGTTTCAGATTTCCGCCGGGCGGGATGACAGCTCAAAATTCACCTCCCCGTCTGCAACTCAACCAGCTCGGCGAAGACGTGGCCGATGAAGACTTTGACTTCGACGCGGAGCGGAAGACGCGTCTCGTCATCGCTGACCCATACGGTGCCGCGGTGGAATTTTTTATGCGGCTTGAGCGCGTAGTCTTTGCCGATCCAGTCGATTTCGAGTGAGGCGCGCAGCACATCCCGCGTTTGTTTCTGCCAGCGGATTTTCTCGCGTCCTTCGACTTTGACACGCACCAGATACATCCATTCTCCAGGGAAGACGGCGAGACTCATCGCATCGCCTGTTTCGAGTGGTTGGCTCCGCGCGAGCAGAAGAGCCGCAGCCATGTCGCGCAGGCCGGGGACGTAAAAGTTCATCCAATCGGATTTTGCTGCCCCCGGCTTTTTGGATTGCCGCAGGGAGCGCACCCCGCCGGGACGAAAGTCGCACCGTTCCTCGATCTCGTATCGCTTGTAGCGCTCCACCAAGCGCGACGAGCGCGAGCGCCAATCGGTTTCGGTTACTTCTGCGGAGTAGTCTGCATCGAGCTTCCACAAAGAGCGCGCCGCGCCTTTGGTTCCGCCGGTGACTTTCGCCGACCAGACACCATCAGCGGTCCGGGTCAAATGCACGTCGGCCTCGGCCGCTTCGATTCCACTCCAACCGAAAACGTAGCGGGCGGACAAAGCCGTGGGTGGCGGCGGGTAGGGCCCGGCACGCAGGGAGCGGACGTCTTCCTGCCATCCGGCCATGAGGACCGGGCAAGCAGCGACCAACAGCGCCGTCGACAGGCGGAAGGTCACGGAGCCTCGGGCAAAGCACCCGGGAAGACCGGCTCGAGCGCCGCACTGCGCACCCAGCCGTCGATGCCGATAGGCAGCCGCACAAGCGACCAGTCATCCCGGGCAGTGATGACACGCACCGGGGATCCTTTGGGAAGATCAACGAGTTTTTGCGAGTTATCGACCGGGGTTTTGCGGGCATCGACGGCATCAGCCACCACGATAGAGGTCTGCGAAAGCGCGATGCGCGAGTCACCCGCCCACGATATGGCCACGGCCGTGGCTCCGATGAGTGAAACAATCACGCCAGCTGCCGTCAGGCCGGTGCGCTTGCGGTCGGAGAACAAGGCGAAGAACACCATGATGATGCCCGCCCAGAAAGAAAGACTGCCCAAGAGCACCAGGAGATCGAATGAGATGTATTGCCCCACCACCTCCGCAGCCCCGAGACCGGGGGCCGGGACACCGAGCTTTTGCATGACATGCTCGAGACTGCTGCGGGCGGCGGAATTGCCCGGATCGAGGGCCAAGGCCCGTCGGTAATTGATGGCGGCCGGAACTTCGCGCCCGAGGCGGAAATCGGCATGGCCGAGGTTCAGTAAAACCGCGGGATTGGTCGAGCCGGCTTTGATCAGCTTCTCGTACGCCTCGCGGGCCGCACCGAAATCCCCCTCGGCGAAAGCGCGGTTGCCTTGCTCGAAGAGCTGCTGCTCGTCGGGCGTTTGCGCGATGGCGGCCATCGCGAGAAAGGAGACGGCCAGAAAAGTGAACGTGAGTTTTTTAAGCATGAGTTGAAGTGAGTTTTTCGAGCAGAGCGGTTACGCGAAGCCGTTCTTCGGGATCGAGGGCGCCCCCGCCACCACCGCCGTATTTGAGTTCATCGCGGCGGGCGAGCACGGATTGCAAATCATGACGAACCACCGGGTCGTCGATCCGCCGGGCCAGAACTTCCGCCTCGTCGATCAAAGCAACGGGTTTGCCCTCCCAGAGAGCCAAACGGGCTTGTGCGAAATCGGCCGCAGCCTCGTAAAAAGACGAGCGGTCGCCGGCTTTTTGCCAGTCGAGCTTGGCCCGGGACAAAGCGGCTTCCAGCTCCGCCGTCAGGGCGCTCTTGCGGGCTCGTCGCCGCAGCCACACGACCATCGGAATCGCCGCCAATATCACGATGAGCAGCAAAGCGTTGAGGATGCGGAACCATCCATGCTGAAGCCAAGGTACAAATCCCGGTGAGCGCGCCGAGAGGATCCCGGCGATGGGCGCGATGTCATCGGACGGCTGCACCCCGGGCGTCTGCTCGCGCGCCCCACCGGAATCTTGACGCGCGCCTCCCGCCATTTGATCGGCGGACGGTTCCCCTCCCCCGGCCGCGGTCACTGCCACCGGATCTGTCTTCAGCGTGAAGTATTGTTTTTTGATCGGATCAAAATAGGAAAATTCCGCGCCGGGGGTGGCGGACTGGTCTGTGCGGGCGACCATGCTGACCTCGAAGGTTTTCGTGCCGCCATAACCGATGGCATCGGCTGCGTTGAAAATCTCTTTCGGGGCGTAGGTGCGCCAACCCTCGCTATCCGTCAACACCGGCGGGGTGATCGCATCGAAATTGCCACGACCTTCGAGCGCCAACTTCAAGGTGACCGGTTCGCCGGCCTTGGCCGTCGGCGGGGCGGCCGAGGCGCGCAGAGTGAATTGACCGATCGCGCCGCCGAAGCTCTCCGGACGTCCCTCTTTCGGCAACGCGAGGACTTCGAGTCTGCGCGGGTTGGTTTGTGCCTGGATATTCTCTGCACGGCCGAAGCCGGGCATGGGGAAGTTCTGGAAAAACTGGTCGAAAAACGGATCCATCCCGGTCGGAGACCCGGCAAAAACCATGCGGCCCTCCATCGCCGCGGAGGGAATCTCGATCTGTCCAGTCTTCACCGGGGTGATTGCGCTGCGGAACGTCACGACATTGTAGGGAATATCATCGATGAACTGCTCGCTCTGTTCAGGCTCGCTCAACGGCGCGGCCGTGAATCCGTCGCCGGCGAAGGTCGGACGCTGCAAATTGTCGAATTGACCGTCGGCCCGGAAATAAAACCGCAGCTCGACCGGCACGACTTCGCCAACATAGGCCGACTTCGCGCCCATCACGATCTCGCCGTAGTAAGGGGCGGCATCGCCTCGCGAGGAACGCGGCGGTGTGCGGCCGGGAGCGGGGGCGCGCGAGGATGGCGGAGATGGAAGCATGGGCGAGACACCTTGTCCCGGCGGAGGCGCCGAACCGCTCGGTCCCGACACCCGGAGATCGGCGGGATCGGTGCGCACTTGCCGGCCGTTCACCTGCACAGCGAAACTTGGAATGGTGAAGTTGCCCGGACGATTCGGAATGACCGTGTACGCGTAAATAAGTGCGGAAGAGGTCTGGAAGTTGATCATTTCCACGCGCCGCGAAGTCCCCGTCAGGCGGATATCCAATCCGTCCACCATGAGCGATCGGGGCATGTCCCTCGGTTCACCGGTGTTGATGAACTGGTATTGCAACTGCAAGGGCACACCGACCTGTCCGGAGGGCGCGCTCAAGCTGGTGACTACCTCGGCCCGCGCGGATGCCATGGCCGACAGCATCAGCATCGATGCCGCGAGAGCAGAGAAGCAGGCCGGAGTTTTCATGAGCGCGTATATTCTACCAGTCCTTGGAGACATCCTGAAAGTTCCGACGTTCGAGAAGTTGCACCTGCTCCTCCTCGCCTTGCAGCGAGCGGAGCAAAGCCCGCGCTTGGCCCGCGCTCATCTGACCATCGACTTCTTCCTCGGCGACCTCGGCCGCCTGCAATTGTTGCCCGCCTTGTTGACCGGCTGACCCTACCTGCCCGCCGCGCAGTTCGCCTTCTTTTTTCTCCCCGGACTGTTGCGGGACCGGAGCCGGTTGGTCACCAGGTTGTGAGGGCTGAGGGCGCGGTTGGCCGGCGTCCCCATTGTCACTCGGCTCCTGTTTTTTTCCGCCTTCACTTTCTTTCGGTTGCCCTTGCTGTCCATCTCGCTCGTCCTTTTGCTCGCCCGGACCGGAGCCGCCCTGCTTTTGCTGATCTTCTTTGCCCGATTGGCTTTCTTGAGGCGGCTCGCCTTGTTGGCCTTGCTCGTCCTTCTTGTCCCCCTTGCCTTGCTGCTTTTGTTGATCCTTGCCGCCATCAGCCGACGGCTGGTCCTGCTTTTGTCCGCCCTGTTGTTGGTCCTTCTTCTGGTCTTGGCCGCTTTGGGACTGCTGCTGGTCTCCGGAGGATCGATCTTTCTGGTCCTTCTGGTCTTGACCGGATTGCTGCTGCTCCTGTTGCTGTTGATCTTTCTGCTGGGACTGGTCCTGCTTTTGCTGGTCTTGTTTCTGATCCTGTTTTTGCTGTTCCTGTTGCTGCTCCTTTTCGAGTTCCTCGAGCAGCTTTTTTACCCGCTCCTTGTTCTCCTTAGCTTCAGTGTAGTCGTGGCGCGTCTTCAACGCGGCTTCATATTTGGCTATGGCATCCTTCCAATCGGTGATCTTTTTCTCCTTGTCCTGCTGCCCCTCGCCTTGGCGGAAAAGCGTGTTGCCGAGATTGAACTCTGCGGACGAGCGCAGGGCTGGATCTTCGGCCAGCATGGCGCGGGAAAAGTATTCCGTAGCCGAGCCGTAATCTTTCAGGCGGTAAGCCGCCGCCCCGGCATTGAGCTGCAATGCGGACGCCTCCGGCTCCATTTGCAAACGCTTTTCGAAGGCCTGCTTGGCCTGCTCATAATCGCCCTGCTCGTAAGCTGCCAGTCCAGACGGTGCCGACCAACCGGAGTTGGCTGACAAGATGAGCAGTGCCGCCGCAAGACCGGCCGGACGACGGCGACGCTCGCCGACCAGCGCCTGCAAAACCAGCAACCCGATGGCCGCACCGAGAGGCCACTGGTAGCGCTCAACCGGACGTCGGGAACTGTTTGTCGTGATATCCGCCTCGGCCAATTTGCCCACGCCATCCACGGCCAGCAGCCGTGCGGCATTTTCATCCAGCGGTGTATAAAAGCCGCCCGCCGCCTCGGCGATTTCCGTCATGCGCGCAGAATCGAGGCGCGATTGGACAACTTGGCCCGACGGGTCGCGCACAAAATCTCCCGGACCAAGCGGGATCTCCGAGCCCTCGGTCGAGCCGACACCCACGGTGAAAATTTTCACCCCGAGTGACGCCGCTTGCTTCGCCGCAGTGACGCCATCGGCATCCAATTCTTCGCCGTCCGAAATAATGATCAGCGCGCGGGAAAAACCTTCCGCCTTGCCGAAAGCCTCCTCGGCCGCGCGGATGGCTGCGGCAATATTTGTCCCGCCCTTCGGGATCACCGACGTATCGAGTTCATCGAGGGCCGCGAGGACCGCGCCATGATCGAGCGTGAGCGGCGCCTGCAAAAAGGCCGACCCGGCAAACGCGACCAGACCGATGCGGTCGGCGCCCAATTCACTGATAAGATCCTCCGCCAGCAGCTTGGCCCGCTGCAAACGCGTGGGCGCCACATCCGGCGCCAGCATCGAGCGGGAAACGTCCATCGCGATGATGACATCGCGGCCGCGATGCGGCAGCTCGAGCGTGTCATAGCCAAGCCGCGGGCCAGCCATCGTGACCACGAGCAGGCCGAGCGCGCCGAGCACGCATCCGCTGCGGAACCACCGGCGGGCGGGGCTGGCATTGCCGGCCAGCATGGCGCGGAGTTTGGGGGCAACGATCCGGACGATCATCGCCCGGCGTTTGTGCTCGGACCACCAAAAGAGCACCGCGACCAGCGGCAAGAGCCACAGGGCGTGGAGCAAAAACGGGCGGGCAAAACTCAGGGCAGACGTCTCCATATGGTTTGTCCGAGCAGGGTTTCAGCGGCCAGCAGCACCGTGCCGACCAGCACGAACCACGGGAACAGGTCACGGTATTGCGCCACCTTTTGCACCTCGACCTGGGATTTTTCGAGCTGGTCGATCTCATCAAAAATACGTTGGAGCGACTGCGTGTCGGTCGCGCGAAAATAGGAACCGCCGGTCATGGTTGCGATCTGCTGCAGACTTTCCTCGTCGAACTCCACCGGGATCTGCCGGTAAACCGTTCGACCGAAAGGATCGACAAACGGGAACGGGGCATTGCCGCGGCTGCCCGAACCGATGGTATAGACTTTGATCCCGAGCGCCTTGGCGGCCTCGGCGGCGGTGAGCGGGGTGACGCGGCCGGCGTTGTTGTCACCGTCGGTCAAGAGTACCACCAGTTTCGATTTCGCCTCTTTGTCCTTGAGACGGTTGCTGGCCGAGGCCAAGGCGGACCCGATCGCCGTGCCGTCCTCGACCAAGCCGATGCGGGTGCGATCGAGATTCTGGATCAACCAGTCGTGGTCGAGCGTGAGCGGGCTCACGAGATAAGGCCGACCGGCGAAAGCGACGATACCGATGCGGTCATTGGGACGTTCTTTGATGAACTGCTCGGTCACACGTTTGACCGCCTCGAGGCGGTTGGCCCGCTGGCCGCCGATGGTGAAATCCTCGGCCAACATCGAACGCGAGACGTCGATGACCAGCATGATGTCCACCCCGCTGGCCTGGGTGCGCGTGATCGTTTTGCCCAATTGCGGACGGGCCAAGGCGAGGATGAGGCAGGCCAGCGCAACGTAAAGCAACCCGGTGAGAAAATCACCCGCGCGGGATCTGCGGCGACCACCGACCTTGGCGACCGTCTTCGTCGTGGAAAACAGGACGCCGGGCGTGCCGCCGATTTTGCCTTTGAGCCACGAGATCAGCGGGATCAAAAACAGCAGCCAGAGCAACTGCGGCTGGACAAAACTGAGTCCGGAAAGATCAGGCAGCGACGGCATCGGGCTCCTCTCCTTTCACCAATTCCTCGGCCAAACCGGTCAGCTCCGCATTGTCCTCGCCCGTGGCCGAAGCGCGGGCGAACTTGATCGCATCGGTCTTGTCGAGAAAACGGGTCAGATGTGTCAGGCGGCTCTCGTCGAAGAGACCGCTGCGCTGGGCGGTTTGCAGGAATTCGTAGGACGTCTGCGTGGTCGCCGGCAACCGGTGCTCTGCCGACAAAAAATTCCGCAGCACATCGCAAACTTCGATGATGAACTCGTAAGGTTCCGCTTCCGTGGCCCGCGCCCGGGCTTGGGCCAAGGCGGCCAAGGCTTTCTCGCGCGCGGTCAGCGGTCGCCGGTTCACGCGGCGACGCCAGGCGACGAATCCCCACACGGACAAGACCGCCAGAATCAGCAAAACAGCGCCACCAGTGAGCATCATCCAAAGCGGATACGGCAAATACCAGACCGGCCCGGCGATTTCGTGGGGCAGCAGATCGGCGTTGGCTTCGGCGGGAGGCATGGTTGATCAGGCGCTCAGTTGGCGTTGCTCGCGGCGGTCGAAAAACGAACGGAGCACGTGCAGATAATCCTCGTTGGTGCGCAGCGGAATCATGTCGATGCCGAGCTTGCGGAATTCCTGGTCGATGGCCCGCTTGCGCTTCTCCTCCAGGGCGAGATAGGCCCCGCGCAGGGCCCGGCTGGATGTGTTGATGTCGATCTGTTCTCCCGTCTCGGGATCTTCAAGCGTGACGATGCCCACGTCGGGCAAATCTTCCTCGCCAGGATCGACCACCGGGATGGCGATAAGATCGTGGCGGCGGCCCGTCACGGCCAACGGCTTCGAGTAGCCCTCGTCGAGAAAGTCGGAAATGAGAAAGACGACCGCACGGCGCGTGACGACCTTGTTTAGATACTCCAACGCCACGGTGAGATTCGTGCCGCGGCGCTGAGGTCTGAAATACAACATCTCGCGGATGAGACGCAGAATGTGCAGCCGGCCTTTTTTCGGATGGATGAACAGCTCGACCTCGTCGGTGAAAAGCAAGAGCCCGACCTTGTCGTTATTCTGGATCGCGCTGAACGCGAGGATCGACGCCACTTCGGCGGCCAACTCGCGCTTGCTGGAGTTCACGCTGCCGAAGTCGCCCGACCCGCTGACATCGACGACGAGCATGACGGTCAACTCGCGTTCCTCGGTGAATTTTTTGACGAAGGGAGCATTCATGCGGGCGGTCACATTCCAGTCGATCGAACGGATTTCGTCGCCCGGCGTGTATTCGCGCACTTCCTCGAAATTCATTCCCCGCCCCTTGAAGACGCTGTGGTAGGAACCCGCGAACATCGAGTCCACCAGCCTTCGCGTCCGTAATTCGAGACGGCGGATTTTTTTGAGAATTTCCCTTGTATCTTTCATGTCGGAAAAGTGTTCAGGACTCAGTTTTTATTCTATGGGCTGGTAGTCTTCGCCCCAGACAACTCACTGAACACCGAACCACGGAAAACGATCTTAAGGCACAGGCAAACCGGCGAAAATCTGCTCGATGATCATCTCGCTGGTCATCTCCTCGGCTTCCGCCTCGTAACTCACGGCGATGCGGTGGCGCAACACGTCCGGACCGACCGATTTCACATCCTGCGGCGTGACATAGCCGCGGCCGTTGAGGAACGCGTGGGCTTTGGCCGCCAAGGTGAGATAGATTGTAGCGCGGGGTGACGCACCGTAGCGGATCATGCCGTTGAGCTTGAGTCCGTAGGTATCGGGCTGACGGCTGGCCCAGACAATATCGACGATGTAGTCCTTCACGCGGTCATCGACATAGATCTCGTTGACGAGCGAACGCGACGCGATGATGTCCTCCGGACGCACGAGGGTGTTCACCTCGAGTTTGGGCGAGGATGTGGACATGGCGTCGAGGATGGCTCGTTCTTCGGTGCGGGTCGGGTAGCCGACGTGGACCTTGAACATGAAACGGTCGAGCTGCGCCTCGGGCAGTTGGTAAGTGCCCTCTTGTTCGAGCGGGTTCTGCGTGGCGAGCACGAGAAACGGATCGGGGAGCTTGTAGGTTTGGTCGCTGATCGTGACCTGGCGCTCCTGCATCGCCTCGAGCAAAGCGCTCTGCACTTTGGCCGGAGCGCGGTTGATTTCGTCGGCCAGAATGAGGTTCGAGAAAATCGGGCCGAGTTTGGTCGTGAACTCTCCGTCGCGCGGGTTGTAGATCAATGTGCCGATCAGGTCGGCCGGCAAAAGATCGGGCGTGAACTGCAGCCGGGCAAACCCCGTGTGCAAGCAGGAGGCCAGCGTACGCACGGTCAGCGTCTTGGCCAACCCGGGCACACCTTCAAGCAGCACGTGACCGTTGGTGAGCAGACCCATGACCAGCCTCTCGACAAGTAGTTTTTGTCCGACGACAACTTTGCCCACTTCGGAGAACAGCGGTTGCACCCATTGGTTGCTGCGCTGCACCTTTTCGTTCAGTTCATGCGTTGATTGACTCATAAAAAATATTTTTGGCTTGGTGAGGAAAGCGGGCCCTGCGCCCGTTGATTTATTTGAGACAGCAGAGGGCGGCAGACGTTCGATCTTCGCGGATACTCAAGGCGAAGGAATGACATAGTAATCATCGCCGACTTTGACTTCCTCATAGACGACGCGATCGACCCAGACATTGTAGACGCGCGATCCCCCCGGTGTTTGCACCTTGAGAAGATACTCGCCCTCGATCCTCGTGCTTTGCAGTCCACCTTGGCCGATGGTGATTTCCTGGGCCGGCTCGGGCGTGAATTCTTTGGCGATGATTTTACCGGTGAAGGCCCCCGTGCTTTTCATCGTCTGGTTCAGCGACATGGTGGCCCAGACAATGGCGACCAACACCAGCACGGCGATAGCCACACCGGTCCAGAGGATTTTGGCGCGATCCGGATCGCGGTAAACGTGCGGCTTTTTGGGTGCTTCCATTCTCAATGACAATTAAGCACGGCTCGCACCCGGCGCACGCCGAAAGAGCCTCGCCTCGGCTTCATCCGCCGCCCGCCAGGCATCTTCGACCGAAGGTTTGAGCACGCAGAAATGCCCCATCTTGCGTCCGGGTCGCACGCTGGTTTTGCCGTAAAGATGTAACTTCGCATCGGGATCGGTGAGCAGCGACGCCCAGTCCGGCTCGCCGTTATCCCAAGCATCACCAAGGAGATTGACCATCACCACCGGCGACACCAGCCGCGGCGAACCGAGCGGCAAACCGCACACCGCCCGCAACTGCTGCTCGAACTGGCTTGTCACGCAAGCGTCGAACGTGAAATGCCCCGAGTTGTGCGGGCGCGGCGCGAGTTCATTGACCAACAGGGATCCGTCGCGGCGAACAAAAAACTCCACCGTCAGCAAGCCGACCACATCCAGCGCCCGGACAAGAGCGGTGGCCAAGTGCTGCGCTTCCCGTGCAATACCCGGATCGATCCGCGCGGGCACAATCGAACGATCGAGGATGTGACGCCGGTGGATGTTCTCGCTGACCGGAAAATTCTCCACGCGCCCGGAGCAGTCACGCGCGCAAACCACGGAAACCTCCGCGCGGAAATCCACCCATTCCTCGATGACCGCCCGCGGCGCAGCGAGCCGGGCCCACGCCTCGGCAGCCTCGGCCGCGCTCTCGAGTTTGGCCTGGCCTTTGCCGTCGTAACCGAAATCCGCCGTTTTCATCACACACGGGAAACCGAGCGCGGCCGCCTCCACCGCGGCCTCGGCGGCGGAGCTGACCACTTTGTGGCGCGCGCACGGAAAGCCGTGGCGCGTGAGAAACTCTTTTTCGCGGGCCCGATTCTGGCAGATATGCAGGACAGCAGGGCGTGGATGGACCGGGCGCACCGCCGCCACCCGCTCGAGCGCGGCCGAGGGAATGTTTTCAAACTCGAACGTCACCACATCGACCCCGCGGGCGAATTCCTCGAGTCTGTCCAAGTCCCCGTAGTCGGCCGTGAACTCGACATCGCTGATCTGCCCGGCCGGGCTGTTCGGCGACGGCTCGAATGTGTGCACCCGGTAACCCATGCGCCGCGCGGCAAGACCCAACATCCTTCCCAGCTGCCCGCCGCCCAACAGTCCGATCGCGCCGCCCGGCAG
>JBIJDZ010000020.1:0-30682 GCA_044343805.1 Chthoniobacterales bacterium | reverse complement strand
GCCAGCATGGAATCGTTCGGATAGTTCCGGATCGGCTCGTATTCGTAGTGCACGCCACGCAATCCGGCCGCCGCCAATTCGGACTTCAGTTTTTCAATTTTCTCGGCCGGCACGCGCCGGCGGATGACCGTGTAAAGTCGGGATGGAACGATGCGCTCGTAAAGATCCCCGCGCGGCAGATCGAGGTTGCGCGCCAGCACGTCGGCCAACTGGTTCCGGTCGTTCATCAACGACCCGTCAACCACCACCGTGTAAACCGGCACGTTGGTCGCCAGCACCTCGCCGCGTACGTCGGTAATCAAACCCCTCTCGGCCGGAACCACTTTTTTCCGTGCCGTCGTGTCAGCCGCCAACCGTGCATATTCGGCGTGTTTACCTACCTGCAGATGGATCAAACGCGCGGAGTATATGCTGAACACCAGGGCGAGCATGATGCAGACCACACCCGCCCGCACATGCGTGGCCGTCTTCATGGAAGCGCCTCCCCTTCTTGGAGTGCCGTGGTCTGGGCGATGGCTGGCGCGGCTTGCGCCCGCAGGCGGACCATGCGGCTGTCTTGCACAGGCATCATACGGATGAAGCCCTCCTGACGGCGACGTTCCAGCGCCGGCCGCGAGGTCAGGCGCATGATTTCATTGTTGGCAACTTTGAGTTTCTCGTCGAGTTGCGCTACGGCCTGCTCCAGATCGCGGCGGCGATCACCGTCGATTTTGAGGCGGTGCTTCATGTGCACAAACGAGAGCCCCAAAACTCCGAAAAGAAAAACCAGCACGAGCCAGCGCATGAGCGGACCGAGCGGCAGGGCGTTTTCTGCTCTCGAATATCTCATGCGGCCACCTCCTCTTGCGGCGCCAAAATCTCGACAGCCCGCAAACGGGCGGAACGAGACCGCGGATTGCGGACGATTTCGTCGGCCGAGGGCTCAATCGGTTTGCGCGTGAGGTCACGGAATCGCCGATCGGGATTTAGGCGGGGCGCCGTCCATTCCGGGCGATCGAGCCACTGTTCGCTGCCATGACGGAAGAAAGTTTTGACCAGGCGGTCCTCCAGCGAGTGAAATGAGATGACCGCAAAACGCGCGCCCGTTTTGAGTAAAGTCGGGACACTGATGAGCGCCCGGTGCAAAGCGCCAAGCTCATCGTTCACCGCGATGCGCAGCGCTTGAAAAACCCGGGTAGCCGGATGAATCCGACCGCGCCGACCGAGGATTTTTTCGATCAGCGCCGCCAGTTGTCCCGTGCGGGTGAAACGAACGCGATTCCTCTCGGCCACAATTGCCCAGGCAACACGCCGGGCCTGCGGTTCGTCCCCGTAGTCGCGAAAAATCTTCACCAATGAAGCCTCGTCGGCTGAGTTGATCAAATCGGCTGCCGACTCTCCCGCCGACGGGTCCATTCGCATGTCGAGCGGGCCGTCGTTGCGAAAGCTGAATCCACGCTCCGCCGTATCCAGCTGATGCGAAGACACACCGAGGTCGAGCAAGGCCCCGTCGAATGGAGCGGCAGACTGCACCACCGGCAGCTCAACCGCATCAGCAAAGTTGGCCTGCACCGGCAGGAAGTGCTCGCCGAACACAGAGAGTTGCCCCATTGCGTGACGCAATGATTCTTGGTCGCGATCCAGTGCCACCACCTTGGCACCAGCAGCCAATAAAGCTCCTGCATGCCCCCCACCACCAAGCGTTCCATCCAGAAAAACCCGACCGCGCCCGGGCTGGAGCAGCGCGACAACTTCGTCACGCAGCACCGGCTCGTGCCACGTGCCCGCGTCAGTGTTTGCGCGGGAGGGCGGGTTTGCGGAGACCGAACTGCTCATAAATGGTGCGAACACGTAAGCGGATGCAGACCGAACCCTCCGCCCGGCCTTCCGCGTCTTTCTTTGCGGAAAAACCAAAAGCGAACTTGCGGCCGGCTTTTGCCATGTTGGTGTTTTCTTTTTGATCCGGGGTTCTATTTGGCCGGGTAGAGCTACAAGCCGACTTCTCCCGCCACCCGGCGGAAGACTTCGTCCTCTTCGGCCGTTGCGGCCGCCCAGCGTTGTAAATTCCAAATTTCCATGCGGCTATGGCTGCCGATCAGCACCACTTCGCCTTCGAGGCCGAGGCGCCGACACGAGTCTTCCGGCAACAGCACACGCCCTTGTTTGTCCAAAGACACAAGTTGGGCCAAAGCATAGAAGCGCCTGATGAATTTGCGGCGATCCGCAGGTGAGATGCTCGCGTTGGCCTCCACGTCGGACTTCACGCGATCGAACTCCTGCGGCGGCATGATCATCAAAAAACTCCCTGCCGGATCAGGCACGGCGAAAAATTCTTCGCCCTCCGCGTCCGATCGCCACCGTGCAGGAATCGTCACGCGATGCTTGCTATCAACCGCATGGCGAAATTCGCCGGCGTAGACAACAGGAACTGGTGAGGCCTTGGGCATGCTTTGGGTTATGGCGCCATCTTGCACCACTTTGACCCACTTTAAACCACTTTCAGACCGTTATCGTCAACCCCCGATCGAGCAAATGGAGAAATTTTTTAAAATAAAAAGGCGAGGTATCCATGCTTGAGCCCCACGACAAACTCCGCCACGCTGAACGTATAGCGCCAAACCATGCAATTGATTGAGTCCGTATACAGCCGTCTTCGCCGACACCCAAAACGCATCGTATTTCCTGAGGGCGAGAACCAGCGGGTGATTCGCGCGGGACGACTTTTCTTCGAACTCGGCTTGGGCGCGCCGATCCTTCTGGGCCGTCGTCCCATCATTGAAGATCTCGCACGGCGCGAGCAAATCCCCACCGATCACATCGGCATTATCAATCCGGAGAACTCCGCCGACTTGCCTGACTTCTGCCATTTTTTGGAAACGCTCGACCGTTACAAGAATCTGGGCCTGTCTGACGCCCGTTCCATTCTTCTCAATCCCAACTACTACGCAGCCATGATGGTGCAATACGGTCGCGCTGATGGCGTCGTGGGTGGCATCGCCTCGCCCACGAATGCGCTGTTGCGCCCGCTGCTACGATTAATCAAGCCGAGCAGCCCGCACAACGTCGTGAGCAGCTGCGTTGTCGTGGAGGCGCAACGCAAAGATATCGGTCACCATGGCGTGATGGTGTTTGCCGACTGCGGGGTGGTGCCCGCACCATCGGTGGATCAGCTGGCCACCATCGCCCTGCAAGCGGCCCATCTCTGCCGCCAACTGACCGCCGAGACCCCGCGTGTCGCCATGCTGAGCTACTCGACGAAAGGAAGTTCGGTCACACCCGCCTCCGAAAAAATGGCGGCAGCGGCGGCTTTGGCCCGGCAACAAGCACTGGCGCGCCACGCGGACATCGAGGTGGACGGCGAGTTGGAGCTTGACGCTGCATTACTTCCCGAAGCCGCCAAAGCGAAGTCCGTGCATGGTGCGGTAGCCGGTCGGGCCAACGTGCTCATCTTTCCCGACCTGCACAGCGGCCACATCGCCGGAAAATTGGCCGGCATTCTCGGCGGTCACGCTTACGGGCAAATTCTCACCGGCTTGAGCAAGCCAGCGGCGGACGTTTCACGATCCGACGAGATCGAAACCATCACTGCCGTTGCCGCCATCGTCGGGTTACAAGCCATCGAAAGCCGACGGCTGCAGGAAATGGCCGAAGAAGACAAAAAAGCATCAAGGCAATTTTGATCGGGCGCGGCAGACGCCACGCGACATCAAAATTGAGATGCATCCAAGGGCGCTCCCGGCGGCGAGGTGAACAGGACAAATGTTTCATCCGCGCTGCCTGAAAGAATGAGCACGCGCCAACCCCGCAAATCCGGCCACAAGGGAGCAGGATCGGGCCATTCACGGTTTCGGGCCGCGGACTGTTCCGCTTGCAGCGCCGCCGACCGCGCATCCTCTCCGGCGGCAGACCATATCTCGAGCTGGACCCATCCCGGCGGCTCATACTCCAGGCGGAACGGAGGCATCTCATCGCCGAACGGCGCCGGCAGAAGACCGCGCCAGCCCGGCGCACCGGTTACACCGCTGCGTACCAAACGTCCGATCCCAGCCAATGGCTGGTATTCAAACTCAGTCCCGGCCATGACCGCCGCTTCCTCGGCCCGGTATTGCGCTAGCAACTTCGGACGGGCTCCTTTGTCCGCAATTTTGCAAAATTCCAGAATCCCCATGGCCACGGATTCCGCCAGCCGTTCGCGCCAAACCGCCGAATGCAGCTTGCGGGCATCCTGCGGATTGCTCATGAACCCGCCCTCGATCAACACCGCCGGCACCTCCGCATGCCGCAGCACGGCAAAGCGGGCGCGCTTCACTCCTCGGTCGAACATGGGAACACGTCCCAGCATGGCGTGATGGATCGCCGTGGCCAGCGCATGGTTGGCATGGTCGACCTTGTGCCCCTTCTCCGCGGCAAAGCTGCGCCGCGTCAGATAGTCATCGTGGCTGTTGGGCGCACCGCGGGGTGACAGGGTGAAGACTTCAAATCCCGTCGCCATGGAGGTGCGTGTGGCCGCCGCATTGAAGTGGACACTCACAAAAATTGTCCCCTCGCCCAGTTTGTTGGCGATCGCGGGGCGCCGCTCCAACGCGATAAACTCGTCGCGACTCCGCGTAATGACCACCCGTAGTCCGGCTTTTTGCAGATACGGTCGGATTCGGCGGCTGAGATCGAGATTGTAATTTTTCTCGGCGCCCCAACGATTGACCGCTCCACGGTCGTGCGCTCCGTGTCCCGGGTCCAAGACCACGGTTTGCACAGGTTTGAGTCCCGGAATACGATGGGGGCGCAGCAAAGGATCGACTGTCTTGGCCAGATCCATGCGCGATACATAATACTGCCCCGCGAAATATTGCGCCGGGAAAGAAAGCCAATGCTTGACGCCGTCGATGCGTGCTTCGCGCGATCCTTTGGCGAACTCCATCCGCCGTCCGTTTCCGTCCAGCACAACGCCGCGGTCAGCCCGGGGCAGCACGCGCATCTGGTAAAAAGAAGCAATCTGCGAAACCGGCAGATAATCCCGCCCGCCAATCCTCTTGATTTTCCAGGAGGTGGAGGACGCCTGCACAACGTCCGGCCAAAGCAGCGCCATCAGCACGACTGCCCGCAAAATCCATGACCGGATCTCCGCCCTCATCAAAATGCCCACCCGGCACCGAGCACCACGCCAAAGGAGTCCGCCCCGATGTTTTCTTTCTTGGGTTCTGACATCTCAGCATTCGACAAATGCAACCACACGCCGCCGAGCCAAACAGACCAAGTTTCCGTGATCGCATAGCGTGCCCCGGCATTGGACATGAGCAGAAAGTTGAAATCTTGTCCCAAGCCTCCATCGTTGGGGTCATTTTCGTTGGCGTTGGCCGCACCCATGCCGGCGCCAAAAGTGCCGTAGATCGACCACCGCGATTCACCGAGGGGAACTATGGCCCGAATCTGGGGCGCCCAACCCAGGAAATATTGATCCGGCCCGTCGAGAATGGCGGATGCGACAAAGGAATTGATCAGTTGCCAGCGCACCCGCAACGGTCCGATAACGAGAGGGCGGAAAGGTTCGATGCCGAACGAAAAAAACTGTGTGGCAAAATAATTGTTGCTCGAGTTATCCGCCCCGATTGTCTGCGCGGTCTCGACGCTGACCTCCCAAACTTTGTGGGGCGAGGGATCAAGCACCACCGGCGTGGATAAATCGCACGGTGCAGCTTTTGTCAAACCAGCCAGGGCCAAAGTGAATATTAAAACAAAAATTCTCCCCATAAGGTCGCGAACCCTAAACGATCATACCTGCCGCCACAACCCCGTCAGTCCACGCCATCGTCCTCCTTCGGCGGAGTCAGGCGGCGATACTCCTCAATGACTCTCGTCGCCGTGTGCCCCAGCATGGCGGCCACTCCCACCGTCAGCAGCAACCCGCCCCCCCAGATGAAGTATTCGGTCGGCCCGGGTTCCGACTCGCCGCGCACGATACGGATTCCGAGCTGCCCGAGAGTTCCCAGGTAGCAGTAGAGGAAAACTCCAGGCAAACGCCCGAGCGCCACCCATTGAAGGCATGTCCAAAACGGCACCTTCGTGATGCCGTAGAGGTAATTGAACAAACTCGTCGGAAAAAGCGGATTGAGCTGGCTGTAAAAAATGATGCGTCCGCCGTGCTTGCCGATGGCCCCATCAAGTGCTGCCCAACGGGGATCACGGAGGATTTTATCCCGCACAAAGCGCCGTCCCAGCTTATGCCCGACAAAAAAAGCAATGGCGGCACCAAGCAGATTGCCCGCCAGCACAAGCGCCGTCCCCCACCACAATCCGAAAAAGAAACCGCCGCCGAGACTCAAGATCCCCCCCGGCAAAAACAGCACCGTCGCCAGCATCACCAGCAACGGATAAACCAAAATACTCAACACCCCCCAGCGACGGACCACATCCTCCGTTTCTTCCACCGCACCGAGAAATGGCGCGGTCCGCGCCAGCAAGAGCAAAGCAAGGACCAAGGCCAAGGCCACCAGCGTTTGCCACACCGTCGCTTTCGCTGCCGAGCGCATGATCAGTCGGCCAGCCGCCGCCGGCGCACCAACCAGACCGACCAGACAAACATCAACACCGCAAAAACCCCCGAAATCGCCATGGATGTGCCGTAAGAAGGCAACAGCCCCAGCTCCGCCCCGTCACCATAGAAGGCCCGCCGAACCGCGGCAGTCCCGTAGGCCACCGGATTGACCATCACCACGAAACGAACCCACGAATCCGCCGCCGCCGGAAAAAGCGCGCCCGACAAAAGCCACAGCGGCATCAGAAAAACATTCATGATCGCATGGAATCCCTGCGTGGAATCCAAGGGCCACGCGATAAGAAATCCCAACCCCACCAAGCCGAAGCTGACGAGCAACAAGGCCGGCACCAAACGCATGATGACCACGCCATCGAACGGCAATCCGGCCAATGGCGCCGCCAGACAAAAAAGCAACCCCTGCCCCGCCGCCAAGGTCATCCCGCCGAGAAATTTCCCCAGCACGATCGCCTCCGGAGCCACCGGAGCCACCAAGACGCCCTGCAAAAATCCCTCCCGGCGGTCTTCGATCACCGAGATCGTCGAAAAGATGGCCGTGAAAAGCAGAATCAGAACGACCGTGCCCGGAAAGAAATAGGCCAGATAGCTCAAGTCCTCCGGCAAACCCGGCAGACGGAAACCCGGTCCCACCCCCGATCCGATCAGCAGCCAGAATATCAACGGCGTAGCCAATGCCCCAATAATGCGGTTTTTTTGACGCACGAAGCGCACGATCTCGCGCTGCCACAGCGCTACCGCCGGTAACCACAAATGAGTTCGATTCCTCGTGACTTTGTTTTGGGACATTGCCGTCATTTCGTTTTTTTCGCGGCCGGGGTAAGCGCCTCGAAAAATTGGTTCCCCAACCGCTCGCCCGTCATTCGCACAAATACGTCTTCCAGCGTCGGCCGTCCCGCCGTCACCGACAAAATTTCCCCCGGAAATTCCTCCACGACACGCGCCACCTGATCGTGCGCCTTCGGAAGTTCCGCCCGGATGAGGCCGTCCTGCAAGGTCGCCGACCAGCAGAAGCGGGCCGTGAATTTTTCGAGAAATGACTCAGGGTCTTTGACCGTCAGCGTGAGCACATCCGCGCCCACTGTGGCGCGAAGCGCATCCGGCGTATCGCAGGCCAGCAAGCGGCCGCGATGCAGGATGGCCACCCGGTCACACCGCTCGGCCTCGTCCATCAAGTGCGTCGTCAGCACCACCGTCATGGCGTATTTCCGGCGGAGCTGATCCAGAATATTCCAGAGGTCGACCCGCGCCACCGGGTCGAGACCGGTTGACGGCTCGTCGAGCAAAAGGACACGCGGTTGGGGCAAGAGACACTTGGCGATTTCTACCCGGCGACGCAAACCGCCCGACAGCACCTTGACGCGTTCGTCGAGACGGTCGTCCACCCGCAGGGCCGATGCCATTTCGCGCAGACGCTTCTCGAGATCAGGACCGCGCATGCCGTAAAGATTTCCGCCATAGCGGAGATTTTCCGCCACGGTCAGTTGCGGGTCGAGGCTGGGCGACTGGAAAACAACACCCACCGCTTGGCGCACTTCCGCCGCCTCGCTTTGTACATCGAAGCCGGCGATGCGCGCCGTGCCGCTGCTCGGCGGCAGAAGTGTCGACAACACCCGGAAAAGCGTCGTTTTGCCTCCCCCGTTCGGCCCGAGCAGAGCGAAGATTTCACCTTCCCGCACCGAAAAACTTACATCGTCAAGCGCGACTCTCTCGCCGAAAAGTCGCCGAAGATTTTCTGTGGTGACCGGGTTGCTCATCAAAGTTCGGTCGCCTCCAACTGCTCCGCCATCTTGACCTGCACTTCAATTTCCGGGGCTGGGCCGCGCAAAATCCCGACCCCGTAACCGGCGAAAACCAGTGCCAGGCAGGCCATCAGGCAAGCGGCTGATGGCCAGCAGGCTTCGTTTTTTTCGGTCATTGGAGACATGAACAATCGAGCATCCGGCGGGAACGTGCACCTTGGCAACGCAATTTTCCTTGGGTGCGGGCCTTCCGCCTGTGCACCATACGCTGCCTTTTGCCATGAATGTCGATAAACCCATTACCGAACTCCTCTCCGCCGGAAGGCCGCTTCTCTCGGTGGAATTTTTCCCTCCGAAAAACGAGGAGGGCGGCGCACAGCTGCTGCGGACGGCCGAGGCGCTCAAACCTTACCGACCGGATTTTGTTTCGATCACCTACGGTGCCGGGGGCACCACGCGTGAACGCACCTTCCGCTACGCAAAAATTCTCCGCGACGAATTCGGGTGGCTGGTGATGCCCCACTTGACCTGCGTCGGATCAACGCGCCATGAACTGCTCGAAATTGTGGCCCGCTATCATGCCGACGGCATCCGCAACATCATGGCGTTGCGCGGGGACCCTCCCCAGGGGCAGGCCGAGTTTGTGCCGTGCCCCGACGGCCTGCGCTACGCCAGCGACTTGATCGCACTCATTCGTGAAAACTTTTCCGACGTCTGCTTGGGCGCCGGAGCCTATCCGGAAAAACACCCCGAGGCGGCCTCGATGGAGGAAGATCTCGCGCACCTCAAAATCAAAGCCGATGCCGGAGCCTCGTTCCTGACCACGCAGCTGTTTTTTGACAACGAGCATTATTTCAAATTTCTCCAAGCCAGCCGCGACCGCGGCATCCGCTTGCCCGTGCTGCCGGGACTTCTCCCCGCCTTGTCCTTGGCCCAAGTGCAACGCTTCGGCCCGATGTGCGGATCAACGCTACCGCAAGCTTTGGTCGAGCAGTTGCAGGTGGTGGATGATGACCCCCGCGCCGCGGAAGCCGTGGGCGTCACGTGGGCCTACCACCAGATCCGGGAACTGCTCCGCCATGGCGCGCCGGGCATCCATCTTTACATTTTGAACCGCTCCGCCTCAGCCATTACGCTGGCCCGCTCGTTGGAGCGCCACACAGGTTGATCCGGCGACCGCACACCATGAGCGAAGCTTCATCCAACAAAACCAACCCGCTGCGCACCGATCTCGTGAACCGCGCCGTGCCCGACCCCTGTGTTCTCGTTATTTTCGGGGCCACCGGCGACCTCACCCGTCGCAAACTTATACCCGCACTCTACAATCTCGCGGCTGACGGCAACCTGCCGTCTTCCCTCGCCGTGGTTTGCTTCGCCCGGCGGGATAAAACCAGCGAAAGCTTCCGCGAAGAACTGGGCGAGGCCGCCCGTAAGTTCTCGCGCCGCCCGATCAATGACGATCTGTGGAGCCGCTTTGCCGCCAATATTTTTTACCATCAGAGCAACTTCCAAGATCAGGCCGGCTACGACTCGCTCGCGCGGGAGATGGAGACCATGGACGCCCGCCTCGGCACGGGCGGCAATCGTCTCTACTACCTCGCATCATCCCCCACAGAGTTCGATATCATTCTGGAAAACCTCCGGGCCAGCGGCCTCAGCAAAGCAAAAGCCGGCGCGTGGTCCCGTCTCATCGTGGAGAAGCCCTTCGGCACGGACTTGCCGAGCGCCCACCGGCTCAACGCCGCCGTGGCCTCGGCCTTTCCCGAGCGCGACACCTTCCGTATCGACCATTACCTCGGCAAGGAAACCGCCCAGAACCTCATGGTCCTGCGGTTTGCCAACACCGTCTTCGAAGCGCTGTGGAATCATCGCTACGTCGAGAACGTCCAGATCACGGCCAGCGAGCCACTCGGTATCGGCACCCGCGCCGGCTACTATGAGCAGTCGGGCGCTATGCGGGACATGGTGCAGAACCACCTGCTGCAACTTCTCTGCCTCACCGCCATGGAACCACCCATCGACCTCGGGGCCGACGCCGTTCGCGATGAAAAAGTGAAAGTCCTCCGCGCCCTCCGCCCCCTCAATGGCTCCGCCGTGGCAAAAAACGTTATCCGTGCGCAATACACAGAGGGGTTCATCGACGGCCAAGAGGTTCCGGGCTATCGATCGGAACCCGGTGTCGCGCCGGAATCCATGACCGAAACCTACGTCGCCTTGCGTCTGCATATCGACAACTGGCGCTGGGCCGGCGTGCCGTTTTTCATGCGCGTGGGCAAGCGATTGCCGAAATCCGGCACCGAGATTGCCATCCAGTTTCGCGGCACGCCCCCTGTCCTCTTCAACCGCGAAAGCCAACTCCAAGACCCGAACGTCCTTGTCATCCGGATCCAGCCAGATGAAGGAATCTCCTTCCGCATGGCCGCCAAAATGCCCGGCGCCCTCGTCCAAATCGAACCGGTCAAGATGGATTTCCACTACGGCACTTCTTTTGGCAAAGCGACACCCGAGGCCTACGAACGCCTGCTGCTCGATGCCATGAGCGGCGACGCCACGCTCTTCGCCCGCCGCGACGAGGTCGAGCATGCGTGGGAATTTGTCGACGGTATCCGCGCGGCATGGGACGACGGACAGGCCCCTCGTCTGGATTTTTATCCCTCGGGATCTTGGGGGCCCCGCGAAGCGGACGAACTTCTGGCCCAAGACGGCGCTGTTTGGCGTCGGTTGTAAAAATGAAAGCATCCTCCGTCATCTCGCCCGGCCTGCCTGTCGAGGTCGGCGAAATTGAGCGCCAACTCGGGCTGCTCTGGGAACAAGCCGACGCCGGCAAAGTCCGCGCATCGCTGGTCAACCTGGTCATCTACAGCGAGGCCACCGGCTCGATCGAGCGCAACACCCCGCTGCTGGCCAGCATCGCCGGCGACCACGCCTTCCGTGCTCTCTTGGTCCAAGCCAACCCCGCCGCGCGCCAAGCCGGAGTGCAAGCGTGGATCACCGCCCACTGCCATTTGCGTGAGGCCGGCAAAAAAGAAATATGCTCGGAACAGATCACCTTCCAACTCGATGGCCCGGCTGCCCGGCGCCTGCCGAGCATCGTTTTTTCCCATCTCGATTCCGACCTGCCGCTCTACCTCTGGTGGCAGAGCGAGCTTCCCGCCGAACCTGCTCAACAACTCTGGACGTGGGTCGACCGCTTGATCGTTGACAGCCGATCGTGGCGCGATCTCGGCGCCCAATTTCGCCGGTTGAGCGAAGTGGAACAACTCGGTCGCAGACGTTTCGCCGTCTGCGACTTGACCTGGACGAGGATTTTCAACCTTCGCTACGCCATTGCGCAGATTTTCGATCTCCCGGCTGCGCGCGATATGCTGGGCCGTCTGCGGCGCATCGATATCTGTCATGCCCCCGGTCATCGTATTACCGCCCTGCAGTTGCTCGGCTGGCTGGCCAGCCGTCTGGGGTGGCAACTCGACCGGGATGCCGACGAGTTCGTCTTCCGTCTTCCCGATCAAGCGACCTGCCGCTTCCACCTTCGGGAGGAAGGTAGCGAAGAAACCTGCATCGCCAACGTCCTGATGGCTTTCGAAGATGGCGAGGCCCGCGTTCACGGTCAGAGCGACTCGGAGTTTTACCTCGTCGAATTCACTGCGCCGGGCTCTTCCCCTTACTCGCAACTGCTCCCGGCGGGGCGCGAAAAGACCGCCGACATCCTTCTCTCCGAACTCAGCCGCGCCAGCCGTCACCCGCTTTACTGGCCGGCCATTCGGGCCATCGAGCCGTTGCTCGGTCGGGATTAAGCCAGACGCTTGTCACGCAGCCACCGACCACGCATCATGAAAGGCTTATCTATGCGCAAAAAAATTATCGCCGCAAACTGGAAGATGAACATGACCTCTACCGAGGCCGCTTCGTTTCTCGAAGACCTCGCCCTGGAATTGAAAAATTTCGAAGGTGCTGAAGTTGTCATCGTCCCGGCCTTCACCGCCTTGCCCCGTGTCTCCGAGATCGTCGCCAAAATCCCCGGCCTCACTGTCGGCGCGCAGAATATGTGGCACGAAAATTCCGGGGCCTTCACCGGCGAAATCAGCGCCGGAATGTTGCGCGAATTTTTCACCCGCTACGTCGTCCTCGGGCACAGCGAACGCCGCACGATTTTCGGAGAGACAGATGAAATCATTAACAAGAAAGTCAAAGCCGCCCACGCCGCGAGCCTCCGCCCGATTCTCTGCGTCGGGGAAACGCTCGCGGAGCGCGACGCGGGCACCCACCACGCGGTTCTTGCCAGTCAACTCAAAGGCAGCCTCGCCGGTCTCGATGCCGAGCAAATGCTCGATACCGTCATCGCCTACGAACCGGTCTGGGCCATCGGCACCGGACGCACCGCTTCCCCCGAGCAAGCCCAAGAGGCCCACGCCTTCATCCGCAAAACGCTGGCCGAAATGTTTGAGGCCGCCACCGCCGCCAAAGTCCGCATCCAATACGGCGGCAGCGTCAAACCGGACAACGCCAAAGAACTTCTCCATCAACCCGACATCGACGGCGCGCTCGTCGGCGGCGCAAGCTTGGAACCCCGGAGTTTCGCCAAAATCGTCCAAGCCACCGTCCGCGTGGAGGAATAGCCGGGACTAAGCGGGGTGACTTCGGCCCGAGCCCGCATCAGCAGACTGCCCGGGCTCGATCGCTTCCAGAAACAGATTTTCCAGCGTGGTCTGGGGCCGCCCGGTGCTGATGACTTTGAGTCCGAGATTTTCAGCCGCCTCTTGCAGCGCGGCCAACTTCTCCGGCGAAGTCTGTTCGAACACCATCTCCGTGCGGTCGCGCACGGCAAGCAGATCCTCCACCCGCCCCTCGCGGACCAGCCTTCCGCGGGCCAGAATGCCCACGCGATCGCAAATTTCCTGCACTTGGGAAAGCAAATGCGAGCACAGCAGGATCGTCTTGCCGCGGGCCTTGAGCTGAAGGATGAGGTCCCGGATCTCGCGAGATCCCACCGGATCGACACCGGCTGTCGGCTCGTCCAACACCAGCAAACCCGGGTCTTGGACCAGAGCTTGGGCCAGACCAATCCGCTGCAGCATCCCCTTGGAGTAGCCGCCCACACGCCGGTCGGCCGCTTCGGAAAGCCCCACCAAGTCGAGCAGCTCTTGCACGCGCGCATCGAGAACAGCTCCCCCCATCCCGCTCAGTTTGCCGAAGAAACGCACCGTTTCGGCCCCGGTCAGAAATTTGTAAAAATAAGGATTCTCCGGCAGGAACCCCACATCCTTGCGGCTGCGCACCAAGCAACTGTCCTCCCCGAAAACCTTTGTTTGACCACGTGTGGCCGTGACCAATCCGAGCACGATTTTCAGCGTGGTGCTTTTGCCCGAACCGTTCGGCCCGAGCAGTCCGTAAACTTCGCCCGGCTGGACCTGCAGGGACAGATCCCGCACCGCCACAACCCGCTCGCGCCGCATCGGAATACGGAACACTTTCGTCAATTGATCGATTTCTACGGGGATGGCCATTATGCGCGGATTTCAAAACCGCGAAGACCGCCCGGCGACGTGATCTCCTCGGTCGATTCGTGGTCAATGTGCCCTGCCAGCGTGCTCTCGCGCAAGGCCTGCAAAAAATCATCCACTTCACCCGCTTCCCCGCTGGCCAACAACTCCACCCGTCCATCGGGCAAATTGCGCACGAATCCGGCCACATCAAAGCCGGCAGAGACACTGCGGGCGGTAAAACGAAAACCCACCCCCTGCACCCGGCCCTCGTAAAAAACCTGCACCGTTTTGCGCATCGCCATTACTCCCGGATCTGCCCGGTGCCCGTGACCAGATATTTGTATGTCGTCAACTCCTCCAATCCCATCGGCCCTCGGGCATGTAGCTTGTCCGTGCTGATGCCGATCTCCGCACCGAAGCCGAACTCGCCGCCGTCGGTAAAACGCGTCGAAGCGTTCCAAAAAACCGCCGCCGAGTCCACGGCCGCCAGAAATTTCCGGGCCGCATGTTCGTCGGTCGTGACGATGGAATCGCTGTGATGCGAACCGTAGTGCTCGATGTGGTCGATCGCCTCCTCGAGCGAATCCACCACCCGGATGCTCAAAACCAGGTCGAGGTATTCCGTCGTCCAATCTTCTTCCGTGGCGGGATGGATGCCGGCCCCCAAGACCTCGACCGTTCTTTGGTCTCCGCGCAGTTCGACGCCCTTCTCCAGCAGAGCCCGGGACACGGACGGTAAAAAAGTTTCCGCCACCTCGCGATGGACGAGCAAAGTCTCCATCGCGTTGCAGACTCCGGGGCGCTGGCATTTGGCGTTGACCGCAATGCGCTCCGCCATTCCGAGATCGGCCGCCTTGTCCACATAAACATGACAGACCCCATGGTAGTGCTTGATCACCGGCATGCGCGCATGCTCGACCACCGCTTCGATGAGCGAATGTCCGCCGCGCGGCACGATCACATCGAGGTAACGATCCATCTGCGCCAGCAGCCGCACGCCCTCGCGATCGGGAAAAGGCACAAGCTGGATCACGTCGGGTGAGAGACCCGCATTCAATGCGCCCGCGGAGAGCGCCGCGGCGATCGCCACGTTCGAATGAATAGATTCTTTGCCTCCACGCAGGATGCAGGCGTTGCCGGCTTTCAGGCAAAGCACCGCCGCATCGGCCGTCACATTCGGACGCGATTCGTATATGATACCCACCACGCCTATCGGCACGCGGACTTTGCTGATCTTGAGTCCGTTCGGCCTCGTCCATTCCCGGATGATTTCACCCAGAGGATCCGGCAACTTGGCCACCTCACGGACGCCTTTTGCCATCGCACGGATTCTGTCCGGATTCAGGCGCAAGCGGTCGATCGCCGCCGCGTTCAAACCATAGCCGGGCGCAGCCTCCAGATCCTTCGTATTCGCCGCCATGATTTCGTCCTCCGCAGCTTCGAGGGCATCGGCCATGGCCTGCAAAGCAGCATTTTTGGCATCGGTGGAGCAGAGCGCCAAAGACCGCGCAGCCTCACGGGCCTTACGCCCCATTTCTTCGATTCGTTGGGCTAATGTCACGCCGCCCAATATCCGCCTCGCGCCGTGGCTCGGCCAAGCTAAATTGCTTGGGGATGTCAGCAGACGATCTATTCGGCGAAAGTGCTCCGGCGGAAAACACCGCCGCCGCCCACGCACCCTTGGCTGAGCGCATGCGCCCGCGCACGTTGGCCGAGTATGCCGGCCAGCAGCACATCCTCTCACCGGGCACACTCCTCCGACGCGCCATCGAGGCCGATCGATTCTCCTCCATCATTCTCTACGGTCCGCCCGGCACCGGCAAAACCAGCCTCGCCGAAATCATCGCCCGTACCACCAACGCCCGGTTCGAGCGACTCAGCGGGGTCGAGAGCACCGTGGCCGACATGCGCCAAGTGATGGCCGCCGCCGCCTTGAGACTCTCCCGCGACGGCCCGCGCACGATTCTTTTCATCGACGAAATCCACCGCTTCAACAAAGCCCAGCAGGACGTCCTCCTCCCCGACGTGGAGCGCGGCACCGTGCGCCTAATCGGGGCCACCACGATGAACCCGTTTTTCTACATCAACAGCCCGCTCGTCTCCCGTTCTCTGGTGTTCGAACTTCGTCCGCTGTCTGCTGACGATTTGCGCGCCCTCATGAAGCGCGCGCTGTCCGACCCGGAATGCGGACTCGGCGCAAAAAAAATCCAAATCGACGAGAACGCCGCCGCCCACCTTGCGGAAATCTGCGACGGTGACGCCCGCCGCTGTCTCAACGCCCTCGAACTCGCCGCTCTTACCACCGAGCCGGACCATGAAGGCGTCATCCGTCTGACGCGCGCCGTTATCGAAGAAAGCATCCAACGCAAAGCCGTCGTCTATGACGCCAAGGACGACGCGCATTACGACACCATCAGCGCGTTCATCAAAAGCATCCGCGGCGGCGACCCCGATGCCGCGCTCTACTGGCTCGCCAAAATGCTCCACGCCGGCGAAGACATCCGCTTCATCGCGCGCCGCCTCGTCATCGCCGCCAGCGAGGACATCGGTTTGGCCGATTCGCGCGGACTGCTGGTGGCCGTCGCCGCCCAGCAAGCCTGCGAATTCGTCGGGCTCCCCGAAGCGCAGATTCCTCTGGCGCACGCCACCGTTTATCTCGCCACCGCGCCGAAGAGCAATACGGCCTACGTGGGACTGCTTGCCGCGCAATCCGACCTGCAAAAAGGCCGCACCCTCGCCGTGCCCGAACACCTGCGCGACAAACACCCAAAAACCGCCGGCGAAACAGACGCCGCGCCCGCTTACAAATACGCCCACGATTACCCCGACGCCTACGTTCCTCAGGCCTATTTGCCCGCCGGCCGCGTGTTTTACGAGCCGTCCGACCGCGGTGAAGAAAAACGCATCGCCGAGCGCCTCAGTTACTGGCGGACAATATTCGAGGAATCTACTTCGCCCGCTCCGGGTTCAACGACCTCAACTCGGGCAACGTGAACACGCCATCCTTGCGGATGAGCTTGCCGTCGAACCACACCTCGCCGCCCCCGTAATCCGGACGCTGGATGCAGACCATGTCCCAGTGGACCTGACTGCGGTTGCCATTGCCTCCGACCTCGTAGGCTTGCCCCGGTGTGAAGTGGAATGAACCCGCGATTTTTTCGTCGAACAAAATATCGCGGATCGGGTGAAGGATGTGCGGATTGAAGCCCAAAGAAAACTCACCGATGAACCGCGCCCCCGCATCCGAATCCAGAATGGAGTTGAGCTTGCCCGAATGGCGTCCCGCTGATGCGCCGGTAATCTTGCCTTGTTGGAATTCCAAACGGATATCCTCGAAAGCCGTGCCGTGATAAACCGTCGGCACATTGAATTGCACGTGACCTTCCACGCTGCGTTTGACCGGCGCGGTGAAAACCTCACCGTCGGGAATGTTCCGGTCGCCGCCGCAAATGACCGCACCGATGCCCTTAATACTGAAACGCAGGTCGGTGCCGGTTCCTTTGATGTGCACTTGGTCGGTCTTGTCCATCAACTTTTTGAGAGCCTCCATCGGCTTGCGCAGCTTCCCGTAGTCGAGCGTGCAGACCCGGAAAAAATAATCCTCGAAAGCTTCGGTGCTCATCTGCGCCTGCTGGGCCATGGACGGTGTGGGCCAGCGCAGCACGACCCAACGCGTTTTGTTGATCCGGTGGTTCATGACCGGGCGCATAACGGAGGCGATCATCTTCATTTTGTCCGCAGGGACATCACTCATCTCGGTAACATTCTTGCTGCCGCGGATAGCGATGTAGGCGTCGATTTTTTTCATCCGGGCCAGCTCGATCTCCGCCGAGAATGAAACCTGCTCCTCGACCGCGCCCAACGCCAACTCCCTGGCCACACGGCTGTGCTGGAGATGGACAAACGGGAGAGCTTTCGCCCGGCGGATCGCCCGTATCAAGGCAATGACCATGCCATCGGGCACATCGGAAACATCCACCAACACTTTGTCCTCGGGCTTCAATGCGGTGGAGTGCTTCACCAAAACCGCCGCCAATTTGTCGTAACGCTCGTCGATCATTCGTCACTTATGCCCGAGTCCCGCGCCACGGGCAAATCCTCAGGGACGGATCACCTTCAATTCATCCAGACCGACCCGGAACAACTGGCCCTCCTCGTTGCCGATGACCACCGAGTTGTTCCCATCGAAAGCCACCGCCTCGGCCTGCCAGGCAAAGATCGGCAGCTTTCTGATACCACCCCGGAAAATACCGCCCGACTTGGCGTCGTAGTCGAAAACCCAAAGCGCCGTGTAGGTCAGCACCGCAACCCGCTTTCCATCAGGCGACGTGTCGGCGGCCGTGACCATTCCCCCGATGTCAAAGGAATCAACCAAGCGCATCGGATTCGAACTCTTCGTGGATTCGCCGGCCAGACGATACAGACGCGTCCGGCTGTCCGTGCGGTGCTTCGTCAAAAAATAAACATGTCCCCCTGCGACAAAAACCGCCTCGCAGTCGTAGTCGGGCGATGCTGTTTTTTGATCTTCGTAGTGCACCCGCAGCGTGCGGGAGGGCTTCACCGATTTCGTCCCGGGCTTCGGCTCGCGGACAAAATGCAGCATCAATTGCTTCCGCGTTCCGAGATTGTTGCCCGTGTCGGCAATGAGCAAATTTCCCTCCCTGTCGAGCGCCAGGTCCTCCCAGTCATAATTTTTCCACCCCTCCACTCGCACCGGCCCGCTCCACCCCCGCGCCAACTTGCCATGCGCCGTCACCGGAACGATCGTTTGCGGTCCGCGTGAATCGCTCAACGCCCAAAAAACCCCGCTGTAGCGCAAACTTTGCACCAGCCCCGAGCACTCCGGCACGAGCGCCTCATCCATGCGTCCCTCGGGCTTGAGCAGCTTGATCCCGAAAAATGGAATCTGCCCGGATGCGGAGCCGACCATCAGGCCCGCCACGCAGAACAAAACCACCAACCGTCTCATTCAATAAGACTTGGCGAAAATCACGCGCCGCGCACTGGGCTTTCCGGTGAACGGACAGACCCCCGGGTCGTCATCTCCACCGCGCGGGATGCAACGAATAGTCACCTTTAGTTCGTCTTTGATTTTTTCTTCCGTCTCGCGCGTGCCATCCCAATGCGCGAGAGCAAACCCGCCGTGGATCTCGGGCTGGGCCGCGTTCTTCGGGGTGAAATACGCGCGGAACTCCTCGGCCGAGTCGATTTTCCTCGTATGCTCATCACGGAATTTCTTGGCGCGCTCAAGCATGCCATCCTGAATTGACTCAAGCAGTTGGCCCGCACTCGCCACAAAATCAGCTTGGGCCGGAAATTCTTTGTCTTTAGCCCCGCGATCTCGACGACTGACGGCCACGACACCCTTCTCAAGATCACGCGGTCCGATCTCCACGCGCAGCGGCACGCCTTTTTTGATCCACTCCCAATTTTTCACGCCGCCGCCGACATCGCGCCGGTCGATTTCCACACGCACCGGATCACCGAAGGCTGATTGGGAGCGCAATTCCGCCGCCAACTTCTCCGCCGCCTCGAGCACCGCCGCCCGTGATTCTTCCTTGGCCAACACCGGCAGAATCACGATCTGCGATGGTGCCACCCGCGGCGGCAAGACCAGGCCGTCGTCATCCGAGTGGGCCATGATCAATGTGCCGATCAAGCGCGTGCTGACCCCCCAGCTCGTCGTCCACGCGAATTCCTTGCCGCCATCCCGCGCGGCGAATTCAATGCCGGCCGCTCGCGAAAAATTCTGTCCGAGAAAATGCGACGTGCCGGCCTGGATCGCTTTGCGGTCCTGCACCATGGCCTCGATACACAGCGTGCTGACCGCGCCCGGGAAGCGTTCGCTCTCGGATTTCTCCCCGGTAAAAACCGGTAACGCGAGGTGCTCGCGGGCAAATTTTTCGTACACGCCAAGCATTTTTTCCGTCTCGGCCATGGCCTCATCTTTGGTCTCATGGGCCGTGTGCCCCTCCTGCCAGAGAAATTCCGCGGTGCGCAGGAACAGGCGAGGCCGCATTTCCCAGCGAACCACGTTGGCCCATTGGTTGATGAGAACCGGCAAATCGCGATACGACTGCACCCAACGCGCATAGGCGGCGCCGATGATTGTTTCAGAGGTCGGACGCACGACCAGCGGCTCATTCAATTCGCCGGCGGGAACAAGCTTTCCGTCCTTCGCCTCGAGCCGGTGGTGCGTCACCACAGCACACTCTTTGGCGAAGCCTTCCACGTGCTCCGCCTCCTTCTCGAGGAAGCTGAGCGGGATGAAGAGCGGGAAATAAGCGTTCACATGCCCCGTGGCTTTGAACATCGCATCAAGCTGCTTTTGCACATTTTCCCAGATGCCCCAGCCCCACGGCTTGATGATCATGCAGCCGCGCACGTCGGAATTTTCGGCCAGATCGGCGGCTTTGATCACTTGCTGATACCACTCGGGAAAATTGTCCGAGCGAGTCGGAGTGATGGCGGTTTTGGCGGGTGCGTTCATAAAGGCGGCGGACTTTATCCGACCATGAGGCTGTGGAGAAACTTTTTGAAATACTCCACCCCCCGCTCCAAGGCCGCGACGTCGATATATTCATCCTCTGTATGCGCTTGGGCAATTGATCCCGGCCCCACGGCCACGGCAGCTATACCTCTGGAAGAAAAAATGGCCGCATCGCAAAACCACGCCGCACCGGCTATCCGCCCCCCGGCCGAGACAAGTTTGGCAATCAGCGGGTGCGAGGGATCGGTGTCCAACGCTTCCGATCCCGAGATGACGCTCATTTCCAAATCGGGACACGCCGAGCGCATGAGCGCAAAGACCTCCTCCGCCCCACGGTCTTTCCATTGGTCGGGCAAAAGTCGGAAATCTATCACCGCCTCGGAATAGTCTGGCACAATGTTGAATTTAGTCCCGCCGCGCACCGTCCCGATACTGAACGTCGGATGCCCGAGCACGGGATCTTCGATCTGCGCAAAACGCGAAGTCAGTTTTTCCTCAAGCACCAGCAAGCCCCGCGAGAGCTTCAAGATCGCGTTCTCCCCGCGTTCCGGACAGGAACTGTGGGCCGCCCGCCCGCGGGCGACGATACGGGCGGTCACATCGACTTTGTGTTTGAAAACCACCGCGAAGTCTGTCGGTTCACCGACGATCACAAAATCAAACCCCTCCTGCTCCGCAAGAGCTTTGGCGCCATCCTGCCCCGCTTCCTCGCCCATCAATCCGGCAAACCAGATTTCGTGCGTCAGCTGTGGCAAAATGTCGCGGCACTCATGCAGCGCCCACAGCATCGCCGCCATCGGACCCTTCGTATCGCTGGCCCCCCGGCCGTAAAGACGTCCCTCTTTGATTTCACCTCCGAAAGGATCAATCGTCATGCCGCCCACGCTCACCGTGTCGGTGTGCGGAGCCAGCAGCAACTTCGGTTTGCCCGCACCGCCGGAGAAACAACCCACGACATTCGGGCGACCGGGATGAACCTCCCGCAGCCCGGCCTGCGCACCGATGGAGCTTAAAAAGTCGCACACAAACTCCGCACAAGCTTGTTCGCCGGTTTGCGCGGTTCCGGGATCGCCGTCGGGATTCACGCTCGGTATACGCACCAGCGCTTGGGCCAACTCCACCACGTTGGAAAACGAATGGCTCATAAAGCCGCCTCACCCATTTTTCCGGCAACCGCTTCGGCCAAAGCGCGGGATCCTCGGTCGAACATAAACCCCGCCAGCTCTCCCTCCGGCCATTGCAAAATCAAGACGTCAGCCAAAAACTTCCGGTCGAGTCTGGCAGTGGGTTGACCGGCAGGAAGCGCCCGCACACGGCGCGAATGACGCCTCGGGACAAAGTAATACCGGCCGTCCCCCGTTGCCGCCAACCAACCGAAGCGGTTGCGCGGGTAGCCCGGACCCACCCCGCTGATGCATGGCGCCGCCCAAGAAATTTTAGCATCCGGACCTATCGCATCCTCCGCCGGGGACGGCAAATCCTGCGGCAGGGCCGCGATGGATTTTTCCTCCGCCGCCAACCGCAGCTTGCGCCCGCACAGCCACAGTTTGATCCAGGTCGAACGCAACATCCGCGGCACAAAATACCAGATGGCCGCGAGAAAGATTACGGCCACCACCAACGCCACCACGGGGTAGGCAAAAATGAGCCCGAGCCCCAGAACCACCGTCGCATCCTCCGCGACACTCAGGACGATATTCGAAACCGGTTCGGGTGACGCATTCGCCTGCAAACGCACCGTGGCCTTAAGGGCATGCGTGGTAAAACCCAGCCATGCCGCCAACAAACCGACCATGACATTGAAAATGGGGTTGCTGTCGCCCAAGACCATGATGCCGAGCAGCGCAGCACCGACCGGACGAATGGCCGTGTGCACCGCATCCCAGGCCGAATCCACCCATGGAAACTTGTCAGCCAAAAATTCCATCGCAAACAGAATTCCCGCCACTCCCAGCACCCACGGGTCGCCCAGCACCTCCAACCTTTCGTACTCCGGGGCCAAGGCAATCCAATCGAAACGCACGGCCAAACCCGTGAGAAAGACCGTGAGATACAGATTCAGCCCCGCTAACGAAGCCAACCCGACGGCAACGCCCAATAATTGAAGAATTTCCATGCGAGGCGGAGAAGGATACGCACGAATATCAACAAAGCCAAAAAGCAAAAACCCCTCCGACCTCAGCCGGAGGGGTTTTGTGATTCAATACCCAATCAAATTAGAACGAGAAGTTCGCGCTCACACCAGCCCACCATGTGTTGATGGCGGTGGCACCGGTGCCGGTTCCTGAGCCCGCCAGAAGCTGCTGCCACTGATAGGAGTAGGCGACGTAAGGCGAGATGCCAAACCAGCTGGTGAACTGGATAGGCAGGGCAATGCCCGTCTGCCAGTTGTTGCCACCATTGAAACGGGTGTTGCCGAAGTTGTTGTTGTTGAAGCCGAAGTTGACTCCGAACTGGGTGTAAGGCTCAAGTGCGACCGCGCCATCATAAGCAACGGGAATGCTCGCATCTAGACCCAGAATCCAGTAAGAGGAGCCACCATTGATAACTCCACCGCGGGTGCCGAGCTCGGGCCCCACGTTGTAGTAGTAAGTCGTGTTTGGCGTGATCGTGACCGATCCGATTTCGATGTCATAGGCTGCACCGAAATAGATTTCGTTCTGCGAAGCAAACAACTGCGGGTAGTAGTAATAGATCCATCCAACCGACAGAGCGAGATTGCCGAAGGTGTGCGTGTAATCAGCAAATACGTTCCACTCGCCGTAGCGCGCTTGTGTATTGGCACCATTCCACCAAGAGCCCACGCCATACCAGACGCCAGCCGTGATGGATCCGTCCGTCCAAGGTGTGACCCCGACATCGGCACCGAGCCAGTAAAGCCCGTTACCATTCCCGAGGATGTTGACACCGCGGAACATGTAGAGGCTATCCCAGCCGGTGGAGGCGTTGACCGACCACCATTTGTCGTCTTCTTCGACAACCACAACTTCTTTGGAACCAGCCTTGTAATCGGTGACCGTGACACTCTGCGCGGTGGTGCGACCAGCACTGATCGCGCCCGAGCGGGCCTGATCGAGAGCTTCAGCACCGGCAGAGGTGCCAGTCTCCGTTTGAGCTCCCGCTAGCTGGATAGCCAGCAAAGAGCCCGTCATTAGAGCAAACAGTTTTTTAATCATGATGTTTTTGTTTGGTTTGTTTTGTTTGGTCAGCTTTCAACATTGATTGCATTCCGCACAAAATCTTGTGGAGCACAAAGCATGCCAGTCTTGGTGTAAAGAACTTTCTTAACAAATCTACAGAGACCACCACGCTTCTGACCTGTAAAACTGGTCAAAAATCGCCAGCGAGTGTCGAGACCGGCAGCTGCCAGATCCAAGACTCGATGCAAAAGGCGTAGATCAAGACGATGGACATCACTCTGGGAAGTTCGTGGGAACCGCGCGAAGCCGAGGCAAAACGGTCACATTGAGAGCTTCCACGACAAGCTGCATGATGAGTGCCTCAACCGCATACTCTTTGGTAGTCTGCTGGAGGCCGAGTCATCCACGAGTGCTGGAGGATCGAATAAAACGAGTCACGACCGCACAGCTCGCCCGGCTATCTAACGCCGGGGGAGTTCGCGAGGCGCAACAACACTAAAACCAACCACAAACAAGCAGAACTTCAGATCTCATCTGTCCCACTAACGGCGTCAGGCCAGGCCGCCCAGCGAACCCGTTTCCGCCACTTTTATCCTCAAGCGCCGTTTAGGGTGTCACACCATTAGCCGGCAAAGCTTCATCCCGGGTCAAAATGTTGATGTCATCGGGGTGGATAAAGCACCAGACCTCGTCACCTTCATGAAAGTCGGGACCGGTGACGCCTTCGTTGGTGAGAAGCGCCCGCAATTCCAAATCTCCGGTGGTCGTGACCGTGAGATCGTCCACCGCCCCTTTGAAAACCTCGCTGCTGACCCGGCTGGCAAAAACATTAGCCGGATGATCGGGACGCAATTTTTGCAGGCGGATTTTTTCCGGACGCACGGAGACGAGCATTTTTTCGCCGGGCGGGCGATCACGGCCTTTGACCTGCAACTCCAGCCCCCCCTCCAAGCGGCAAAGCAGCACGCCGTCTCGCGAGGCGAGCACTTCGGCCTCCACGATGTTTGTCTCGCCGATGAAGCCGGCGACAAACTCGGTGCGCGGATAGTGGTAGATTTCCGTCGCCGTCCCGATTTGCTCGATTCGCCCGTTATTCATCACCGCCACACGGTCGGACATCGTCAAAGCCTCTTCTTGATCGTGAGTCACAAAAACGAAGGTGATCCCCAGACGGCGCTGGAGCTTTTTGAGCTCCACGCGCATCTGCGCGCGCAACCTTGCGTCGAGAGCCGAAAGCGGTTCATCAAGCAGGAGAACCTTCGGCTCGCAGACAATGGCCCGGGCCAAGGCGACGCGCTGGCGCTGGCCGCCGGAAAGCTGCGCCGGTTTGCGGTCTTCCATGCCCTGCAAAGAGGTCATCGTCACGGCCCATTCGACTTTTTCTTTGATCATGGCCGGAGGCATTTTTTTCATGCGCAGTCCGAAGGCGATGTTGTCCCGCACGGTCAGGTGAGGAAAAAGGGCGTAGCTTTGGAACACTTGGTTGACATCCCGCTTGTAGGGCGGGTCGGCAGTGACGTCCAAGCCATTGATCAAAACGCTGCCGCTGGTCGGCTGCTCGAATCCACTGATCAAGCGGAGGCACGTGGTCTTGCCGCAGCCGGAGGGACCAAGAAAGGTCATGAACTCGCCGGGCATGATATCCAACGAGACATGATCCAAGGCCGTGAAGCTGCCGAAGGTCTTCGTGACATCGCGGATTTCGACCATCGGGTTCATCGTTGCAGGCAAGTCAGAGATTTTTGAACCAGTGCAACCGCCCCGGGGCGAGATTGATATTGATCTGTTTCACCTCGGTGTAGGCCTCGTAGCCGTAAGTACCCAGCTCCCGTCCCATCCCCGACTGCTTGTATCCGCCCCACGGGGCCTCGTTGAACGTCGGATGGTAGGTGTTGATCCACGTGATTCCGGCGCGCAGCCGGCGGATGACGCGCTGTGCCTTCGCACCATCGGAGGTGAATACCGCGCCGGCCAGACCGTAAATCGTATCATTGGCTTTGGTGATGGCTTCCTCTTCGGTGTCGAAAAGCTCCACCACAAGGACGGGACCGAAAATTTCTTCGCGCATGATCCGGGCCGCCGGCGGCACATCGACGAAGACCGTCGGTTCGATGAAGTTGCCGTTGGCCAAAGCTCCGCTGGTGATGCGCCGTCCTCCGCAGAGCAGTCTCGCGCCTTCATCCAGACCCGATTGGATGTAGGCCAGCACTTTCTCCATGTGGGCCCGGGAAATGAGCGGCCCCATCTCCGTGTCATCATCCAAGCCGTTGCCCACGACAATTTTTCCGCAGGCTCCGGCCAAGCGCGGGAGAAAATCGGCAGCAATCTTGCGATCGAGCAGGAGGCGCGACCCCGCGCTGCAAACCTCCCCTTGCCCGGCGAAGATGCCGAACATGGCAAACTCCAAGGCGGCCTCGAAGTCGGCATCGGCGAAAACAATGTTCGGGCTCTTTCCGCCGAGTTCGAGGGTGATCTTTTTGAGATTACCGGCAGCTGCATGCATGATTTTGCGGCCTGTGACACCGCCGCCGGTGAAAGCGATTTTGTCCACATGGTCGCTCGCCGCCAGCGCTTGACCGGCCGGATCGCCCGGACCGAGCAGAAGATTGGCGGCACCCGGCGGAAAACCCGCCTCCTCGATCAACTCGAACAAACGCACGGCAGAAAGAGGGGTCATCTCCGAAGGCTTCAAAATGCACGCGTTGCCGGCCGCCAAAGCGGGAGCCAACTTCCAGGCCGCCATCAGCAAGGGATAGTTCCATGGAATAATCTGTCCGCATACGCCGATCGGTTCGCGGACCGTCAGGCAGACCATGTTGGGATCACCGACGCTGTAAGTTTGCCCCTGCGGCTTGTTGGCCAAGCCCGCGTAGTAGCGGAAGCAACCGGCGGCATCGGCGGCGTCGAAGCGCGCCTCCCGCAGCGGCTTGCCATTGTTGAGCGTGTCCAATTTCGCCAATTCCTCGGCGTGTTTTTCGATCAGATCGGCCAAGGCAAAAAGTTTGGCCCCACGCTCCGGCCCGGTTGTTTGGCCCCACGGGCCGTGGTCGAACGCTTCGCGGGCCGCTTGCACGGCCGACTCCGCATCGGCAACGGAGCTCTCCGTGGCCACAGCGATGACGGCATTGTCGGCCGGATTGAGGATTTCGCGGGTGGCACCGCCCTCCGCTGCAACCCACCGGCCGTTGATGTGATTCGAGAGGGTTTTCATAAAATCAACTTAGCCCAGATCAGCGAGGTTTCCACAAGGCGGCGTTCAACGACGCCCAGAGATGCATGATCCAGCCGAGAGTGCCGAGGGAAATGAACCAGACGACCCCGGCGAAAACAAAAAAAAGCAGAGCCGCCAGCAAGCGCCCTTGGACCAATTGGCCCAACCCGGGAAGCAAAAGACTGGCCAGCGCGGCGATGACATTGCCGGCTGAACCTTGTCCTGTCGTCATGATGCAATAAAAAGCCCCCGCCGCGGTTTTGTCTATCCCGCAAAAGAACCTTCGCGGGCGAGGTCTTCGATGACGTCGGGATACAGCACATGCTCCGCTGCTTGGATGCGGGCGTGCAAGGTCTCCGCGGTATCTCCGGGCAAGACATCCACTTCGGCTTGGGCGATGATTTCACCCGTATCGATGCCGGAGTCCACATAGTGCACCGTGCAACCGGAGACGGCCTCGCCCGCCTGCCATGCCTGTTCCCAAGCGCGCAATCCGGGATATTTCGGCAACAATGAAGGATGGATGTTGATGATACGGCGGGGATAAGCCGCGAGCAAAACGGGGCCGACAATCCGCATGAATCCGGCGAGCACGACGAGATCGACATGCTCGTCCTGCAAAGCATTCACCAGGTTGCGTTCGCTCGCTTCATCCAAACGCGACCGTGATTCCCCCGGATACACATACTTCGAATGCACGTGGTGCGATCTCCCGATATCCAAGATCCCGGCATCACGCACATCGGACAGGATGACTTTCACCTCGGCAAAAATCGGACGGTCATGGATCGCCCGCAAAATGGCGTCAAGGTTTGAGCCCTTGCCGGAGCCAAGAACCCCGATCCGTAGTTTGTCGCCCGCGCTCATGATTGCTTTATTTTTTCCAACACTGACGTCGTGGAGCGTCCGGGCACGAGAGGAAGGATGACGATCTCCGCCCCGGCGTCCTCCAGCGCTTGGCGTTCACCGGCGTCGAGCGAATCGCGGGTGTAATCGCCACCCTTCGCATAAACATGGGGCCGCACCGCGCCCAGCAATCCGGTGGCGCGTTTGCCTTCGAAAACAACCACATAGTCCACACACCCCAGCGCGGCCAACACCTCCGCCCGGTCGCTTTCGCAGTTGATCGGACGTCCCTCGCCTTTCAATGCGCGCACGGACTGGTCGCTATTCAAAGCCACGGCCAAAGCATCGCCAAGTTTGCGCGCCTGCTGGAGATAGCGCACATGACCGGCGTGCAGAATGTCGAAACATCCGTTGGTCAGGACCAAGCGGCGGCCCGTCTCGTCCATTTGATCGCGGATGGCCGACAACCTCTCTGCGTCCACAACTTCACCTTGATGCATCTCTGCAAATTCTCATCCCTTTCCCCTCGAAAAAAGCCTAAACCCACCGCGCCATTGCCAGCGGGCAGGGAACACCCTTAATTTGCAACTTGGCATGTCCACCGCCGCCACCATCCTTCCCCGCGGCACAGCCGAGCCGGAGCAGGTCGCCATGCCGTGTCCGATCGCCCGGATCGCCCGACTTTTGCAGGAAGAACCCATGCTTGAGGCCGTGGCTTTCAACCCCTCCTCGCGCCGCCTCTCGATCGCCACCCTCGGCGGCGACCGCGACGGCCGCCTCGCGCAACGCGTTACGGAAACAATGCTGGGCAGTCATGCGCCCTGCGAACACTACCGGCCCGAAGGGTGTGCCGTTTGCGGTGCCCGCAACGAAAATCTCCCCGGCGATTCCCGCATCCTCGTCTCGGAAAAACTCGGCACCACGCTCGTCCGCAAGGCCACCTGCGTGACCGCCATTTCCCTCTGGCAATGGGTCAAGCTCGTCTGGCCGGCCTACGCCCCGCGTCAGAAAGGAACCATCGAGGAGCACTCGGAGACGGAATGGAAACCGATGGCCGCGCTGGCTGCGGGATGCGCCGTCTTCGGCCTCACCGGGTGGGTTCTCGACCTCGCCCACGCCGCAGCATGGATACCGATCACTGCCTACATCCTCGCTTACATTTGCGGCGGATGGGACGCCGCCGTCGATGCCTGGGAGCGGCTCAAATCCGGTCAGCTCGACATTCATTTTCTGATGCTGGCTGTCGCGGCCGGCGCTGCGGCCATCGGCGCCTGGCGCGAAGGTGCCTTGTTGCTCTTCTTGTTCTCGGCCTCCGGGGCGATGGAACACTACGCAATGGGACGCACCCGCCGCGAAATCGGCGCCCTTCTTCGCGGCGCCCCGAAAACTGCACTCGTCATCGAGGAGGGCCAAGAACACGAGATCCCGCTCGAGGATTTGCAGGTCGGCATGCTCGTGCGCGTGACCGCCGGCGGGCAAATCCCCGTCGATCTCACCATCAGCAAAGGCCAATCGGAATGCGATGAATCCAATCTTACCGGCGAGGCCGTTCCCGTGCCCAAAATTCCCGGCGACACGGCCCTGGCTGGAACCATCAACCTTTCCGGCGTCATCGAAGGCACGGTGTTGCGGCCGGCCGCCGAGAGCTCGCTGCAAAAAATCATCCGCCTCATCCGCGAAGCTCAAGCCCTCCGCGCGCCGTCGCAAAATTTCACCGACCGGTTCGGCACGACCTACACCTGGTCCATCCTCTCGGCTTGCACGCTGATGTTTTTTGTCTGGTGGCTGGTCTTCGGCTTGCCGCCGTTCGAGAGCACGGGCGCGACACCCAGCGCTTTTTACCGTGCCATGACGCTTCTGGTGGTGGCCTCGCCCTGCGCGCTCGTTCTCTCCGTGCCGTCGGGGATTCTTTCCGCCATCGCCGCCGGGGCCCGGCGCGGCATCCTTTTCCGCGGCGGTGCCCCGATCGAAAATCTCGCGCTGATCAAAGTTGTCGCCCTCGACAAGACCGGCACCCTCACCTCGGGGCAATTGTCACTGGCCGGCATTGATGTAATCCGCGGTGAAGAGGCCTCGCTTTTGGCCTTGGCCTATGCGTTGGCTCGCCATTCGGCGCATCCTCTCTCCCGCGCTATCCGCCGGCTCGGCGTGCAGCGCGGCATCAACGCAGACGGCGTCGAAAATCATGAAACCCTGCCCGGCCGCGGCGTGCGCGCCCGTCTCGACGGGCACCCGTGCGCCCTGGGAAGCCGGGACTTCGTGGCCCAAGAAACTGGGGAAGACTGGCCGGAGATCACCCACTCGGCCGATGCCGCCGAGGTGTGGGTGGCGGGCCAGGATCTCCTCGGATGCCTGCGCTTCCGCGATGAATTGCGCCCGGAAAGCGCCGCGCTGCTGGCCCAGTTGCGCCGGCGGTCGATCCGCACCGTCATGCTCACGGGCGATCGCCTGCATCCCGCGACGGAAATGGGCCTGGCGGCCGGGGTGGACGAAGTGCGCGCCGGGCTTTTGCCGCAGGACAAAGTCGCGGCGATCGAGGAATTGAAAGACGGCGGCAAATTCCGTGTCGCCATGATCGGCGACGGGGTCAACGATGCCCCTTGCCTGGCCGCCGCCGACATCGGGGTGGCCATGGGGGCGCGAGGCTCGGACGCCGCGCTGGAGCAAGCCGAGGTTGTCTTGATGAACGACCGTCTGGAGAACTTCCTCCTCGCGCTCGACTTGAGCACCCGCGCGCGCCGTGTCATTCACCAGAACATGTTCGTCGCCTTGGGGACCGTGGGCGTGATGGTGCTGGCCACCTTCGCTTTTCCCCTGCCGCTGGCGCTGGGTGTCGCCGCCCACGAGGGGAGCACGCTCGTCGTGGTGCTCAACAGCCTGCGCCTGCTTTTTATGCGCCGCACCTGACAAGCAGGCCGGGCATTGTTAGTTTGCACGCGGATGTCTTGGCGCATATTCACCCACCATACGCTCAAAACGCTGCTGCGTATCGTGCAGGTGTTTGCTTTTGGGATTGTCCCGGGAATGTTGCTCTGGCTGCAATTCGCCGGACTGCCCCGCACTTTTTTCCCCCCCATCATCGAAGCAGCGCAGCGAGCCGGCCTGCAGCTGGAGTTCTCCCGCATGCGCCTGAGCTTGCTCGAGGGGCTGGTGTTGGACGGCGTCGAAATGCGGGCGGCCAACCTGCCGGACAATAACGAGGTCAAAGTCGATCGCGTGGCCGTCTCGCTCGATTGGCGCC